>NZ_JBYZMQ010000003.1:0-272543 GCF_058216355.1 Pontibacter sp. GD13
GCAGGTTCGCTATGGAAATCAGAAACCTGGCTATTGCCATCGTGGTGGCTCATTGCCAAGGAGACTTGGACAAGCTCTTTAAAACATAAAAAGTGGTCAGAATTTCTTCCGACCACTCCTGCTAAAGCCTTCCCTTTTTTTATATCCGTTGTTTTTATTAGAATTCTAACACGACATCCTCCAGATCCCAGTTTGCCCTTACGTCAATGGGCTTCGCATACAGATAAACCTTTTCCGGAGCCTTATCGAAATCTGGTGAGCCAGCGTCCCATACCTTGTTATTGTTTTCATCTACCAGTACCCGTATCAGATAACTGCCTGGCTTAAGCTTTTTGAACTGGAAGGTTTTTGATTCCCCTGCTTCCTTCACGACTTTGTAATCGGGCGTGAGCAACTGTATTGTATACGAGGTGAATTTTGTCTGGACTTTTCCTGAGATACTTCCGGTGCCGGTAGATTGCTCTACTATTATAGGAATTGGGCTAAGTTTAATTGGTCCTCCTGTGCCAGGTTTTATCATAGTGCTGTCCAGCACTATGGTCAACGCTTTATTCCTTGCATTCAGCACAGGCATGATAAAACTAAGCTCCGTCTTAGTCGGATCTATTGAGACAAGCCCTGGGTAATCTAGTTTTTTTAGTAAAGTCGAGTCCGCGTAAATTTGGATAGGTTCTTTTCCTGTTATTCGTACCGGGGTTTCCAGTTCAATTTTTACTGGTTTTCCTTCGGCGTATGCATTCTCCGATGTGTTAACAACTTTCAAAGCTGCCCCCTTTATTCGGGTATTTCGTTTCCCCTCAAACTTTATTTCAAGTGTGTCAGAGGCTATATTGCCGGCAGAATCAACAGCGGTTACCAAGGCTTTTCCACCTTTGTAATTATCGGTTTTAAACAGCTCTACACTTCTGCCATCCGCTCCTATTTTATAGTACAGTGTGTCTTTTTGCTGCCCTTGTGTCTTTGCTGTGAATTGCTTTATGCCTTCGTTATAATTGGCCACAAATCGATCCGTGAAGGTTTCCCTTTTTAACAAGATAGGCTTTTTCGTATCGAATTTGGTTAGCTGTAATTTCACTGGCTCCGTAGTTGGGGTAACGGTAACAGGGTTGGTTAGATATCCGATTTTCTCCTCTTCCGAATCGTAGTAGAAATTGTTATTCTTTTCAGTCAGCGCATAGATTTTATAATCTCCCTGCCGCACGTTCGCTATTTTAAAATTGCCTTCTGCATCAGTTTCCGTTTGGTAATAGGGCCTGTTTTTTCGGATACTTAGTGTATCATTTGTCGGGTAAAGCGCCACAATTGCTTTTGCCTCCGGTTTCTGTGTCCGTAGGTTTACCACTGTTCCTGTTACTTTGCTGGAGTCAATAAATGCGCCGGTGCTGAACGATAGGACGATGCTTGGGGCTTTGTTCTTTTCTGTGATATCTGTTATACCCTCTCTGAAGTTAAAAGAGTAGGTGGTGTTTTCTAACAGGGGCTTTTCAAACTCCAGGCTAATTTCATTCTTGTCAGTCCTGATTTTATACTTGTTTTGGGTATTAGGTGTGATGAGTAATTCTTTCAATAGGTTGTTTTGCTGCACTTCCTCGTCAAACGTCAAGGTTATCGTTTTCGATTTTACGTTTAGCGCCTGATCCGAAGGACTGCTACTGACCAGCGTTGGCGGGGTTTCATCTTTTGGGCCTCCCTCCGGGGCGCTTACACTGGCACACGATGTGATGGCAATGACTGTGGATAAAAGCAATGAAATATGCCCTAGCTTCATGGTTTACCTGTTTTATAAAAGCAAAAGAGGCAAACTTTCGCCTGCCTTTTACTTTCTCTTGAACTGTTTGTTTACTTCTTCTTTGCTATAAATATGAGACTCGAGAAATCGTTCCCGTTCTTTTCTGCGTGGCTATTAGACTTAAAGCCATTCATCACACTGCTAATCATTTTCGCTTTGCCTTCCTTATGCTTTTCACTCAGCATGCTTACATAATAGGCGTCAAATTTCATTGGCAGTACTTCTTCCAGCTCCAGTTTGTGTTTTTTCAGAAGGCGTTTCATAGTTGGTTGCGTGAAATGATACAAGTGCCTGGGCACATCATAGGCAGCCCAGTTCTCCTTGTACACTTCCGCGTCATGCGAATCAGCATTCGGCACTGCTATGATGATCGTGCCGTCTGGCTGCAGCATGTTTACCAACTGCGCCATCGTTTCGTTTAAGCTGTGGATATGCTCCAGCACATGCCACATGCTGATGATGTCATACTTTTCACCGTCCAGCGCGTTTAGATCAGAGGCGATGATCTCTTCAGTTTCTGAGGAGGCAATCTCCCTTGCCTTTTCGCTGGGCTCTACTCCTCTTATTTCCCAGCCGTCTTTTTTACAGGCTTTCAGGAACACCCCTGTGCCACATCCATAGTCTAAAGCAGTGCCCTTCGCCGGGGCATACTTGTTGATAAGCTCTACTTTCTGCTTTGTGGTAATGGAGCGCACCACGTGGTAGGCTCTGTTGATAATACCGCTTTTTGTGTTGCTGTGCGAGATATAATCATCTGACTCGTAATAGTTTCCTATACTGTCAGCATCGGGCCTGGGATTGGTGAATTTTAACGAACAGTTCTCGCATTCCACAATCACGAAACTCTCTTTAGATATGGAATTATCAGTAACTACTAAAAAGTTTTTAAACTCTTCCTTCCCGCAGATCGGGCATTGTTCCAGTCGTTCGTAGCTCATTTATTTTCCCAGGTATACCATTAGCACAGAAATATCCGCAGGTGTTACGCCGCTTATCCTTGCAGCCTGGCCAATGGTTTCAGGCTGTACTTTCAGTAGCTTTTCTTTTGCCTCTGCCGACAAGGCAGGAATATTTCCGTAATTTACTTTATCCTTTATCAGGTAGTTCTCCAGCTCATTCATTTTTAAAGCCATGGCGTACTCCTTCTCAATATAGCTTTCATACTTTACTGCTATTCCGGCCTGCTCCACACTGTCAGCTTTAAACTTGCTCAGGTATTCTGCTACGGACGGTACAGCGGCAGCTATGTTTTCTATCTCAACGTTAGGGCGCCTGATTAATTGGCCTGCGCGCTGCTTTTCTGTTATTGGTGCAGATCCCAAGCTTTCCAGCATGCTGTTGATATCCTCTGGCTCAATCGGCTTATTGTTTAAGTAGGCGATGATTTCACCTGTTTCCACGACCTTCTTTTCCACATTTTCCAGTCTGTCTTTATCCGCCAATCCGAGTGCGTAACCCATTTTGGTCAAGCGGATATCGGCATTGTCCTGGCGCAACAGAATGCGGTGTTCTGCCCGCGAGGTAAACATGCGGTAGGGTTCCTCTGTGCCCTTGTTCACAAGGTCATCAATCAGTACGCCGATATACGCTTCGGAGCGCTTCAGTACAAATGGAGCCTGTGCATTGATCTTCAGGTGTGCGTTGATACCTGCCATTAATCCCTGACACGCTGCCTCCTCATATCCTGTGGTGCCGTTTATCTGCCCGGCAAAGTATAAGTTATTTACCAGTTTGGTTTCAAGGGTCAGGTTTAACTGCGTAGGCGGGAAGAAATCGTACTCAATCGCGTAACCCGGGCGGAACATCTTGGCATTTTCAAAGCCTGCTATTTTACGCAGCGCTTTTAACTGCACGTCCTCAGGAAGCGAACTGGAGAAACCGTTCACGTATACTTCCACCGTGCTCCATCCTTCCGGCTCCACAAAGATCTGGTGTCTGTCTCGGTCCGCGAACCGGTTTATTTTATCTTCTATTGAGGGGCAGTACCTGGGCCCTAGTCCTTGGATACGTCCCTGGAACATGGGTGATTTCTCGAATCCGGTTTTCAGGATTTCATGTACCTCTTCGTTGGTGTAAGTGATGTAGCAGCTCCGTTGTTTCTGGAGTGGCACGGTATCAGTGTATGAGAACTTGGATGGCTTATCGTCTCCGTATTGCTCTTCCATTTTGCTGTAGTCCAACGAACGGCCATCAACCCGTGGCGGTGTGCCCGTTTTCATTCTGCCAGCTTCAAAGCCCAAGGAAATGAGCTGCTCGGTAATGCCCTTCGCTGATTTCTCTGCTGCGCGTCCCCCTCCCAGCTGTTTCTCTCCGATGTGGATAATGCCATTCAAAAAGGTGCCGTTCGTCAATACAACAGCCTTTCCGGGTATAGTTATCCCCAGGCTGGTCTGTATTCCGGTAGCTTTTCCATCTGCTACGGTAATGCCCGTAACCATATCCTGCCAAAAGTCTATGTTCTCGGTTTGCTCCAGGGTCAGGCGCCACGCTTCGGCAAATCGCATTCTGTCGCTTTGTGCCCGTGGGCTCCACATGGCCGGACCTTTTGATTTGTTCAGCATCCGAAACTGTATCATCGTCTGGTCTGTGATGATGCCGCTCATGCCACCCAAAGCATCTATCTCTCGCACGATCTGCCCCTTCGCCACGCCACCCATGGCGGGGTTGCATGACATTTGCGCAATGGTGTTCATGTTCATCGTAGCCAGAAGCACCTTCGAGCCCATTTTAGCCGCCGCTGCCGCCGCCTCGCAACCTGCGTGTCCGGCGCCAACTACTATTATATCGTATTCTGGAAACATGTATTTCTGGATTTAGAGATGTTTCACGTGAAACACCGTCTTGGGGATGGTAATTCCTTTTTGCAATTAAAATTTCCGCAAAGATAAGGAAGAATCTTCTTGTTTGCGCATCAGCCGGGCCTCATCTTCTGACTTGTCTTTGTAACCCATCAGGTGAAGGACGCCATGGATGATAACCCGGTGCAGTTCATCCTCAAAAGGGAGCTTGAGATCGGCTGCATTATCCCGTATTCGGTCTATGCTAATAAAGACATCACCTTCAACAGTGCCCTCTTCGTCGGCATTATTGAAGGTGATGATGTCGGTGAGGGTGTCGTGATCAAGGTACTCCACATTGATCTCGTGTAGGTAATCGTCGGAGCAGAAAATATAGGTGAGGTTAACTAGCTCTAAGTTGTGCTCCTCAATAACCGTTGTAATCCATTCCGAAACTTTTTCTGGATCTTTTAGCTCAAACTCAACATTCTCGCTAAAAAACTCAATTAGATCCTCCATTCTGGGATGGTATGATATTAAATACTAATTGCACGCGTTTCCCCTCGTTCAAGAAATTAACCTCGTCGCAAAGGTTCCGCATTAAAAAGATGCCGCGGCCACCGGGGTTCTCCAGGTTTTCAGGGGCAGTAGGGTCCGGTAGGTTCTCGTAATCAAAACCCGGGCCTTCATCTTCGATCTCAAAATACAATTGGTTGTTTTCTACTTGCAGGGTAAGGTATACGTTTTTATCCTTATCAAACTTGTTTCCGTGACGGATGGCATTGTTCACAGATTCCGTAACAGCAACCATAATGTTACCATAGATATCATCTTCAAACTCGAATTCATCTTTAGAGTTATCTATAAAACTTTCAATTACTCTGATGTTTTCGATTAGCGAAGGAATCTGAATTTTTACCTGATTCATATTAATCGTTAAGTGTAAAATAGGTGCTTGTTATTTGCTTATGTTCTGAAAATACTCATTTACTTTCTGCTTGTAATACGGAGAAAGTGCTGGCGGTATAGTTTTGAGTAATTCAGTTTGCTTTTCTTTTGACTTCAAATACTTTTCAAATGAAGGAGGAACCCTTCGGGCAATATCCTGAGCAGTTTTCGCTTCACGCTTGTTGTCCAATTCGCGCTCCTTCATCGACTTCTCTGCCTGTAGCAATCTGGTCAGTATTTCGCGCTGACGCATAATGGTTTGTTCAGTCAAACGTTTATTAACGAGATCAGTCTCGCTTTGTTCCATCATCTTACTGATATTTCCCAGTTCGCCATTCTTGCCGTTTTCGCCTGGTTTTTGGCCCTGCTTCTCCATTTCTTTCAAAGCATTCCGGAGCGCTTCCTGCTCGGCAGCCAATTTAGCTAATTCTTCAGAAAGTGCCTTACCTGATTTGCCTCCTTTTTTCAAATCTTCGATTTTTTTATTCAATTGGTCCTGTAATTCCCCCATGTTTCCCGGTTTGGGCTTATTCCCCTTCTGTTTTCCGGCCATACTCCCCTGCATTTGCTGCATGGCCTGCTGCATTTGCTTCAGGGCGTCGTTCAGCATCAGGGCCAGGTTGTTCATGCTTGTCATGGCCAGTTGCTGCTGGGCAGTGGCCTTGCCCACGTTGCGTTCCCTGAGCTCATGCATGCTGTTATCCATACTTTGGTTCATGGCGGCTACTTCCCTGGTCACAAACGACTGGATCTGGAAGACCTTCTTGGCCAATGAAAAAAGGCTATCCTCCACCACCTTGGCATTATCGCGGAGGTTAAGCTGTTGCTGCGAGAGCGTGATAAAACGCGGATCGCTTTGGTTTACCCCACGGAAATCTTTCATCAGAGCTTCCTGATCAAAAGAAAGCTTGATCAGGTTCTCCAGTATGTCGCGCAGATCGTCCAGGTTCTGTTGCATTCCAGACATGCTCATGGAGCTGTTCATCTGCTCCATTTCCTGCGCCATCTTTTCCATCTTCTGCCCGGCTTTTTGCTGCGACTCACTTGCTTTCTTATTCTGGTTTTTCTGGAGCTGCTGCTGACTCTGCTGCATGTCCTGTTCTATACTTTGCTGTTCCTGCTTCTGCTGTTCCTCATCCAGTTGATTTGGGCTTTCCAGTTTGTCGTTTAGCTCTTTGAGCTCCTTCATTTGCTCTTTTACATCCTCAAAGTCCTGCTGAAGCTCTTTTTGCTGCTCTTGCAGTTGCGCGTTTTCCTGCTCCTTCTGGTCTGTTTTATCCGAGAGCTGTTTCTGCTCCTGCGCCATCTCCTTTAGTTTATCCGTGAGGTTATCCAGTTTTTGCTCGAACTGCAACTGCTTGAAAAGCTCCAGCGTACGCTCTAGTTCCTTCTCCAGGTTACGTTCCTTATTATTGAGCTTGCTCAGCATCTTCTGTAACTCCTCGTCGTTTGGCTGTTGCTGCTGCAGTAATTTATCCAGCTCCTCGTACAGTTTTTTGGTTTCGGGATCAAGCAGGTCGGCCATTAGTTTCTGCAGTTGCTGTGCTTTTTCGGCTAGCTGCTTATGCTGCTCACCGAGCATATTCTGTTTTTTGTTGAGTTCGTCGAATAGCTCCTTCATGGAGGCAATGTCCTGCTCCAACTGCTTCTTTTTCTCTACCATGTCTTCCAGCTGCTTTTTGTCCTGCCAGCTCAGGTCGCGCTTGGTCTTCATTTTCTCTTCTGACCGCGAAAGCTCTTTTTCAAGTTTAGTTGCTTTCTCCAGGGTTTTGCTCAACTGGCTGGCCACAGACTGCGAGTTGCTGTCAAGCTCCTTCTGAAGTTCGCGCTTGTCCGGCACTTTAAGCTCGTAACTGCGGGAGCGGGCACTTTTGGGGCCATGCAGGCCATCGTTATCCCAGACTTGCACAAAATACTCAACTTTATCGCCGGGCTGTAGGTTTAGGGCAGCTGTGTTCCACTGGTAATAATAGGTTTGGCTGGTTTGCCGGGCGGCAAGGGGCAGGGTGATGCTTTTATAAGCGGCTTTTGGGTTATTGTTCTGTGAGATACGGTAGAAGAGGGAAAGGCGGGTCAAGCCATAGTCGTCCGATACATCTCCCCCTAAAACCGTGTAGGCATAAAGTGCGGTGTCCTGGTATTGCTCCAGGCTTATTTGAGGGTGCCTGTCCGGGATGGTGTTGATCTGATAAGTTATCTGTTCTTTGTTGGAGCTATGCTCGTTCTGAAGTTTAATGCTGTAGTTCTGGCTTTGGGTAAACTCTTTTCGGGCACTGAAACTGTTCCCGTCTTTCTGTGCGATCAGCTTTTGCTCTGGTTGCTCAAAGGCTAATTGGATGCGGTCCGTTTCTGTTGCTTTAAACTGCCATTTGATGGTGCTGCCCTCCGCCACGGTGGCGTTGCCAGTATTTTGAATGTAGTCGGGCTTTCGATTTAGGTAAGCCGGATACTGTACCTCCAGGTAAAAATCTTTTAGGTTAGGCCGTGAGAGCAATTCAAGTTGGTAGGTATCCGACATAAACCCCGACCCCTCCAGTTGGAAGGATACGTTCTTTTGCGGCTGTTTGAAAGTATAGGTGTAAATGCCATCAGCCCCAGGTGCAAGCTTCTGGCGCCTTCCGCTGTAATTGATAAACACCTCGTTCGGTACAGCCTTGCCGGTTATGTCAACTTTCAGGTTAAAGTCCTCTCCCCTGTAAGTCTGCAGCGTGTCGTTTTTCACCACAAACCTAAAGGGGGCCAACGGGGTGTAATGTCTTTTATAATTAATGATACGCTCTGTGCCCTGCACAAAAATGCTGGGGTATACCAACACAATAAGCAAAGCGATGACCGCTGGTAGGGCAATGTATTTCAACAAGGGCCTGTTTTCGCGGTACGTCACCGCGTCTTTAAACTGAAAGCCCAATAGCTGACCCGAGCGTTGCTCGATACTGGCGGCTATCAGGGCATTGGTTCGGTCAAAATTCTTTAACTGAATGGCATTCAATAGCTTATCCCTGATCTCGGGATAATGGGTGCCGACGTGCAGGGCTGCCTGTTCATCGGAGAGTACTCTGCTGAGTTTGGCAAGGGCGCTGATGGGCCTGGCGATCCAACGGACAAAAACATAGACAACCAGGGCAACAAAGGAGAAAAGCAGGAACCCCCGCACCAGGGCCGGGAAGTAAAACACATACTCGAGTAAGCTGTAAACGATGTAAATGGACAACAAGAGCCCGACAGCAAAAATACTCCCCCTGAGCAACATGTTCAGGTAGAATTTCTGCTTGAACTCCTGTAGTTGACGCAGCAACTGGTCCATGGCATCGTTTTGGTCCATTCTTTTTTCGCTTTGTTTAAGGATACCTACTGGATATATACTAGAGTGATGGATTAACCCAAAAAGCTTAACATACTGTAATATAGTACGAAAAGAGAATCGAAAGGGCACCTCTACTATAACTTCTTTTTAGTCGGGTTTAGTATAGCATTTTTAGGCCAACTCAAGCAGTACCGGGCAATGGTCTGAATGCTTTGCCTCTGTCAGGATGGCAGAGCGCACCAGGCGATTGCGCAGGTTTTCGGTGGCCATGTTATAATCAATACGCCAACCCAGGTTTTTGTTGCGTGCCCCTGCCCTGTAGCTCCACCAGGTATAGTTGTGCGGCTCCGTATTAAAGTGCCTAAAGGAGTCTATAAACCCGCTTTCCAGCAACGTAGCCATCCACTGCCGCTCTTCAGGCAAAAAGCCAGAGCTTTTCGCGTTCGATTTCGGATTGTGTATATCTATCGGCTGGTGGCAGATGTTATAATCCCCGCTGACCACCAACCCCGGCAGCGTTTGCTTAAGGTCATTGATGTAGCCATGAAAATCGTCCATCCACTGAAACTTGAAACTCTGACGCTCCTCCCCGCTAGAGCCAGAGGGCATGTATACGCTCATCACCGACACATCGCCATAGTCTGCACGTAAAACGCGGCCTTCCGCATCGTAACAATCTATTCCGCAGCCGACGGCTACATGCTTCGGCTTTTCTTTGGAGAGGATAGCCACCCCACTGTAGCCTTTCTTAATGGCTGGATGAAGGTAAACATGGTACCCCATGTCCTCAAACAAGGCGCTGTCAAACGTAGTCTCGTCTGCTTTGATTTCCTGCAGGCAAAGCACGTCGGGGTTGGCCGCCTGTAGCCACTGGTCAAAGCCTTTGGTAATAGCGGCCCGGATGCCGTTCACATTGTAAGTGATAATTTTCATGGGTGTATGTTTGAGTCGCGTTCCACGTATAAGAGGTCACGACAATCAATTAGCCAATAATGAAGTATAAAATTCTGAACAGCCTCCTCATTGTAACCTTGCTCCTGCTTGCCAGGGATACAGGCAAGCAAAAGAAAGTATGATGGTAAGTGTAGTTTTCTGAACAGCCTAAGCTTCGTCGGCATGTCTGAAATACTCGATGACATGCCACTTCAGCATATTCTCCTGCTCCCTCAGGTTAGCAAACGGGATAGACTTTACGGCTCTATAATGGGGCCATCCCTCCTCGTCGGTGCCCGTAAGCTCGTAATAACCAGACAGGCTGAACACCTTGCATGTGGCAATGTGCATCAGATCCTGCTTCTCTTCCTTTGTAAACTCCCTGATTCCCCTGCCAAGTTCCTGTATACCGATCAGAAACAGGATGGCGTTCATGTCTGGCTTTTTGCCGAACTGCTTCATGAGCGCAGCCCGCAGCTGCGTCCAGTTATGCTCTAAATTATCGGATTCAAGATCTAATTTCATGCTTCCAGGTAAAAGTTAAGCGCCGTTTCCTATAATGCCTGAAAGAAAAAGGAATGGCTTAACCGGTTTAAAATAACTTTATTCGGCGCTTCCCCGCTCCTTTAGCTCTTCCCAGTACTCCACGGCACGGCGGAAATGCGGAATTACAATGGAGCCTCCCACCAGGTTGGCAATGGAAAACACCTCCATAATCTGAGCATCCGTTAACCCCTCTTCGTAACACTTGCCCACGTGGTACTTAATGCAGTCGTCGCAGCGCAGCACCATAGAGGCAACCAAACCCAGCATTTCTTTCGTTTTCACATCCAGGGCACCCTCCATGTAGGTGTTGGTATCGAGGTTAAAAAAACGCTTAATCACTTTGTTGTCATACGACATGATGCGCTCGTTCATGCGCTCGCGATAATCATTGAATTCTTCTACTAAACTCATTGTTCTATGCTCTGATTGCTTATATAGCTGTTAAAAGTATATGTATAAAGTTACGCGAAAATAACTACAATACCTTAAACCAACGCATCCGGCCAATGTTCGACGATTTGCTTTCGCTGCTGTTTCCTGAAAGTTGCTATGCCTGCGACGGGGCAATGGCGCGTGGGGAGAAATATATTTGCACAGGATGCAGCATAAAGTTGCCGTACACAGACTGCCATGTGCATGGCGCCACTGAGCTCAACCCGTTTCAGCGCCGTTTCTGGGGTAAAGTACCGGTGCGATTTGCCTTCTCGTATCTCCATTTTACCTCCAAGGGGCGGGTACAGCGGCTGTTACACAAACTAAAGTATAAAGGAGCCCAGGATCTGGGCGAGCACCTGGGGCACCGCTATGGCACTGTTCTGGCGGAGCACCAATACACCGAACAGTTCGACTTGATTGTGCCGGTGCCTTTGCATAAGCACAAGCTGCGTCGCAGGGGCTTTAACCAGTCAGAGTGCTTTGCCCGTGGCCTGGCGGAAAGTATGGCCTTGCCTTACGAGGCCCATGGCTTAGTGCGGACCATTGACACCGGCACGCAAACCCGCAAAAACAGACTGGACCGGTGGCAGAACGTGGAACAAGTGTTTTTGGTGAAGGAAGCATCGGTGCTAGCGGGCAAGCGCATTTTGTTGGTAGATGATGTGATGACAACAGGGGCGACTCTGGAAGCCTGCGCTGTCGCGTTGCTGGGGGCAGGCGCCCTGGAGGTGAGCGTGGTTGCCATTGCAGCCGCATAAAGTACGGGTAATAGCGTTAAGAATAATACCCTTCAGAACCGAAGCTGTTTGGGTCTGTGTTAAAGAGAGGGAAATTTTAGCAGCGCATTTGAATGAAGAGGAGCAGACATCTTAACCACGATAGAAGCAGGTCCGGCGGGTTGCGCCTAAGTTATAAGGTAGCTTTCTGGGCCATTTTTGCTTTGTTGTTAGCCAGTTTATGGGCTGCCGGGCAGCCGAAAGGCAATCCGGCGGTGCTGGTACTACGCGCTGAGCCAATGCCCTTTACGCCGAAGGAGTTCTTTGTGTCCGAGATTCTGGACGAGCGGCAGGATAAAAGAGCGGTTGCCTACCTCCTGCCGGTGTCGGCGAACGGCAGTCTGTCTACCGCTGCGGTTCCCGTAGATCTTGTGGGAGGAGGTTTGGTTGCTATCCGGCAGTTTATGGCTAAAAGCCTGAAGCAGGACCCCTCGTTGCGGCCCATAGTGGCCAGGTTAAAGCAAGTGCAGGTAACCGAGACAGCCGGGGAAAAAGGGCGGGTGAACGGTACGGTTGCGGTGCACCTGGCCTTTGATCTGCAGGGCGAAGGCGGCAATGTTCCTTTATTGGAGTTTAAAGGGGGAGCCCGGTACATCAGGCTGGCCAGCAAGCAGGATGTGGTAGAACCTGTGCTGCGCCAGACGCTTGTTGAGGGCCTGCGCTACTTCAACACCTGGATAGAGCGGGAAGCAGACAGCAATGAACTATTTGCAAAGGCCATTCAGGTCAGTTTTCAGGACTATGCGGTTCCTTTGGCCAATGATACGGTTTTCTATGGCACCCATCGCTTACTGGACTGGGCAGACTTTACCGGTTTGCCCAAAGCATCCAGTAAGTATGCGGCGGCCGTTTTCCCGGGCTTTTCCTACGAAGGGCAGACGCAGGTAGCGAACGGGGTGATCGATCTGAAACTGATCATGAAAGTGTTTGTGGTGAAGAGCTCATCCTGGGTTAAAACTGCTGCTCGCGATGCCTATAGCCTGAACCATGAGCAGCGCCATTTCGATATCGCCAAATTGGTGTCAGAGCGCTTCAAGCAAAAGGTGCAGCCCGAAAACCTTACTTTAACAGACTACAACAGCATCCTGCAGTTTCAGTACATCGAATCGTTCAGGGAGATGAACCGCTTGCAGGACCAGTACGATACCGAAACCCGACATGGCATAGACCAGGCGGCACAGCAGCGCTGGAACCAGCGCATTGATGAGGAACTGCGGGTTTTGGCTGGCAAGAAATAGGAGAAGATACTAAGATGAAAAGATAGTTTTAAAGCCGTAACGTAAAAAACCCCCTGGAGAGCTTCCAGGGGGTTTTTTACGTAGTGCTTATACTTTCTATCTGTTCGAGCCGGCGTTGATCATGGCGCAACGGAAGCCAATGGTTGCTGTAGAGGAGTCCTGCGCCATGAAGCGACGTGTGCCAGGAGATAACCAGTAAGCAACGTCCTTCCAGGAGCCCCCTTTGTAAACACGAACCTCATCGTTGATCAGGGAGTGGAATCCTTCGCTGGAGTCATAGTTCTCAGACTCATCCAGGTAACCGTCTCTTCTAAAAGGGTTAAGGTCTTCCACATCCTCAAAAGAAAGCGGACGGTAAACATCCTGTACCCACTCGTTCACGTTTCCTGCCATGTTGTATAAACCGAAATCGTTTGGCGGGTAGCTGTAGATATAGTCCGTGATCATGGCACCATCGTTTAAGGCACCTGCAATACCAGCATAGTCACCACGCCCACGCTTAAAGTTAGCCAGGAACTTGCCCATTTCCTTACGGCCGTAAGGGTTACGCACCTGATGTCCGTCCCAAGGGTAAAGGCGGCGGTTGTTCTGGTTCTCGTCTTCAGAATATTGTGTGCCGATCATAGCCTGGGCAGCATACTCCCACTCTGCCTCCGTCGGCAGGCGGTAATTAGGCAATACGTAGCCTGACTCAATAGCCGGTT
The DNA here is from genome assembly GCF_058216355.1 of Pontibacter sp. GD13. Taxonomy (NCBI): domain Bacteria; kingdom Pseudomonadati; phylum Bacteroidota; class Cytophagia; order Cytophagales; family Hymenobacteraceae; genus Pontibacter; species Pontibacter sp. GD13. Next base: position 13,451 of record NZ_JBYZMQ010000003.1, read on the forward strand.
TAGTGGACTCTGCTGCCTGGTCACCGCGTTTGCGCCCAAACAAGCCTCTTTTGCCTCCTCCTTTTGCCTGTCCGGCCAGGTTTTCGTTTACTTTAGCAGTACGCCACACGCAGTAATCGTTTGCCTGCAGCCAGCTTACACCAACCACCGGGAAAAAGCGAAAACCAGGATAACGCAGGTAATACGTTACGTATGGGTCGTTAAAGGATAACTGATTTGACCACACGGTTGTATCCGGTAAAGCGGCCGTGTATACCTCCGGAAGGGAATCCTGCTTCAGGTAATGCAGGTATTCCAGCCAGTGAATATTGGCTACTTCTGTTTCATCCATGTAAAAAGAGGCTACCGTAACTGTGCGCTCCACGTTGTCGCGCGTCATGGCCACATCCTCTTCCATCGATCCCAACACAGTACGGCCGCCTTCGATAAAGATAAGGCCCGGGCCTCCCTGTATGTCAGCGTAGTCATTAACGGCAAAAGATTTTTCGTCTTCGCCATACTCTATACCAGTGGCGGAGCTGTAATTACCAGGGTCTCTGCTTGTTGGCTGCTTTCCTTTGGAACAGGATGTCAGGAGAAGACCTCCCAAAGCGACAACTGTTAGATACTTTGCAAACTTCATAAAAATAGTACCCAGTTTAGATTAGATTCTTGTATCGTAATTTAATATGCAATTATAAATAAAATCAGAATGCCGGACAAGGAATGAATTTGTTAATTTTCCGCCCTGATCTGCTCTGAAAGATTTTATTTAACGCTAGTTGTTCAAAAACAACGGTAACTTCATTGGCCCCACCCGCCTGACTGCTAAATTCGCTAAGGCCAATATCATGGCTAAAGCCAATTTTAAGGTTCTCAAGGCGTAATCCAGCTATTACGGCCAGCGCCTGCTCCTGGTTAGCTTCAGAAACTACAGGAATTCCTTTATATATTATACCTAACGTAAGAGGTGTGTATATAGTGTGTAAGCCAAGGTCGAACCGGTTAAAATTTAATTGATGAATGTAAGTTGCTGAAGGTGTAAAACTTAGCTCAAACAGCTGGCCTCGCTCCTGATATGATTTTGCATAGAACTTGTAACCAGCATTAGCAACGTAACTTTGGGGTAGTTTTGTTTCATTTGCAAATCCGAATTTTGGTTTATTTAGGTTACTTACTTTTAAACCTACCCAAAGCTGATCGGTGTAAACAAGGCCGCCCACGGCAAAACTCACATAACTGCTGGGCTCAAAATTATTAGCCTCCGCCGATGTGAGCGCCACTAGCCCGTTGTCAGAAAGTTGATCGCCAAACACCAGGTTTCCATAGTTCACCTGCAGCCGCCCAAAGGTGGCCTCCAGGCCTGCTGCCATGCTCCATTTGTCGGTTACCCTGGTTTGGTAGGCGTAACCAACCGTGGCTTGTAATTTCTGAAGGCCCCCGATGCCGGCCCCGTCCTGCTGCACGAGCAGGCTAATTGCACTTTTAGTATTTTCGAGGCTGTAATCGGCGGCCAGTTGGTTCGTTATAAAAGAGCCGTTCAGGGCGGGCCATTGGTTGCGGTGTGTCAGCGAAACGCTCCAGCTGTGGTCCATGCCTGCAAAAGCGGGGTTCAGGTAAAGCCTGTTCGCATAAAGCTGCGTAAAATGGGCCTCCTGGGCCCAGGCCGAAACACAGCACAGGCATAACAGCAGGCTGCCATACACGCTCTTTAATCCCTTATAAAAAAGCTTTCTCAAAACCATTTAACAGGGTGTAACTGTATATCTGATGAGAGGCTAAGAATATTCTGCACGGTTTTAGCTATAAAATATATAGTTTAGCTACTATAAGCTGTTATAATTTTTACTACCAATTATTTAAACGAATGAAAAAAGTAGCATTAGGTTTTTTTATCTTTCTGGCGTTGTTGTTTGTTGCCGCAGCATTGGTGCCTGTTCTGTTCAAAGATAAAATTAAGCAAACCCTCGACAAAGAGATCGCTAAAAATATAAACGCACAGGTCATCTACGAGACCGATGATGTAAGTGTGTCCCTTTTCAGGAGTTTCCCTAACCTATCCCTGAACGTAGATAACCTTTCCATCGTCGGCAAAGACTCTTTCCAAACGGACACGCTGGCCTACATTCCCTCCTTCTTTATGGGGCTTGACCTGATGAGCGTGATCAGCGGGGACGAGTTAAAAGTAAACTCTATTACCTTAAACCAGCCTGTAGTGAAGCTTATTGTCCTGAAAAGCGGCAAAGCCAACTGGGACATCCTTATAGAGGACACCACGACCAACGTATCCGATACTACGGCTTCAGACTTTAAAATGGCCATTAAAAAATGGCAGGTAGAAAACGGTACCCTGTACTACGATGACCGCAGCATACCACTCAGCCTGGCAGGGTTTCATGTGAACCACAGCGGCAGCGGAGATTTTGAGCAGGACGTGTTTGACATGGTCTCTGAGACCACGGCCGAGAAGTTTAGCATGGTGTACGATGGGGTAAAGTATATCCAGGACGCGACACTGGCTGCGGATGTTACCATGAGCATGGACCTGGAGCAGTCGCTTTATACTTTTAAGGATAACAGCATCCGGCTGAACTCGCTGCCCTTTAAGTTCGACGGCTCTATCCTGATGCCCGAGGAGACCATCGCCATGGACCTGACTTTTACAGCAACCGATGCCGACTTTAAGAGCGTGCTCTCGGTGGTGCCGGGCATGTACTCTGATAAGTTTGAAGATATCCAGACAAAAGGCAAGCTCAGTTTTGACGGTTACATAAATGGGCGCCTGAACGATACCCTGTTGCCGGGCTTTGGAACAGAGTTAAAAGTAGTAGATGCCATGTTTAAGTACCCTGACATGCCGCAGGCGGCCACCAATATCAATGTGCACATGCTGGTAGACAACCCGGATGGCGACGTAGCTAAAACAGTAATAGATGTAAAGCAGCTGCACATGGAGTTTGGAAATAACCCCATTGACGGCCGTGTGCTGGTGCGTGGGCTGGAGCCCATGTACGTGGATGGAAACGTGAAAGCGAACGTAAACCTGCAGGAGCTGACCAGAGTGTTCCCGATAGAAGGCATGACGCTGCGGGGCTTGCTAAAAGTGGATGCCGATGCCAAAGGAACCTACAGCGACACCAAAATGCCGGTGATCGATGCGGACATGGTGCTGACCAACGGCTACGTGAAGTCGAAGGATTTTCCGGAGCCGATAGAGCGTCTGAACCTGGCGGGCAACATTCTGAACAAGACCGGCAACACCGACGATACCCGCATCAACATACAGCACTTTAAAATGGCCCTGGCCGGCGAACCCCTGGAGGGCCGTGCCCTGATAGTGGGCATTGACAAACCCGCCTTCGATTTTAAAGTGGATGGGGTGCTCGACCTCACCAAACTGACCAAGATCTTCCCGATCGAGAATACCACGCTGGCCGGGGTGATTAGGGCAAATGTGGCGGCAAAGGGCAAAATGTCTGATATTGAAGCTGAAAAGTATGCCAATGTGCAGGCAAACGGCACGGTGGCCGTAAACGACCTGAAGTATGTAAGCACCGATCTGCCAAACGGACTGCGCATTGATAAGGCGACGGGCACCTTCAACAACGATCGCATTCAGATACAAAGCTTGAGCGGTTACCTCGGCAAAAGCGATATTCGGGCCACAGGCTCCCTCTCGAACTACCTGGGTTACGCCCTGGCTGATAACCAGTCGCTGCGCGGTAACTTTAACATCAGCTCTAACCGGTTTGATGTGAACGAGTGGATGGTGGACGATGAGGGCGCCCCGGCTGACGCCTCTACGGAAGGGGTGGTGGAAGTGCCGGCAAACTTGGATGTGACGCTTAACATCGATGCCAAGCAAGTGCTGTACTCGAACCTGAAGCTAAACAACATGAACGGGCAGGTGCAAGTGAAAGACATGACAGCCAGGTTAGATAAAGTAACCTTTAACACACTTGGAGCCACCTTTGCGACCAGCGGAAGTTACAATACCAAAGACCTGTTGCACCCGCTCTTCGATATGAAACTCGACATTCAGAACCTGGGCTTTAAGGAGGCCTTTGATGCTTTTAACACCGTAAAGGTGTTTGCTCCGATCGCCAAAGTGCTGGAGGGAAAATTCTCCACGAAGTTCGCCTTTGCCGGTGAGTTGGGGCAGGATATGATTCCTGTGTTTCAGACCTTAGACGGCGAGGGAGTGATTAATGTGCTGAAGGCAGCGGTGAAAGACGTGCCGATCCTGAACAAAATCAGCTCGCTTACCAACTTCCAGGATCTGAAAAACTTTGTGATCGAGAACAGGTATATCGATGCTCAGATTGTGGATGGGAAGTTTGTGGTAAAGCCTTTCGACATAAACGTTGGCAACATTGGCATGTCGGTGGGGGGTAGCACCAGCGTAGATGGCGGCCTGGATTATATCACGGCACTTAACGTGCCCGCCGGCAAAGTGGGCCGGGAGGTTAACTCAAAACTAGCCAACATATTGGGCAAAGAGAACATGCAGGAATCAGAGCGGGTAACGCTGAAGCTGAATATCGGCGGCACCTATTCCGATCCGAAAGTGGCCCTGACCGGCGGGTCTGTAAAAGAGAAGGCAACTGAGTTTGTGAAGGAGGCCGTTGAAAATAAACTGGATTTGGCTAAGAAACAGGTAGATCTGCGTAAGCAACAGCTGCAGGACAGCATACAGGCCGAAGTGGACCGTAAGAAAATGGAAGCTGAGCAAAAGGCTTTGCAGGAGCTGCAGAAGAAACGCAGCGAAGCCGAACAGCAGATTAAGAAGCAGGCAGCAGATAAGATCAGCGATTTCCTGAAGCCTAAACCCAAGCCGACCCCCAAGCAAGAGCCAGTAAAACAGGATACCACTAAAACGGGAACAGATTAATGCAATTAGCGGTTTTATGAAAGGAATTAGGTTTTGACTTGTTCTTTTTAAAGAAAGATGCCCGGAGTAGATGCTCCGGGCATCTTTCTTTGGAGGGTGAACGTAATTTCGTGCAATTATTTCCCTTTGCAAAAGAAGGCAACAGGTAGCGGGAAAATTACTGAATGTATCCCTAAAAATAAATAAACGTTATTTTTAATCCTTCATGTTGTCTTCATGTTCCTGCCTGATATTTGGCAGATAACTTTAATGTACAATGATTATGAAAAGAAAAAACCTTATTCCATTTATGCTTGGCTGCCTGGTATGGTTCAGCGCATGCGACAGTGATAACGATACCACAGGTACTGCTAAAATGCAAGTTCGCATGACGGATGCACCCGGCGACTACCAAGAGGTAAACATAGATGTACGCTCGGTGCAGGTGCACAAAGATGCCGACGGGGACGAGAAAGGCTGGATCACGCTGGATGAGATCAATCCCGGCATTTACAACCTGCTCGATTTTGCGAATGGCAACGATACCCTGTTGGCCAGCTCAACCTTACCAGCCGGAAAGATCTCACAGATCAGGCTCATACTGGGCGATAACAATTCTCTAAAGCTGAAGGATGGCACCGTTAAGCCCCTTAAAACACCCAGCGGACAGCAGTCAGGCGTAAAACTGCAGATCAATGCCGACCTGGAAAGCGATGTTACCTATGTGCTGTTGCTGGACTTTGATGCAGCTAAATCGGTAGTGCCGCGAGGCAACGGCTTGTATAACCTGAAACCTGTGATCCGCACGCTTACGCAGGCAGTAGCCGGAGGCATCAGGGGAAAAGTAACGCCGGCAGCTTATGAGCCGGGCATCTTTGTAATATCCGCTGCGAACGACACCATTGGAGGCTTTGCCAACGAAAACGGCGACTTCCTGATTAAAGGCGTACCCGCCGGTACCTATACCGTTAAATTTTACACGGAAGGTGACGCGCACAACAAAACGGTTGAAAACGTAAGTGTGTCGCAGAACCAGATCAAAGACCTGGGCACCGTAGCCCTGCCCGAATAGCCTGCCAGGGTTTTTAAGCGCAGTTAAAATAAAAGAGGAGCCCTTCTCATCGGAGGGTTCCTCTTTTATTTAATCAAGTCTCAGGAATAACAAAGTATGCCAGCGTGTTTTTCTACTTTGCTAGAAAGCTTGACTGGCAGGCAATTACTTACAATTAGAACACCTGCCCCATCAGTTCACGCACATAGGTAACGTAATCTGTGTTGGGTGGCGTATGCCCGCTCTTGCGGAGGTCGGTGGCCACTTGCGCGCGGTGGTATGTAGCATGGTTAAAAGCATGCGTGAGTATATCCAGCACGCGCGTGCTGTATTGGTGGCCCTGGCTGTTGGTATAGCTGATGAGGCGGTTAAACTCTGTTTCATCCGCATTGGCTACCAACTCCGCTATCTTATAGGAGGCATACCGGTGCAGCTCCTTTAGCTCGTCGAGCGTGTGCTCCTGCCATACTTTTACCGGGCTCTCTGTGCCTGTGATACGGGCAATCCAGATAGCCTGTGCGTTCAGGGCATGGCTCTGTAGGCGTGAGGCCTGGGCAGGCACTTCGGGTAGAGCGCTGAATACATCCAGCATGGTCTGGTTTGCCCAGATATTATATTCTGATAGATTCTTTAATACGTCGTTTCCGGTCATTTTACTTAGCGTTCTCGTTTATCTTCCCAAATTAAAGTTTCATTTTCCCGCTGGTTAAAAAAATCAGGGCAGCGGCCATCCCCTCTTCCTGTTATGCCACCGTCGGGCTCACAAATGATATTGCCCTTCGCGTCAAACAACTTGCTCGGCATATCGCAGCAGCGGCCGGTCAGGTAATAGGTTTCCTGCCCATGGTAGGTGTAACGGTATATGCTGGCGGGTGGATTCGCAGGCTCTTCCTGTTGTAACTGTTTTATTAAACTGTTCAACCACGGATGGGCCTGATTGTTTACAGAAGTATCCGCAGTACGCTGGGTTGACCTGCCGGGCTGGCAAGCCGTGGTAAAGCATAGCAGTAGCAATGCCATGGCCCACACATCTATTTTCGCCTTTACCATATTCATTTACCTAGAAGGAGGGCGCAAAGGTAAATATTTTCCTTTTAATTACAGGGCGGTTGGCGCGAAGTTGCTAAACACTGCGTTTATCCTTTCATTTTAAGTACCGTGTGGCCATAAACCGGTGAAAGCAAGCAGGTAAGGCACAAACACTATGGCACCAATTACCGCAGCCGTTAGCGCAGCTGTCAGCACAGCGCCTGCGGCCAGATCTTTCGCTTTGCCTGCCAGGGGGTTATTTTCCGGAGAAACCAGGTTGGTGAGGGTTTCAATAGCTGTGTTAAAGATTTCAGCCGTTAGCACCAGGCCAATGCTCCCTGCCAGCAGGCCCCACTCTGTACGGCTAACGTGCAAGGCAAATCCGGCTATAACCACTGCCACCGCCGACAAAATATGGATACGCATGTGCGGCTCAGACCGCAGGGCAGCGTTTATGCCGTTAAAGGCAAACCGAAAGCTATTGTATCGCTTCTTAAAGTATGTGCTCAAGGTTTTGTTCGTTTAATATTGAAAAGGTTTTATGGCGCTTTAAGCCCTGCGTTAATCCAGGTTAAACAAGCAGGAAGACCACCTACCGGCGCGTTTTACAAGATGGCAGGCTACGCAGGAGCCCTGGCCGCAATTTGCTGAAAAATTACTGGTTTTCAGCGTTGTTCTCCCAGGCGCTGTTTGCCAGTTCCAGCAGTACCGTATAGTAGGGCTGGCGAAGCATTTTTGCTTTAAGCCAGGCATAGAAACTCATGGCCTGGATATCGGTGCTCTCGAAAGTGGTAAACTCCAGTGTAGCCTCTACGTGCTGTACGAATTCAGGCCTTTCTATCGCTTCCGGCTGGTCGAGCATGTATTTGATCAGCTGCAGGTAATGCTTTACGTTTTTATAAACCTGCCCGTGCAGAAGTTTCCCGAAGGTGCGCTCTATAGCCCGCACTTTGTTCAGCACCAGGTCCTCGTTGCCCAATTCATACTGCAGGATCAATTCCCCCAGGTTTTTCTTCAGTACCCATTCCCGCCCCATTTTGCCTTCGCACCATTTATCTGAACGCTTTATGCTCATGAGCACCCGGTTTGCTTTGGCATAGGCTCCCTGGGCAAAGTAGTTAAAGCTTAGGCCTAACTGTGCCGTAAGCATGTCTTTGGTACCCAGCGTCAGCTTGCTTTTACAGAGCAGGTGCTCCATCAGGTCAATTGCTTCGTCGTTGCGGCGCTGAAACACCAGGTTGGCCACCATCAGGAAAATATAGCGCGGATAAAAAAGGGCATAATGGCTTTTCCCTTCCTTACGCATACCCTCTTCCAAAAGCCCCAGGTAATGCAGCGACTGCCCGAATTTCTTATTGCGGTAAAGCACGTGCGCAATCATGTACAGCAGGCTAAGTTTATAATACTGGTGCGCTTTCTTAAAGCCAAAGCGCTGCTCCGCCTCCTGGTACTGCCCAATGATGTAGGGCTCAAAAGAGAGGAAATCCTTACGGGCAAGTATGGCACTGCGGGTAATGGACATGAGTTTGTATAGCAGCGAAGGACGTTTGCTTACGGCCTCCAGCAGGTTGTAGGCGCGGAGCACTTCCTCCATGATCTTATCGAAGTGCAGGTCGCTGCCTTGCTGGCGCACGGCATGCAGGCGTTGGTTTATAATGCTGCTGGCAATGTTGGCGCGCTCGTCTTCGTCGGCTATCTTCTTATTCTCGTTTCGCTTGCCGATGATGCGCTCCAGCGGGTCCGCAAACTCGTTGTCCGCCTTTTCGATCTGCAGGTTATACACGGCGTTGAGCAGGTCATACTGTTCGTTGGCCTGTGCCAGTTTCTCGGCCTTGCGCAAGTGCGACCAGGCCAGGCGGTCTACCCGCGCATCGAAAAGATAGCTGGCCAGCGAGAGCAGGCCCATGATAGAGGAGGCGGCAGTAACGTCTTGTTTGGTGCGCTTGAGCAATATAAAATCGGTCAGGTGCCGTGCCAGGCGCTTGCGCAGGGCGTAGTAAGCCACCGGGTTGGGCGCCTCGGGGTATAGGCGACACACTATCTGCTCCGGTGTGAAACTCTGTGGCTGTTGTAATATCTGAAAAAGCTCCAGGTCCTTGCGCTGCTGCTTCTTTTTCTGCCGCTTGATAAACATGGCCAGTTCGCGCTTATCCTCCTCTGAGAGGGTATCCAGGGTAATTTTCAGATCGTCCATGCCTAAACCGACTTATTATCAGTATTTTATTGCCTGTTTCAAGGTAACTAAAATTTCATAAAGTCTGATATAAAAATTATATACTATTGTAAATCAGTAAATTATAGTAGCTATAACTTATTTTTAAAAGTCCTGTAAAGTGTAAAGATGGCTTGGCCCTGTTCTGCTGCTAACTTACTTTTATATAAATTATATCGTTAAATACTTTAATTAATCCTCAAAACAATGAAAAAGATCACGCTGATGTGCATTGCCCTGCTTAGCTGCCTTTTATGCCAGGCGCAGGACCTGTTAGTGAAACGCAATGGCGACGAGCTACAAGTTAAGGTCCAGGAAATAGGCTTGGACGCTATTAGGTACAAGCGCTTTGATAACCTGGAGGGGCCGGTAATTTCTGTGGCCAAAGCCGAGGTGTTTATGATAAAGTATGAAAACGGCACCAAGGAAATATTCAACGAAGTGGCAAGGCCTGCTGCTACACAGCCAGTGCTAAGGAACCCAGGCAGGCAAGGATATTACGAGCAGGAAAGCCTGAAACTGGCTGGTCCCCGCATAGGGTTCACCATCCTTAGCCAGCGGTACACCGACAACATCAGGGACGAGTTTGATACCGACATCAACAATTTTATGACCCAGTTTGGCTGGCAATTCGAAACCAGGGTATTTACGCTGGACAACGGCGTGTCGGGTTTATTTGAGTTTGTGCCTTTGGTAGGAGGCCTGGAGCAGGGTAAGTTCTTGCCCAGCCTGAGTGCCCTGATCGGTATAAGAGGCGCCAAGGGGCTGGAGTTTGGCGTTGGGCCGAACGTATCGTTGAGCGGGGCCGGCATTGTGCTGGCGGCAGGTACTAACTTCCAGAGCCAGGGGGTAAATTTCCCGGTGAACATAGCCTTTGCCCCTTCCAAAGACGGAGGGCGTTTTAGTGTGCTTTTTGGGTTTAATGCCCGCAAATACTAGTTACTTGTTTTACAAAACCAAACATGCTTTGCCCATGAAAAAGTATTTTATGCTGGCCCTGCTGGCGCTGGTAGTGCAGCAGGCCTTTGCCCAGGATGTGATTGTGAAAGTAAACGGAGAGGAACTTGCCGCCCGCGTTACCGAGATCACGCTTCAGAACATCGTGTACCAGCACCCCGACTCTGCACAGGGCATGCTGCACCGTATTGCGAAAGCAGATGTATTTATGGTGCGCTATGCCAATGGCACAAAGGAAGTGTTTGCTGAAAACCTGCCGGTTGCCCAGAGCGGGGCTACTGCCGCCCCCAACCCCGATGAAATGTATGCGCTGGGACGTGAAGATGCCCTTCGGTACTACAAAGGCAACGGAGCCATGTGGGGCTCAGCCGCCTGCGGACTCCTTATCCCTTATGGTCTGGCAGGCACGGCTGCTATTGGGTTCACCAGGCCAAAAGCCCACAACAATCCCGTATCGAATGTGAGCTATCTGTCAGACCCGGCCTACGTGAAAGGATACGAAGACCAGGCCCGCAAAAAGAAAACAGGAAAGGTACTGGCAGGCACAGGCATTGGTGTGGGTGCTTTATTGGCTGTAATTGTGGTTGTTGTCAACACGCTGCCTTACCAATAGGTAATTTTAAATTTTCCAGCAATTTTAAAAAGGCAATGGCCTTTTTAGGTAGGTTTATACTTTATGGCGGCGTTATTAACGCAGTAGCGCACCTTTGTGGGCGTACGGGCATCGTCGAAAAGGTGACCCAAATGTTGGCTGCACTGTTGGCAAAGCAACTGAGTGCGCTGCCTGCCATAGGTGTTTAGCGGCTTTAGCGCCACGTTCTCCCCTATCTGCGCCCAAAAGCTGGGAAACCCCGAACCCACATCGAACTTTTTACTGGATTCAAACAACCTTTCGCCACAGGATGAGCAAGTATAAATGCCCGGCTCATCCTGCCGCGTTTTAAGATCTACCTTCTGGTTCCGGACCATGTGTTGGCGCTTTAAATATCAGCCGACTGCAAACAGGCTGTTGCTTTTACTTCTATTGCTTTTCCAGTTCATCCACCGGCACAAACTTCATAGAGAGCGAGTTTACACAGTGGCGCACGTTTTTTTCAGTCAGGTATTCCCCCTCAAATACATGCCCCAGGTGCGCACCGCAGTTGGCGCAAACGATTTCGGTACGTCTTCCGTCAGCATCTGGTATGCGTTTTACCGCGCCGGTTATCTCATCGTCAAAGCTGGGCCAGCCACAATGCGACTCAAACTTGTACTCTGAAGTATAAAGTGGGTTGTTGCAGCGCTTGCACAAGTATACACCCTCGGCTTTGTTATGCTCATATTCGCCTGTACCCGGGTATTCTGTGCCTTTGTTTACAATAATGCGGGCTTCCTCGGGGGTAAGCGTGTTATATTCTGATGGATCTTTTGCTATTTTCATAGGATGTGGTTTTTACGTTGGTCTTTTTATACGTGTGGATTAAAGAACATGGGAAAGCATGTAAGTGTTTTAGCAATTCATACTTTCTAAACCCATTTCGCATTTCTCCATTTTGTCTGCTGCCCCGCATCCAGAAAAGTCCAGGCGACAAGGCGGCTCACTTTGTTTCCCTGGCTCATTTCAATGGTTCTTACATCTGTAGCACCTGCTTTTTCTATAGCATAGCGAACACTTTTCAGGTTGTCAGCTTTCGAGATCAGGGTTGTGAACCAGAAACAGGATGTAGCGAATTGCTTGCTTTCTTTTACCATGCTCTCTACAAACCGGGCCTCCCCTCCTGCGCACCACAGCTCGGCCTTCTGGCCACCAAAGTTCAGGGTAAGCTTGGCAGGTTTCTTTTGTTGCAGGTTTTTCAGTTTGCGCATGGTTCCTGCCTGGGCTTCTGCCAATGAGCTATGGAAGGGCGGGTTGCATATGATTAGGTCAAAGTATTCGTCTTCCCTGATGATGCCGTGAAAGATATGCCTGGGCTCTTGCTGCAGCCGTAGTTCCACATTCCCCTTCAAAGCAGGGTTGGATTCAACTATCTTACTGGCCGATTTAACGGAGACAGGGTCAATGTCTGACCCGACAAAAGCCCAGCCATACGTTTTGTGCCCGATGATGGGGTAAATGCAACTGGCCCCGGTGCCAATATCCAGGCATTTTATTTTGCTCCCAGCTGGTACCCTGCCTTTGTTTGAGGTCGCTAGTAAATCTGCTACGTGATGTATATAGTCTGCTCTGCCGGGAATGGGTGGAGTTAAGTAATTTTGAGGGATGTCCCAGTAGGTAATGCCGTAGAAGTGCATTAGCAAAGCCTTGTTCAGCATCCTCACCGCTTTAGGATCGAAGAAGTTTACAGCCGCATCGTTATAGGCATTTAGCGTAACAAACGGCCCCAGTTCCGGACAGCTGTTAACAAGCTGCGTGAAATCGTAGCGTTCACGATGCCAGTTTCTGGGGTGCAAACCCGCTTTCTTTGTTGGGAGTAATTTCTTTTGAGGTGCCATAGCGCTAAAGGCAAGGTACGAATATGCCTTTAGTAAAGCCAAAAGCTATCCGGATTCCGTTTTTTCAAATGTTTATAATAATGGCGCAAGCAGCTTTACGTATGCCAAAGCGGTTATGCCAGCTTATACTGTACAGGCGACTGGCCTTGCACGCGTTCAATCTCCTTTCTTGCTTCCAGATCCAGTTTAACCCACTCCATATGCCAGGCAACAGATCCCTTGAACGGCGTATTGTGCTTACTAAGCTTCTGGGTCACGGCTTCTGATATTTCAGTGTGCGTAGCTTCGCCTCTTTCTTTCAGGAAACTCAAAACAGCTTGCTTCAGGGTTTCATACTTGCCCGTTTCCATACGTACCGCTTTTTTGCCGGCAGGGTGCTGAAGTTGCATTTTGGTTGTCATGGTTACTGGGCTTGTCTATAAAAAATATGTTCTGATAGTATAGCGGATGCACAACTTTCGGGATGGAAGAAGGTGTTAGCAGGATACTTTATTTAGTCCAACTATCAGGTATTCCGGCTATCTTTAATCTTTTTCTGGCAATGCTATCTAGCCATTTGCTTTCAAGTCTGTTGAGAATAAATTCCAATGGTCTTTTCCCCTCAGCTCCTTCTGCTCTTTGATTGCCCTGGGTCGAGTCAGCTTTTATTTTCTCATTGTCGGCTGAAGTTAAGCTGTCGATGAGCGCATAATCCCCGTTGGTCAAAATCGGCTCTGTAAATCCGCTATGGTCAGTGTGAATGATTTCTTGGATAGCTTGGGAATTATTATAACTCTTAGCGAGTATCTGCCGGAAATAAATCAACTTAAACTGATCAATGTATATCTGCTTATATTGTTTTTTTAGCAGTGTTGCTCGACTTGTGCTACACTGCGTAAAAATTGCGCTGAGTAAAAAGAGAAGAGTTAAAGTAATCGTATGTTTTATCATAAAGCTCTGATCTTTGTATCTGATTGACAGCATTTAGGCGTGAATGACATGATTAGCTTACTTTAAGCATAAAGTAAGGCGAAGCCGTGGAATCTATTATCCCGCAAATCTGAGCGAGGAGGCAGCTGGTAGTAATATAATAATGGCTGCAAGTTTTTAGAGTGTGAAAGTATGGTTGCAGGAAACGCCAATTACAAACTGCCTCCAAAGTATAACCTCAGGTTGCGCTGAAGCTATACTTGCGGAATCGTAAATAGTTTAAAGTATAAATATAACCAACTCTCTTGCTGGCGCGAGCTTGCTGCCTTATCCTGTCCCATAACTTTTCTGAGAAGCAATTTTATAGCTCATTTATACCGCCAGTTTGAGCGCAGCGGTAAAGGTGGTTGATTTTGGAGCCAGTTTGCAACTGGCGCAACCCATTTTTATACCTCCGCCTTTACAAACTGGCCTCATGTGCAGTCACAAGTTGCGCTACCGCTAAACTTGCGACATGTACCGTTATTTCAGTTCATAATGGCCTCATTCCAGAAAAGTTATAGGACAAGAAAAGGCTTGCAGCTCGTGCCTTTACTTTTATGATGGAAAGGTAAATAAGAGCTACAAGCTCGCACTAGCGGGGCGCCACTTTTAAATTCGTAAATTCGCAATTACGTACAACGTACTTGGCCATAAGGCGGCGTAGCTGGCTTATGGGTGTGGTTATCTTTTAATCTTTTTTCAACATGCAGCTTTAACTATTTCAAATTGCTTATAATTTTTCCAATCCCATTACTGTTCTTTCAAGGTTTATTCTGTTCCTGACTGAATCTGGATGATGGTCTTTATGGAAACCGTAAGTGCCATATTTAGAATAGCCATTCACTTTATAGTTTACTCTGTCAAATAAATCCACGTACATGTTTTTATTAATTACAGAATCTGAATAATACGCTTTATCAAGATAAGGTAGAATTTGCTGGGAAAATTCTGTAGTGTTAAAATTGTGGTGTATTACTAGCCAAATAGCCATTGACGCTTCATTACCCATATCCTTTGTGTCGGGCCAACCCCCAAGATTGTTTAATAAATGAACCACAACTCTCTGATTCATTTTATCCCAACGGGACATTTCCTTGCTGTATTTCTTAAATTTAATTTTGTCGGAAATCCACGCATTACCATCCATCAGGCTATCACGATATACTTGATCCCAGTAATGAATAGTTTGTAATACTTTTTTAAGCGAGTCTTTAGGCATGTCTGGTCGTATGCCTTTGGTAATACTACTGTAAACAGACTGTATTTCCTGGTTCTCCCCACTCTCTTTATCTATTAAATGGCCTGCAAACTGATCAGAATAAATGCTTCCCATACCCGTTTCTGAAGAAGGAACCATGGTGTTGTTTGTGGTTTTATCCTTTGTACAAGAGCATGACAGTAGTAAAAGCAATATTATTAGTTTATTCATGTGACAGCTATTTTGCTTAAAGATTAAAGATAACTCGTGTATAGCAGGAATAAACTCCTGCTTTACACTCAAATCCGGTGGCTAAACGGAATCGGGCTAACGAATGTACTATATATTGTTTACAAAATATAACTAATTCAAACAAAAATAGCAGCCCCATCCGGAGCTGCTATGCCTTTATCTTACAAACGCAAAGTATTGCGTCTCTACAAGTTTAATCTAACCTTTATTTCAAGCTACCGATCATATCCTCCGGCTTCACCCACTCGTCGTACTGCTCGTTGGTGAGTAGGCCAAGTTCGATGGCTGCCTGCCGAAGCGTGGTGCCTTCTTTGTGCGCTTTCTTCGCGATTTTGGCGGCGTTGTCGTAGCCAATGTGCGGGTTAAGGGCCGTAACCAGCATCAGTGAGTTCTCCAGGTTGTGCTTGATGCGCTCTCTGTTTGGCTCAATACCTACCGCGCAATGCTTGTCGAATGAGTCGCAGGCGTCCCCGATCAGTTGTGCGCTCATCAGCAGGTTGTAGATCATTACCGGCTTAAACACGTTCAGCTCGAAATGGCCGTTCATGCCTCCTACCGAGATCGCTACATCGTTGCCAACTACCTGGGCGCACACCATGGTCATGGCCTCTGCCTGGGTTGGGTTCACCTTGCCTGGCATGATAGATGAACCCGGCTCGTTTTCCGGGATCATGATCTCAGAGATGCCCGAACGCGGTCCGGAAGCCAGCAATCGAATATCATTGGCAATCTTCATCAAGCTAACCGCCAGCTGCTTTAAAGCACCAGACGTTTCTACCATGGCATCGTGTGCGGCAAGCGCCTCAAACTTATTAGGAGCCGTGCGGAACTCATGACCAGCATACTGAGAGATCTTTTTAGCTACCAGCACATCGTATCCAGCAGGCGTGTTAAGGCCTGTACCAACTGCTGAACCACCTAGCGCAAGGTCTTTCAGGTGATCCAGTGTGTTCTCCAGCGCTTTCATGCCATACTCCAGCTGCTTCACGTAACCGGAAAGCTCCTGGCCAAGCGTAAGCGGCGTAGCATCCATCAGGTGCGTTCGGCCAATTTTCACCACATCCATAAACTCCTCCGACTTCGCCTGCAGGGTATCGTGCAGTTTCTTTACCAATGGCAAGGTATGCTCTACCACTTTCTTGTAAGCGGCAATGTGCATGGCCGTCGGGAAGGTGTCGTTCGATGACTGCGATTTGTTCACGTCGTCGTTCGGGTGGATCTGCTTCTTCTCGTCCATCAGGTCGCCGCCCAGCAGTACGTGCGCACGGTTGGCCACCACTTCGTTCACGTTCATGTTAGACTGCGTGCCCGAACCTGTCTGCCATACAACCAGCGGGAACTGGTCGTTCAGTTTGCCTTCCAGTATCTCGTCGCATACTTTAGAGATGATATCCGCTTTATCCTGCGACAGCACACCCAACTCAGCATTGGCTTGTGCCGCAGATTTCTTAAGGATGGCAAAGGCCTCGATTACCTCCTGCGGCATACGCTGGCCACCAATCGTAAAGTTCTCTTTTGAGCGCTGTGTCTGGGCGCCCCAGTATTTGTCTGCAGGCACCTCTACAGGCCCCATGGTATCTTTCTCTACGCGAACTTGCATATAGTTTTATGTTTGGATTAAAAGATCAGTTTCTGAGGTAAAATTACAAAATTATTCTTTCGGGATGCTAGCCTTTGGTTTTACTACAGCAGGCGCGCAAGGTTGGCGGGGTAAAATTGGTTATCGGATTACGCGCTTGCCGGAGCGCTCCGCCAGCAAGGCGATCATTTCGAGGGGCACCGGTTTCAGGTAGGCTGTATTAAAACTGGTCTGGTCGTTAAAGGATACCAGGTACTCCCCCTCCGTGCCCAGGTAATGTATGGACTGAATGTCCTGCATCCGGTACGTGCGCTCCTGTTTCAGCAGGTTGGTTAGCTCCAGTTTCTCTGAGTCGATGGCCACGTGCCAGCGCATGGCATACCACGATAAAATACCGGCCAGCACCAGCATGCCGGCAAACAGGTAATTATACTTTTGGGCGGACCTGTGGCCCTCTACGTGTTGCTTGTAGTTCTGATAAAGTTCGAGGTCGTGGCTGAGCAGCGTGCTTTGTGCCAGCCGGAGCGGAACGGTAGCCAGGGTGAGGCCCAGCAACAGGCCCGGCGCAAAAAGAGCCCTGAAATTAGGCGTTAGCACAAACAGGTGCTCCCGGGAAGCATGCATGATACTAGATGCCATGGCCAGTACCCCGGCACTGAGTACGGCCAGCACACAGGCAAAGAAAAAGTATAGAACGGTTAGTTTTACCTCCTGCCGCTGCATATACTTTGCCTCGTCTGCTGAGAGTGGCGTAAGGCCCCGCGCCGGCGAAAGCGTGCGAAGCATGTAACGCACCACAGGCAAAAGCACGGCAACAGCAAAAAAGGCTAGAAGTAGAATTTTGATAATCTCGAGCATAGGGCAAGTGTTTATCCCACAAAGTTAATACGGGATACCTAATTTCCGATAAATAAAGCCCAGCAGCCAGGCAGGCCCGATGAGCAGAAACTGTATGTCCTTCAGGAAAGACGGCTTTTTGCCTTCAATCCGGTGCCCGTAAAATTGCCCTATCCAGGCCAGCACGAAAACCGCCAGACTAACAAGCCACAGGGGGGCAGGCGCCTGGGTGTTCACCAGAAACACGGCCCAGAGCATAAAAGCACTGACCAGCAGCATGCCCATGAAAATAGGGAAAGACAAGCGGAGGTAAAACAGCAGCCCCAGCAACAACACCACCGTTCCGAAATGGATGAAAGGCTGTACCTGGGCCGGAAAAACAGCCTTTAAAGCAGCGCTGGGAATACTGGCCAGCAGCCCAATGATACTGAAGAAGATCAAAGGCACGCATACCCAATGGATGAGTTTATTTGTCTGGTTCCGGTGGCTTGCACCATACTCCTCGAACCAATGCTGTATTTTTTTCATAAAAGGCAGGCTATTTATAAATACTATAGGGGTGTATGCTTAAGGAAAGTACAATCTTTAGGAATGGTAAGCAAAATAATTGGCTGATTTAGTAAAGCTTGAAGGAGCCGTGGGCCAATGAATAGATTTTGAACTAATATGATGTTATCTTTTTTTGTATATTTGACTATAACAAAGCACAGGTTCAGACTATCACGGGGGTACTTATTCTTTTAAAGTCTGATTTGATAATCCCAAATTTATGAAGCTTGCCAGGCTTGCCTTTTTTATAAAAGATTACTTCATCGCAATATTTTCCTTCCTGCTTATTTTTCTGCTAACAATCTTTATTTACACCGAAACGAAGAAAAAAGCAGAGGAGCGCAGCGAAAAGCTGTTTGAGCTAAGGGCCAGCCAGGCTACCGAGGCCATCGAAAAGCGTATGCACGATTATGTGCAGATCTTGGTTGGAGCCAAGGCCCTTTTTGTAGCTTCCGATACGGTAAAACGAAAAGATTGGCACGAGTACTACAAAACGCTGCACCTGGAGGAGAACTACCCTGGTATTCAGGGCTTTGGCTATGCGCACTACATTCGGGCTAATGAGTTGGGGCAGCATGAGCAAAAGATACGGCGGGAGGGTTACAAATCTTATAAAGTGTACCCTGAAGGGGCAAGGCCAGCTTATACCTCAATTATCTACCTCGAGCCTTTTACAGACCGAAATCTCAGGGCTTTCGGTTTTGATATGTACAGTGAGCCCACGCGGCAGTCTGCCATGCGTATTGCCCGCGACACCAAACAGCCGGCGTTGTCGGGTAAGGTGCGGCTGGTACAGGAAACCGGGCAAAACGAGCAGGCAGGTTTTCTGATCTACCTGCCCGTTTACAAGTATAATGCCGACCCTTTGTCTATTCAGGAGCGGCAGAAGCTGATCAAAGGGTTTGTTTACAGCCCTTTTAGGGCAAGTGATCTGATGAACTCGGTGCTAGGCGATAGTTTCGGGGATATTGACGTGGAGGTATACGATGGCACCGCCATGGACCGGGAATCGTTGCTCTTCAGCTCCGGCTCCTCCCTGTACTTTCATACCAAGACAGACAGGCGCTTTAGCAAGGTGGGGACTATTAGCATCGGAAACCATACCTGGCGCCTGTTTATCTCAGCTAAACCGGAATTTGGGAGATCAGCCGACACGGAGCTGCCCTATTTTATCCTGATGGGCGGCTTGATCATCAGCCTGCTGATGTTTTTTATTATCTGGACCTTATCCAACATAAGACGTTCCAACAGGCTAAAACAAACTATTACCGACAATGCAACGGCAGCCCTTTTTATTATGGATGCACGGGGTTATTGTACTTTTATGAACCCAGCTGCCGAGGAGATGACAGGCTATACATTTGAGGAAATCTCCAGAAAACCGCTTCATGACATGGTGCACCATCATCATCCGGATGGCACACCTTATCCGCTGGAGGAATGCCCTATTGATAGGGCACTACCGACAAACAATGAGATGCGCGCTCACGAAGATGTATTCATTCGGAAAGACGGTACCTTCTTTAATGTAACCTGCGCCGCCCGTCCGATTATGGAAAGCGGCAGGCCAGCCTATACTATAATAGAGGTGCGTGACATAACAGAAGAGAAGCGCACCCAACAGGCTATACTTGAGAGTGAGGCGCGTTTCCGGAACATGGCAGACAACGCGCCTGTTATGATCTGGATCACGGATGTTTGGGGGCAGTGCGTGTTTGTAAACAAGCAGTGGGAAAATTTTACGGGCCATACCTTCGAAGAAAGTATAACAGAAGGTTGGCGCCAGGTGCTTGAGCCTGCGGAACTACAGAACTTTCTGGAAGTCTACCAGCAGTCCACCGACGATACCGCGTCATTCCGGGTGGAGACCAGGATGAGGCGCCACGATGGCGAAATGCGCTGGGTGGTAAACACCGGAACGCCGCGCTTTGGCATCGCCCAGGAGTTTCTGGGCTATATCGGCTCCGTTATCGATATTACAGAAATTAAAGAGGCAGAGCGTAAAATACAGCAGAATGCCGAGCTACTGCAAAAACTTTTCCTGGAGGTGCCGGCCCTGGTAGGCCTGGTGCGCGCACCGGATTTCCAGTATGTTTTGGCAAACCCTGAGTATCGGAAAATGTATGGCAACCGCCCGCTGGTTGGCCAAACCATGCTGGAGGCGCATACCGAACTGGAAAGGAGCGGCTTTTATGCCAAGATAGAGCAGGTGTTTAAAACCAGCAAGGCTTACGTTGGCAAGGAGGTGCCTGCCGTAATAGAGCGTAAGAAAAGCGGGGAACTGGTGCACGGCTACTTTAACCTGGTGTATCAACCGCTGCTGGATAGCGTGGGCCAGGCAGAAGCCGTGCTGGTGTTTGCCGTGGAGGTAACTGAACTGGTAAATGCCCGCAAAGAGCTGCTTAATAAGAACGATGAGCTGCATGACAAGAACAATGAGTTGCAGCGCATCAACAACGATCTCGACAATTTTGTGTACACCGCCTCGCACGACCTGAAATCCCCGATCGCTAACATGGAAGGGCTTGTGGCACTGCTGCGCGATATCCTGCAAGAAAAGTTAAATGCCGAGGATATCCAGGTGCTGGACATGCTGCAGAATTCAGTGAATAAATTAAAAGGCACCATTGCAGACCTCGCCGAGATAACAAAGGTGCAGAAAGAACTTCAGCTGCAGGTAGAGCCACTCTACTTCGAAGACATCCTGCAGGATATCACCAGTGATGTGCAGGGTATGCTCGATGAGTCGGGGGCTACTATTGTAACCGACCTGCAGGTGAGCAGCATGATGTACGCGCGCAAAAACCTGCGCAGCATCCTCTACAACCTGGTTTCCAATGCCATCAAGTATAAATCAAAGAAACGCAATCCACTGGTAAGCATCAAAACTTATCAGGAAAACGATAGGGTGGTGCTGGAAGTAAAGGACAATGGCCTGGGTATTAAAAAAGAGCAGCAGCACAAACTTTTTACCATGTTCAAGCGCCTGCATAGCCATGTGGAGGGCACCGGTATAGGGCTGTACATTGTAAAGCGCATCATCGAAAACAACGGCGGGCGCATTGAGGTGGAGAGCACGCTTGGGGAAGGTACTACTTTTAAAGTATACTTTCAGCAGGAACCGGTAGCGGAAGTGGTTTAAGCCTGCCAGTCTGCAGTAAGCCGATTTTAGAGCGGCGCCCCGCGGCGGTGCCAGGTAAGGGCAGCGCAATCGGAATGTATCTTTAATCAGAAGCAAACAGACCTGAATGGCCAAGATAAAAACATCATACTTTTGCCAGAACTGTGGCGCCCAATCAGCGAAATGGATAGGCAAGTGCCCCGCCTGTGGGGAGTGGAACACCTACGTAGAGGAAGTGGTGCAACGCGAAGAGCTAACCCCTACCACTGCCTGGAAAGTGGGCAGCAGCTCAGCGCAGGTATCCAATAAACCCAAACCGATAGCCGACATCAGCTTTCAGGAACAGCAGCGCATCATTACCACGGATCAGGAGTTGAACCGGGTGCTGGGCGGCGGCATCGTGCCGGGGTCCATGGTGTTAATCGGCGGCGAGCCCGGCATCGGTAAATCTACGCTGATGCTGCAGATAGCGCTTAGCCTGGCGGGTATGCGCATACTCTACGTAAGTGGCGAGGAGAGCGAGCAGCAGATAAAAATGCGCGCCGAACGCCTGGTGACCCAAACCTCCGACTGTTTTATCCTGACTGAAACCGGCACCCAGAACATCTTTAAGCAAATAGAGCAGCTACGGCCGCAGGTACTGGTCATCGACTCGATCCAGACGCTCCACTCCTCTTTTATTGAGGCTGGCGCCGGCAGCGTGAGCCAGGTACGGGAGTGTACTGCCGAACTCCTGAAGTTTGCCAAAGAGAGCGGCACGCCAGTGTTCCTGATCGGCCACATCACCAAAGAAGGCAACCTGGCCGGGCCCAAGATACTAGAGCATATGGTAGACACGGTGCTTACCTTTGAGGGAGACCGGCACATGACTTACCGCATTCTGCGCACCACCAAAAACCGCTTTGGGTCTACTTCGGAATTGGGCATTTACGAGATGCTGGGCACCGGCCTGCGCGAGGTGAGCAACCCTTCCGAGATACTGATCTCGCAACGTGAGGATGCCTTTAGCGGGATAGCCATTGGCGCAACGCTGGAAGGCAATCGCCCTTTGCTAATTGAGGTGCAGAGCTTGGTTAGCCCCGCTACCTACGGTACGCCGCAGCGGGCCAGCACCGGTTTCGATGCCAAGCGCCTGAACATGCTGCTGGCTGTGCTGGAGAAGCGCGGGGGCTATAGGCTGGGCGCGCAGGACGTGTTCCTGAATATTGCCGGCGGCTTAAAAGTGGAAGACCCTGCCCTGGACCTGGCGGTGTGCGCCTCCATCCTGTCCTCTTTCGAGGATATGGCCATTCCGAGTACCGCCTGCTTTGCGGCAGAGGTAGGCCTGGGTGGGGAGATACGGGCCGTAAACCGTGTAGAGAACCGCATCACGGAGGCAGAAAAGCTGGGCTTTAAGGATATCTACATCTCGAAGTATAACAAAAAGGGCCTTGACCTGAGTAAGTTCTCGATAAATGTGCATCCCTTTGGCCGCCTGGAAGACGTGTTCAGCAGCCTTTTTGGGTAGCACTCTGAAAACATAAGCGATCAGCGCAAGAACGGCAGAAGCAGCCTGGCACCCGAAAAGCGCCAGGCTGCTTCTTTTGTTAGGGCCATTGAGGTAAAAGCCTATCTTTTGCACCTCAATAACCGTTCATACTATAGACGCGTACTTTATCTCTACCTCTCTGTTACTTTGAGCGAGAAAGAATAAACTGTTTTCAGACAAGCAAACTAAATAATAACAAACTATGGCATTGATCAACAAAAATGACATTGAGAAACTGCTTAACGTGCAGACCAACTCAAACAATGCGCTATGCATTTCCATTTACATCCCTACACACCGCGCTGGCAAGGAAACCTTGAACGGCCAGGATCATATCTTATTTAAAAACAAAATTAAAGAAACAAAAGCCCTGCTGTCCAGGCATGATGTGCCGGATTCGGAGATTGAGGAATATATGAAGCCTGCAGAGGCGCTGTTAAACGACACCAACTTCTGGCGCCACCAGGCAGAGGGCCTGGCAGTGTTCATTACCAAAGGTTTTTCCACGCATTATACTGTGCCCGTAGAGATGCCTGATGTGGTTTACGTGCTGGATCACTTTTACTTCACACCGCTGCTACCTATCCTGAGCCAGAACGGCCGCTTCTTTATACTTAGCCTCTACCGCGAGAAGATCGGCTTCTTTGAGGCTACCATCGAAAGGATCAGGCCGATTGACGTGAGCTCTTTTGTGCCTGAAACCATGAACAAGGCGCTAAAGTTTGATGTGAAGGGAAATGACCAAGACTTCACCAACTCCACCACAACCGTGAACGGCACCAACATTGTGCACGGCCCGGGCTCCACCAAAGGCGATGAAGAGCATGAGCGCGTGCGTGAGTTTATGCTGGAGATAGACAACAGCCTCCAGAAAATTCTGCACAACGAGTCGGAGCCGCTTGTGCTGGCAGGCGTAGACCATTACTGCGGCATTTACCGCAACATCAGCAAGTATAAAAACATAGTGGCCGAGAACGTGAACATCAACGAGAACACTGACGTGGCTAACATGAACAGCCTGCACGAGAAGGCACTTGCCGTAATGAAGCCTTTGATGCAGCAAAGCCACACCGATTCGCTTAACCGTTACCAGAACGTGGCAGGCACAGGCGTTACCTCTGAGGATATCGCCACTGTGGCCGCAGAAGCCGTGCATGGCCGCATCGACACGCTTTTTATATCGCCCAGCGAACCGGTATGGGGCAGCTACGACGCTAAAAGCGCCACCGCCGAGATACACGACAACTACCAGCGCGGCGACCACGACCTGATAAACCTGGCGGCCACCAAAACGCTGGCGCAGGGCGGAAAGGTATACGTGAGCAGCTACGATGGGATGAAGGAGGCAGGTGATAACCGGGCCAACGTGAAAGCGCTCTTCAGATACTAATAAAGACCGAGATTTGGCCTTTAACGCCAGATAGCATAACTTAGTGGGGCAGCCTTTGCGGGCTGCCCTTTTTTTAGGCAGGAAGCACTTATTGCTTTTCGCTGATGTTCCAAAGTCTCCGATTTACATGAAGCTGCACTTAACCGACGGGTTTAATTTTCTGTCTAAACAAACGCCGCTGCGTGCCTTTAACGCACTGCAGGTGATCGGGAGTTACCTGGTGTCGAAGGTGACGGGCAGGGCAACCCATTGGGGGCAGCCACTGAGCATCTCCCTGGAGCCCACCACATCCTGTAACCTGCGCTGCCCCGAGTGCCCCAGCGGCCTGCGCTCTTTTACCCGGCCAACCGGCATGCTCCAAGACGACCTGTTTACCCGCACCATCGATCAGCTGCACAAGCGCCTGCTTTACCTGATCTTCTATTTTCAGGGGGAGCCTTACCTGCACAAGAATTTTCTGGGCCTGGTAAAATACGCTTCCGACAAAGGCATCTATACGGCTACCTCCACCAACGCCCATTACCTTACCGACAATATGGCGCGTAAAACAGTGGAATCCGGACTTGACAGACTCATCGTATCCATCGACGGCACCACGCAGGAAACCTACGCTGCTTACCGCATTGGGGGCAAGCTGGAGAAAGTGCTCGAAGGCACCCGCAACGTGGTGAAATGGAAAAGGGCGCTGAAGTCGAAAACCCCGCACATCATGTTTCAGTTTTTAGTGGTGCGGCCTAACGAGCACCAGCTGGAGGACGTGAAGCTGCTGGCAAAGGAACTGGGCGTGGACGAAGTTGTTTTTAAAACGGCCCAGATCTACGATTACGCGAACGGCTCGCCACTGATACCCACCATAGATTACTATTCGAGGTACCAGAACAACCATGACGGCAGCTACTCCATTAAAAATAAGTTGTTGAATCACTGCTGGAAAATGTGGCACTCCTGCGTTATTACCTGGGATGGCCTGGTAGTACCCTGCTGCTTCGATAAAGACGCCGAGTACAGGCTGGGCGACTTAACGGAGGGCAGCTTTACCGATGTGTGGCGCGGCACCAAGTATAGCAAATTCAGGCAGGCGTTGCTGGGCTCACGCGCCAACATAGAAATGTGCCGTAACTGCACAGAAGGCACCAAAGTATGGGCTTAAAGCAACTGAACGGAAAGATTAACTTTAATACTAACATGAAAGACATCAACAATTCTCTGGAACTGCTTTTAAGCAAACTGGAGTCATGGGGAGATCAAATTATCCTGATGCTTCCGAACCTTTTTGTGGCGCTGGTGCTGCTGATCATCACTTTTTGGTTGGCAAAGATCATTCAGAATGCCCTTGAGCGCGTTATAGGGCGCTTTTCGCATAGTGCGGCCATCAACAACCTGGTTTCTACCATCGTGTACCTGGTATTGCTGCTGATCGGCTTCTTTTTTGTGCTGAGCGTGCTGCAGCTCGATAAGGTCGTGGTATCGTTGTTGGCTGGTGTCGGTATCATTGGCTTGGCCCTGGGTTTTGCTTTTCAGGATATTGCCGCCAACTTTATTTCAGGAGTCATTATTGCGGTGCAAAAGCCATTCGGTGTAGGCGACATGATCGAGACCAACGAGTATTTTGGCATCATTGAGCGGATTTCCCTGCGTACGGTGGATATTCGGAAACCGACTGGCGAGTTGGTGAAGCTGCCCAACAAAATGGTTTTTGAGAATCCATTAACCAATTACTCCGTTCATGGCATTCGCCGTGTAGATGTGGAGGTAGGCATATCGTATGCCGAAGACCTGGAGCAGGTGCAGGGCATTGTGATCGAGGCACTGGAAGACGTGAAGAACCGCGTGAAAACGCGTGACATTGAGGTGATGTATGATGCCTTCGGCGATAGCTCCATCAACTTTAAAGCGCGGTTCTGGATAAGTTACAGCCGGCAGGTGGATTATGTGGGGGCCAAAAGCGACGCCATTATCCGCATAAAGAAAGCCTTCGATGCAAAAGACATCCTGATCCCGTTCCCGATCCGCACCCTGGATTTTGCCATAAAAGGCGGCGAGAAGCTAAGCGACGAATTGCAGTCTATCAATTCGTCCATCAAAAATGGCCAGGGCCTGAGCGGCAATGGCCATTAATAAAGCACTTTGAGCTTAAGTAACCACAAGGGCCGGCAGTGAAAGCCGGCCCTTGTGGTTACTTGTCTTTCTTGTCCAGGTTTTTACCCATGTCCTCTACTTGCTTCAGGAAATTATCCACCTGCTCATCGGCATAAGGGCCATACGAGTTGGAAATCGTGCCTTTTGTTCCGGCTGTTGTTTCCAGAGCATATAAAATAGACATGTCACTGGGGTCACTTTCACCTTCGAAGCGGTAAAAGTCTACAATGCGCACCTGGTCAGGCGAAAAGGTTTCTTTCTCCTCCATGGTGCATAAATTCCCATCTCCGGATATTTTGAAATCATACTTAAAGCCGTCTTTGCGTAAGCGGTTGAGTACGTTAACCAGGGATCTTTCTTCAACTTTATCTTGCATAGCAATTTGTGTTTATAGTTCTAACTTGTGGGTATAGAACTATACGCAAAAACAAAGTTTGGATACAAAAGAGAGGGAATTAATACGCAATTAAGCAGCAGATGAAAAGAGCAGGCCTTTAGGAGGCGTTTGCTTTCTGCTGATCCAAATCTTTCTGAATCTTTTTGAAATCGATGGAGGAGCAGGCGCCTCCGCAGCCCTTGGTGCAGCCGCTTTTAGCCGTGAAGCTGCGGTAAAACATACGCCCCATGTAAAAAGCCGCTGCCAGAAAAATGAGTAGAATGATGATTTCCTGTACCATATGCTCTAACAACCTCACAAAGGTATAAAAAGTTTACTTGCCGGGGTGTTTCCAGTGCGCGGCTATGGTTGCCAGCATCTCCTGGTGTATGGCGGTGTTGCTGGCTACGATCTCCCGGCCAAACAGGTAATCGCCACCCGCAGTGAATTTGCTCACCTGCCCGCCGGCCTCCTGCACGATTAGGGCCCCGGCTGCCACATCCCAGGCATTCAGGTTGTACTCAAAAAAGCCCTCGAACCTGCCA
Organism: Pontibacter sp. GD13; assembly: GCF_058216355.1. Classification (NCBI taxonomy): domain Bacteria; kingdom Pseudomonadati; phylum Bacteroidota; class Cytophagia; order Cytophagales; family Hymenobacteraceae; genus Pontibacter; species Pontibacter sp. GD13. The sequence goes on from NZ_JBYZMQ010000003.1 coordinate 40,486, forward strand.
ATAGCCACATAGGCCAGGTCTAAAGCGGCCGAACCCAAGCGGCGTACCCCATGCGATTTTTGCATGAAACTGCCCAGCACCTGCAGGTAAGACTGGGTCAGGCCGAAGTCATAGTACGGAAAGCCTGTGGCTACCAGGGAGTCTTTAAGCGCTGGTGCATCCGACACCCGAATGGGGTTGTCGTTGCAATAGGCACCCCCTCCTTTGTAGGCCCAGAAGCACTCGTCGCGGTTGGGGTCATACACCACGCCTACCACTACTTCGTCCCCGTCGGTTAGCCCCACGCTTACCGAGTAAGCTGGCAGGCTGTGCATAAAGTTTGTGGTGCCATCCAAGGGGTCCACTATCCAATTGTAGCGTTCGCCTTTGGTGTTGTCTGTGTCCTCTTCTGTAACAAAACCGGCCTCGGGGCAAAGTTGCCGCAAGCCATCCACCAGTTTTTCCTCTGCCTGCTTGTCAACATAAGAAACCAGGTCGTTCACACCCTTTTCCTCAATTTTAGAACGGTCGAAATGCTCGCCCTCATGCCGAATAAAGGCCCCTACGCTGCGGGCGAGTATGTTCAGGTTCTGACTTAGCTGGTGGAGGTTCATATACGCTCTTTTACTTTAGGGATTTGTATGGTTGCTTTGGCTGCCCTGGAAAACCATACTGTGTACGCAGCCCGTACGCCCACAGCCAGTACCAGGGGCAAAAAAGCCGCGTTAAACTCCTGGGGCCACCAAGGCCAGGCAACAACCACTATGGCCGCCACAACCGCTGTTACCAGCAGGTATACAGGCACCCAGTCAGGAAGCGTTCTCCTGATCAAGTAAAAAGCAACGATCAGGTGCGTAGGGATTCCCCACAGCAGGTTAAAGTTGTTGGCGGTTGCCTGATGGTCGGTGGCAAACCACAGCAACAGGAACAGCAGGCCAAGCAGGCCGGTGCCAAAGAACCAGGCGAAATCGAGGCCACGGCTTCTGGAGCGTTTCATATAATCGAAAGCGGTAAGGGCGAGCGTAAGCACCAGCAGCACCCAACACAGCAGAAAAGGCGTGAACACGGGTGTTTCAGGTAAGCGGGAGGTATCCTGCAGAAACACTGCCTGGGGCAAGCCTGTGAGCGGGGTGGCCGTGCCGTTTTGCGTAATGCTGGCATTGGCGAACCCTTTGGAAAGGTAATCTGGCAGGAACATGTACTCGTAAGGCGTGGCCTCCCGATCGATGCGCGCCCCCAGTGCCAGGTCGATACCAAAATCGCCCCATGGCTGCGGGGGCAGGTAAAGGTCAATTAGGTTTCTGAAAGTATAATCTTTGTCGAACTGACTGATGTTAAAGGTTACCTGGTTTGGAAAAGTGGCCTCTAGGCCGTCACGGATGCGGGTGGCACAGTTATCGAAGAAGAAGTCGTAGAGGTAAAAGCGATTTTCAGGCAGGTAATTGTTCGTCAGGAAATTCCAGTACTGCTGCCGCTGCTCCGGGTTCAGGTTAAGTACCTGCTCGTACACGGAGCGGTTATCCATGGTGTAGCTATACAGGAAGTCGGAGAAGTAGGCCGCCGATAGCTTATAGTTCAGCTTTCCCTGGGCAAACTTGAGATAAAAATTAGGCTCGTTAAAATCGAAGGTGCCGTAGTTAAAAATGATGTCCAGGCCGCTGGCGGGGTCGTTTACCCGCACGGCACTGTGTCCGAAAACGGCATACAGGTCGTTTCCGCTGGAGCAGGTAATCAGGCTGATTTTAGCTTCCGGTGAAAGCTGGTAACCTTCGAACTGTGCCTGCCCCGGCAAGGCGTAAAGGCAGAGGGCAAGTAAGAATAAGAGTTTTTTGAGGTGTTGCTTCATATAAAACGATTGCCCGAACTAGGCTTTTGCTCCTGCTACTACTATAACAAATTCACCTTTAATAGGCTTGGTGGTAAACAGCGTTACCAGCTCATTCAAGGTGCCATTAATCGTCTCTTCAAACATCTTGGAGATTTCACGTGAAACAGAAGCCTCGCGCTCCCCGCCAAAAAACTCCCCAAACTGGGTTAAAGTTTTCAGCAAACGGTGGGGCGACTCGTAGAAAAGCATGGTGCGCTCCTCTGCTGCCAAACTTGTCAGGCGCGTCTGACGTCCTTTCTTCACAGGCAGAAATCCTTCAAATGTAAAGCGATCGGTGCTGAACCCGGACTTGACCAGGGCAGGCACAAAAGCGGTAGCCCCTGGCAGGCACTCGATTTTGATGTCGTTTTTCAGGCATTCGCGCACCAGGAAAAACCCCGGGTCCGAAATGCCCGGCGTACCTGCGTCCGAGATCAGGGCCATCACCTCGCCGGCCTTCAGGCGGTCTACCAGGTGGGCGGTGGCCTTGTGCTCGTTGTGCAGGTGGTGGCTGTGCATGCGCTTCTCAATGCCCAGGTGCTGCAGCAGCTTTCCGCTGGTGCGGGTATCCTCGGCCAGTATCACGTCCACCTCCTTAAGCACACGAATCGCGCGCAGCGTAATATCCTCCAGGTTCCCGATCGGCGTGGGCACCAAGTACAGATGAGTTTTTTCCTGTTCCTGCATATTACAAAGGTAAGGCAAAAAGAGATAGCAGCAGAAACCTACTTTCCGTACGATCGGGTGATCTGGTCATAAATTTTATCGATGCTGGCGGCCAGGCGATGGTCTTTTTCAGTAACGGTGTTCCCGGCGTCGTGTGTGGTAAGCTCTATTTCCACTTTGTTATACAGATTGCTCCACCATGGGTGATGGTTCGTTTCCTCCGCAACGGCAGCTACCGCATTCATAAAGGCCATGGCTTGTTTAAAATCCCTGAATGCAAGGCTACGGGTTAATTTATTATCTTTTTCCTGCCACATATTTTCTCTGATTGAATGTATACCTGTCTTGCCTGCTCCCCTACAACGCGTACAGAAGCGGGGGCGTATAGTGTTAGAACGAGCAAAGCAAACGGAACCATCACATAAAGCTATGAAATCTACGGAAAAGAAACCTAAAACTATGCCCGCCCAGGTGCAGAAAGACCAACCCGGCGACCAATATAAAATGCATCCGGAGCCGGAAGTGATCAAGGCCTCCTACAAGGGCAGCGGCAAACTAAAGGATAAAGTGGCGCTGATCACCGGCGGCGACAGTGGCATTGGGCGCTCGGTGGCTGTCCATTTTGCCCGCGAAGGTGCCGATGTGGCCATTGTTTACCTGGATGAGGACAAAGATGCCCAAGACACCCGGGAAATGGTGGAGAAAGAAGGGCGCAAGTGCCTGTTGCTTTCCGGTGATATCGGCGATGAGAAGTTCAGCCAGAAAGTGGTGGCCCAAACAGTAAAGGAGTTTGGAAAGCTGGACATACTGGTGAATAACGCCGCAGAGCAACATGAACAGACCGACCTGAAAGACATCTCCAAAAACCAGCTGCAGCAGACCTTCGAGACGAACATATTTAGTATGTTCTATATAACGAAGGCGGCTTTAGAGCACTTGAAAGAAGGAAGTAGCATTGTAAATACCACCTCCGTTACCTCTTATCGCGGCAGCCACCACCTCATGGATTACGCCGCCACCAAAGGCGCCATTACCGCCTTTACCAGGTCGCTGGCTCAGAACCTGGCCGAAAAAAATATCCGGGTAAACGGCGTTGCTCCCGGACCAATCTGGACACCGCTCATTCCAGCTTCTTTCGGGAAAGAGAAAGTGAGCGAATTTGGGAAAAATGTGCCCTTAAAACGGCCTGGGCAGCCCTCTGAGGTCGCGCCTGCCTATGTGTTGCTTGCCTCTGAAGACGGTTCCTATATCACTGGTCAGGTGATTCATGTAAACGGAGGAGAGCAGGTTGGTGCCTGACAGCGCTAAACCCTGCGGCTTTAAAAAGAGTAAAAAGTACAGGTTGCGCAAGCGCAGCAAGTATAAAAATTAAAGAAAAAGCAATTATGGCAGAAGATAAAGAGCAAGAAGGCCAGCTTTCAGGCCAGGCACCTAACAAAAGGCCCGTTCGCGTGATTGAGGACGATACCAGCGAGCAGGAAATGAAAGCAGGCCACATCGTGCCAGGCGCTGACCCGCCCAAGAATGAGCACCAGCGCGGTGGTTTTGGCAACCGCGACGGTAAAGAGGGTTACGGCAGCGACACTGCATCGGAAGGACCATCGGCCACCGGCGTAAACGACTATGCCGACGACGGCACTCCGCCGCCCGACAACATGCGCACCGAAGAGGAAGGTCGCGGCACCTGATGCACACAATTAAAGGCCTGAAACGATCAGGCTAGTTTTTAATTATATATTATATAAAGGAGGAATTATGCCATCTTACAAGCACACACAGGACAGCTCTGAAAACAAAGGCAATCCCGCTGGCAAGGGCCAGGACAAAGCCGCCGGCGGAAAGCCAGTAGACCCCGGTCAGACACGGGCCGAGCACAAGGATTTGAAGAAGAAGTATACGGAAGGGGCCGATGACGCAGGAGCCAACACCAAAACCAACAACCCCAACCGCAACACCGACAAAACCGAAACAGACAACAACACATACAATTAGCAACCGATGCTTCTGTATAAAAATAGCACCTGCCATACAGGTGCTATTTTTTATATATTTGCTGGCCGAAAACAAAAACTCAATGGCCCGATACACCCTTACTGACATCCATGGCTGTGCCCGCACACTTAAAAGCCTGGTGCAGGACCAGCTTAAGCTTAACAAAAAAGATGAACTCTATATTTTAGGTGACCTGGTAAACAAGGGGCCTGACAGCAAAGGCGTGATCGATTTTATTCAGCACTTGCAGAAACAGCATTACCAGGTTTTTTGCCTGCGAGGCAACCATGACCAAATGCTGCTCAATTCCTCTAAAAAAGGCGAGAAGGCCCTTTCCTTAACCAAAACGGAAAAAGAGCTGCTTTTACAGAGTTTTGGGATCTCTGATTTCGAGCACCTGCCCGTTAAGTATGTCCAGTTCTTGAAAAGCCTCCCCTATTATATAGTGCTACCGGATTTCTACCTGGTGCACGCCGGTTTCGACTTCCACCAATCCAATATCTTTAAAGACACGGATGCCATGATGAACATCCGCAACTACAAGGTGGACTGGGACCTTCTGGATAACAAGCGGCTCCTGCATGGCCATACCCCCACCCCACTTCATAGTATAAAAAAAGCAACCGGCCATAAAGACGCTAAAGTAAACCTTGATGCCGGCTGCGTGTATTACCGCAATGCCGCCTTGGGCAACCTTGTGGCCCTAGACCTCGACTCCCAGGAGCTTTTCGTGCAGCCCAACCAAGACAGGCCTTATGCTGTAGCCAGAAAAAGCTAATTTTCTCCTCCTTATAATTGTGCATTCTGTTTAGGCACAGCTGGGTTTAAGCCATCTTTTCTATAAATTGAATTAATTGAATATACATATATATTTTAATAACTTTATTAAATTATTATAGTATATTGAATAGGTTAAACTGCTCTAAACCCTGAATACAGCATCAGATAAGGGTAAGTTTATATTCATCTGCAAAGATACAGTTGATTTTAATCGTTTCTGCTGCGCGTCAGCCTAAGAAGTCCGGATTATAAGGTTTGTAATTTTCAAATATTTGCTGCTGATGTTTCCACAATTTGTACTATAAAAGCTAGAGTTATGAAGCAACTTTACGTAACGCTCCTTCTTCATTATCCATCTAATAATCTGGGGTTGTATTTAAGGTGCTGGCAACAGAAATGTTTAGGTGTAAGCGTGTGGGCAATAGCTGTTGTGGTGTTACTGTGGTGCCCCTTGGTATCATCGGCAGCAACGTTTACTGCTAAGAATAGTGGTAACTGGTCGGCCACAACAACCTGGACACCTGGTGCAGGAGCCACTACAACCATACCAGGTGCGGGAGACATTGTGAATATACCAGGGGGCATTACAGTGACGGTTTTAGAGACCACGCTAGACGCAGTCTGCACTACACTGAACTTAGAATCCGGGGGCACGAGCAGCACTGGCGGAGGCATCATTATTATTAGCGGCACCCTGCAGGTGACAACTATTAACCAGTTAGCAGATAACTCTACAAATAAGAATCCTAAATTACAGATAACCGAAAAGGGGCATCTTAAAATATATGATGCATATAATTTTGAGGCTCCTCCAAGTGGGTGGGTGGGTTATAGTTTTCTGGCTGGGAGCAAGGTGGAGTATAATGGAACGGGAACAGAACAGAAAATATTACCCTGGCTCAACTATAGGAACCTGATACTAAGTGGCCAGGGAACAAAGAAGCTAATTACAACCATAACTTTAAATAATAAAACCTATGCCCTTAATCCGTCACTAACTATCCTGGAGGATTTTACCGTAACAGCATCAGCGAACTTCAATGCAAGCCCAGATGCACCTACCGCTGTTCCGAACCCTTCACACAACGTAACAGGAAACATGATTATCTCGGGCAATGGGGTATACAACGGCAACACCTGCACCATGGCTGTGGCAGGATCGGTTACAAATGGGATAGTAAGTAACAGCAGCGCGAAGTTAAACCTAAACACAAGTACGCTGACAATTGCTCAAAGCTTCACAAATAACGGTACTGCAAATGGGGGAACAGCTGGGCAAATGAGTATCGGGGCGAATTGGGTTAATAACAATAGCTTTGTTCCTGGTACCTCTACCATAAAACTCACGGGTAGTTTAGCATCCGTCTCACAGGTGGGCATTGGGGGCACATCCGAAACCACATTTAACAACCTGAGTGTTGAGCTGCCGGCAACACCGGTTAAAAGTGCGCTGATGACCAATAACATCACTGTAAACAGTAGCCTGAGCCTTGCCAACGGGAAACTGCATACAGGAAGCGGGACATTAGCCAATTATAAACTGATTACCCTCGGGAGCGCGGCCAGCCTGATCACTGTAGAAACGGATAACTCCTATATCAAGGGCAGGATAGCCTCTACGCGTACAATGCCTGCTAGCGGAACGCAGGGATTTGGGGGTTTTGGCATCAACGTTTCCAGTAATACGGTAAGTCCGGGCACAGTAAAGGTAGAGCGCGTTACAGGTTTTGCTCGTGCCGGCAACGGTAACCTAAGCGTTCCCCGCTATTATGAAGTGAATTTTGGTGTACCCAGTGTGTCTGGCCTGAAGTTAACCATGGATTTTGCCTTTTTGAATTTCGAATTGGGGTCTTTGCCCATTACAAGCTATGAGCTCGTTCGGGAAATAGTAGATAATGACTTTGATAATGTGTCGAGCAAAGTTTTAAGTACAGACACACGGGCTTCGGTAGTTCAGAACACGAACAAGGGAACCTATGCGCGGTACACGTTAAGCAATAAGAATACCCCCCTACCTGTTGACCTGGTATGGTTTAAGGCTGAGCCAAAAGGCAGCAATGTGGTGCTAAGCTGGCAAACGGCCTGGGAACGCGAAAATGCCGGCTTTGAGGTACAGCTATCAGATGATGGGGAGGTGTTTAAGAAAGTTGGTTTTGTGCAAAAAGGCTCCGCTACAAAGAATGGAGCACAGCTTTACAACTTTGTGCATGAGGGTTACTTTAAAACAGGCACCCGGTATTACCGCCTGGCCCAGCACGACCTGGACGGCACGATTAGCTTCTCGATGGTAAAGCCAATGGAAATAAGAAGCGAGCAGCACGTGTCAGTCTACCCTAACCCCTTCACCGATCAACTTACCGTGGTGCTACCGACAACCGATACGTATACCATAACCCTGGTAAACCAGCTCGGGAAGCAAGTATACCTGTCAAGCTCTAAGGAGGCGATGCACAGCGTTAGGCTCGAAACTACTTTGCAAAACGGCGTGTACTTCCTGACAGTGCGGACGCAGAGCAGTACCTACACCACCAAGCTGGTGAAGCGCTAATCTATTTCAATTCTTAGCAAGCGGGCTGCCGGCATTTGAGATGCTGGCAGCCCGCTTTTGCTTTAAGTTGCTGTGTGCTGTAAGTTATTTCAAGGGTGCAAAATCTGACCCGGCGCATACCCCCGTATATAAACATCTGAAACATTGGTTTATTCCGGCACAAGCCTTAATTTTGGACGCTTATAAACCAAAAATAGTAATGCAGAGAGATACAGCCATATTTGACCTTATCGCACAAGAGGAAGCACGCCAAAAGCATGGCATAGAACTCATCGCCTCAGAGAACTTTGTTTCGGACCAGGTGATGGAGGCCATGGGAAGCGTGATGACCAACAAATATGCCGAGGGCTTGCCCGGTAAGCGTTACTATGGCGGTTGTGAGATTGTAGATAGATCTGAGCAGCTGGCTATTGACCGGGCAAAGGAACTTTTTGGTGTAGCCTGGGCAAACGTGCAGCCGCACTCCGGGGCACAGGCAAATGCGGCCGTCATGCTGGCGGTACTGCAGCCCGGCGATAAGATCCTGGGTTTCGACCTGTCGCATGGCGGGCACCTGACGCACGGCTCTACGGTTAACTTTTCCGGCAAACTGTATAACCCCTCCTTTTATGGGGTGGAGCAGGAAACGGGCCTCATCGATTTCGACAAGGTAGTAGAAACAGCCAAACGCGAGCAGCCGAAGCTGATCATTTGTGGGGCCTCTGCCTATAGCCGCGACTGGGACTACAAGAAGCTGCGTGAGGCTGCCGATGAAGTGGGTGCGCTGCTGCTGGCAGATATCTCCCACCCATCAGGAATGATTGCCCGCGGTTTACTGAACAATCCGTTTAAGCATTGCCACATTGTAACCACCACCACCCACAAAACACTGCGCGGGCCGCGGGGCGGAATGATCATGATGGGGCAGGACTTCGAGAATCCGTTTGGCCTGAAAACACCAAAGGGGGAAACACGTATGATGTCTTCTGTGCTGGATGGCGCCGTTTTCCCGGGTACGCAGGGCGGGCCGCTGGAGCATGTGATCGCTTCGAAAGCTGTCGCGTATTACGAGGCCCTGACAGATGAGTACCTCGCCTATATCAAGCAGGTGCAGCAAAATGCACAGGCTATGGCAAAAGCCTTTGTGGCGCAGGGGTACCATATCATTTCAGGAGGCACAGACAACCACATGATGCTGATTGACCTTCGGTCTAAAGGCATCACGGGCAAGCTGGCAGAGAACACGCTGGTAAAAGCCGACATCACGATTAACAAGAACATGGTGCCTTTCGATGATAAGTCGCCGTTTGTTACCTCTGGCATGCGCGTTGGAACCGCTGCCATTACCACGCGTGGTTTAAAAGAGCAGGACATGGGGCGTATCGTAGAACTGATTAACCATGTATTAACCAACCACGACAACGATACCAAGATCGGGGACGTGCGCAAAGAAATAAACAGCTGGATGCAAGAGTATCCGCTTTTCGCTCATTAATTAAAAGAATAGGAGCCACATTTGATGGATCAAGCATATACGGATAAAGAGCAGCCGCAGGAAATGTCCTTCGTGGACCACCTGGAAGAGCTCAGATGGCACGTAGTAAGGGCTTTGGCCTCTGTGATCATCTTTGGTACGATTGCATTTCTGGCCAAAACCTTTGTCTTTCATGACATTATCCTGGCCCCCTCCCGCACCGATTTCCTGAGTTATCGGCTCATGTGCGAGTTAGGGCAAAAGATCGGCTCCGAAGCCCTGTGTATCGATCAGATGGGCTTCACGATACAAAGCAGGCAGATGAGCGGGCAGTTTACCATGCACCTCATGGTGTCGGCTATACTTGGGCTGGCCGCCTCTTTCCCTTATGCTTTCTGGGAAATATGGCGCTTTATCAAGCCAGGGCTGTACCCGCAGGAGCGTCAGAGCTCGCAGGGTGCGGTATTCTTTGTATCTGTCCTTTTTGCGCTGGGCCTTGCGTTCGGTTACTACGTGGTATCGCCTATCTCCATTAATTTTCTGGCAGGCTATCAGGTAGACCCCACCATTATAAATGAATTCGATCTTTCCTCGTATATATCTACACTCACCACGCTGTGCCTTGCCTGCGCGTTTATGTTTGAGATGCCGGTGATCGTGTTCTTCCTGACGAAGGCAGGCCTGATCACCCCCGAAACCATGAAACTCTACCGCAAGCACGCACTCATAATCATCCTGGTGGTAGGCGCCATCATCACGCCTCCCGATGTGGTGAGCCAATTGCTGGTAGCGATGCCCCTGTTGCTGCTTTATGAGGCAAGTATCAGGATATCGAGGTGGATACGTGACAAAGACCTGAAGCGGTTAAACGAAGAAAATACAAAGTAACAATGGCGCTTAAAATTGCAATAGGAGGAGACCACGCAGGGTATACTTATAAAAGCACGCTGAAAGGCATGCTGCAGGAGTTAGGTTACGAGGTAGAGGACTTCGGCCCGGATTCAGAAGCATCTGTGGATTACCCGGACCATGTACACCCGCTGGCGAAAGCCGTCATCCACAAAAAGGCTGACTTGGGCGTGCTGATTTGTGGCAGCGGCAACGGCGTGGCCATTACGGCGAACAAATACAGCGAGATTCGGGCTGCCCTTTGCTGGACACCCGAGCTGGCCCAATTGGCCAGGCAGCACAATAACGCTAACATACTGTGCATCCCTGCGCGCTTTGTGTCAGAAGACACAGCTAAAGAAATGCTCAGGGCATTTATAGAAACGGAATTCGAAGGTGGACGCCACCAGACAAGAGTAGATAAAATAGCCGCCTGTTAAGCGGCTATTTTTATTTTAACTGGTAAATGGCTGGCGTTTCGGTTTGCCGGTATCGGCCAAATACAGCCGGCAATTTAAAGGCCAGCTCCGGCATTAAGCCTGCTTTGTCGATTAAATAAGCGGGCATCTCCTGGTCAAAGTTCTGGTAAATCGCGAACACCGCCTCGTATTCATCCAGGTGCCCAAAATGCCGCTGTGCCAGCTGCCAGTTCAGGTAAGGGGTTGCCGGCTTGTTGTTGATATAATAGCTAATGTCATCGCCTAATACCAGCACTTGCTGGTTGCTGATAGGGGCTACGTTGTCCGTAGGCAGCAGTAGAGGAGACTCATCGAGGAGCAGGTGCTTGTTAATGCCTAACACCAGCCTGTAACGGAGCAGCAAAACGCCCGCAAGCGTTACCAGAATCACCGTATTCAAGATCCATACTTTACGATTGGAGTTAAAAAAGAATTCGCTGAAGTACGCGATGGGTGGCAGGAGCAGTACAAAGGTGGCAACCGATATCTCGTCGCGGGTAAAAGTGACCAGGACGCTGGTAATTAACCAGACCCACATCAGTTGCTGAAACTTTACCTGGAAAACCAGGCGTTGCGGCAGTGCAGAAGCGCTGAACAAAGAAAGGCCCAGGATGGCAGCCGGAATTGCCATGAGCTTTGCGACCTCGGCAGGAGGCCGTAAAAAGTTGATCTCCAGCTGCCAGGGGCGCAGTAAGTGCAGCTCTATGAACCCGGAAAGCGCGCCTGTGTAGAAATAGTACGTCATGAGCACGGCATACGGAAACGCAAAGCCACACAGCATGAGCAGGAAGCTCCGCAGAGCCCCGGAAGCAAAGAAGATAACGGCAAACAGCCCCACCACCAGAAACATGGCCAGGGGCAGATAGCTCAGGGCGGCCAACCCAAACACAAAACCACCCACAAACAGCCTGTTGTTGTCGTAGCCCTCCCGGGATAGGGTGAGGATGTATGGCAACGAGAGAACGATAAAGGTGTTCCCAATTAGCAAGGGTGTGAGCATGTTAAACTCAAAGGAGAGGCTCCCGAGCAGTAGGTAGAGAAGTGCCGGCAGGTAGCTGTTGCTGGCATACACCTTGTGCCTGTTCAGCGTGCTGTTCAGCAGCAGCGCCTGCAGCAACAGCAATACCATGGCTATTAGCCGGTACACTAAAAATGAGCGGCCAGCCAGCTGGTCTATTATCCAGAAAACCATGGCCGAGAGCGGGGCCGTGTTGTCATAAACCCCGCTGTACATGCTAAAGCCGTCGGCCAGGCGCTCGCCTACCAGCATCTGGCGCAGCTCCGGGCCGGTGGCCGGTATGCCCCAAAGAATTAAAGGAAGCTGAATGCCAAGGTAAATTAAAACCAACAGGATCAGTCGGGAAGGCAGTATGCTTCGGAAGTAACTAATCAAGTAAAGACAGAGTTAGAAGGAATTTAAACTGGCCCTGCCCGAAATGAGTAAGGCGCTTTTGGGGTAAAAATGCGAAATTAATATGATATTTGCATCTTCGTATGGAAAGTAAAAGACAACAGAAGTTTTCGCGCCTGATTCAGAAAGAACTGGCAGATATTTTTCAGCGTGAAGTTCCGCACCTTTTTAGCGGCGCTTTTATATCGGTAAGCACAGTGCGCGTATCGCCTGACCTGGGTCTGGCGCGCACTTACTTAAGCGTTATGATGGCCCCTAACCCACAGGAACTTCTGCTGGAGGTACGTTTAAACATTAAAACCATCCGCCATCACCTGGCCCAACGCATAAAAAACCAGGTGCGCGTGATACCGGAACTGGCATTTTACCTGGACGACAGTGCCGAGTATGCCGCCAACATGGATAAAATTTTCAATAAACTCGATATCCCCCCCGCAAGTGAAGACGAGGAGGAAGACGACACTTACAAAAAATAAAAGTGAAAGCTAAGGCTCACCCTTATGCAGTATGATCCGATAAAACGCGTGCTTGGAGAAGCCTTCAACAAGACGCCTTTCCTCCGCCGCGTATTTTATAACCTGCTGGACCTGCTGTTGCTGCGAACCTGGCACGTGCACAAAGAGTTGCGGGAATGGACTGTAAGCCGCCGCGACAAAGAACAGCACATCCTGGATGCCGGCTCTGGCTTTGGGCAGTATACGTATTACCTATCAGGTATAAGCAGTAAGTGGAGTGTGCTGGCGGTGGATGTAAAAGAAGAGCAGGTTTCGGATAGCAACTGCTTTATACGCGCTATTGGCCGCCACAACGTACTTTTTAAAATAGCTGACCTGGTTAAGTACAGGCAGCCGAACAGCTACGATCTCATCCTATCGGTAGACGTGATGGAGCACATCCTGGAAGATGTGGAAGTGTTCCGTAACTTTCAGGCCTCCCTGCGTTCCGGCGGGATGCTCGTGATCTCCACCCCCTCCGATCAGGGAGGCTCGGATGTGCACGGCAAAGGCGAGGAGTCGTTTATAGAAGAGCATGTGCGCGACGGCTACAACATCAAAGAAATACAGGATAAGTTAAAGCTGGCGGGGTTTAGAAGAGTGGAGGCCCGATATTCTTACGGGAAGCCGGGCCAGATCTCCTGGCGCTTGTCTATGAAGTACCCGATGCTGTTGCTAAACGTGTCTAAAATATTCTTCCTGCTGCTGCCGTTCTACTACCTGGTTACGTTTCCGGTAAGTATGGTGCTAAACTGGCTGGATGTGAACCAAAAGCACCCTTCCGGCACAGGCCTGATCGTGAAGGCCTGGAAATAGCCGAACGGGCTGTTGGTTACGCTTTTATCTCAACCCCTTGGCCGCTAAAGCAAGTAGCATAAAACGTAAAATGATCAACGACCACATGTCCTCAAGCCTCAAATAATGAACGTGCCTTTTCTGATAGCGAAGCGTTATTTTTTCTCTAGAAAGAAGAGGAACATTATTAGCATCATCTCGAACATCGCCATGATCGGGGTGGCTGTAGGTACGGCAGCGTTGATCATTGTGCTCTCCGTTTTCAACGGGCTCGAGGATCTGATCCGCGAGATCTACTCCAGCTTCGACTCCGACCTGAAAATCACCGCTGTAGAGGGCAAGTCGTTTGAGACAGACACTGAATTTATGAACCGGATACGCCGCACGCCCGGTGTGGCCATTGTGTCGGAGGTGATCGAGGACAATGCCCTGTTGCGCTACAACGACCGGCAAATGGTGGTTAAGGTGAAGGGTGTGAGCGATAACTTTTTTGAGCAAAACGAGATTGCCGACGCCGTGGTGGAAGGCAACAGCCAGCTAATTCGCAACGATACGTACCACGCTTTGGTAGGGCGCGGCGTGCAATACCAGCTCTCCATCCGGCCCAACAACCAGTTTGTGCCTTTGCAGTTTTTGTACCCACGCAATGCCAAGTTTAACCCCCTGAACCCCGAAGGGGCCTTTAATAGCTTAAACATAGTGCCCGGCGGGATTTTCGCCATCGAACGGCAGTATGACGATGCGTACGTGTTTGTGCCCTTGAACTTTGCCGAAGAGCTGTTGGAATATGGCAGGCGGCGCACATCCCTGGAGATCAGGATTGAAGCGGGTGCTAAACTCGAGCAGGTAAAGCGCGCACTGCAGCAGACATTGGGCACTGGATTTAAGATACAGAACAGCGATGAGCAGCACACCAGCTTGCTGCGCGCTGTAAAAGTGGAGAAACTTTTTGTATTCATTACCTTTGCCTTCATTCTGTTCATCGCCTCGCTTAACATCTTTTTCTCCCTTTCGATGCTGGTGATCGATAAGAAAAAGGACATTGCCATACTCGCCTCCATGGGGGCCACGGCAAAGACAATCCGCAATATATTTTTACTGGAGGGTGCCCTGGTGGCCTTTATTGGCGCCGCTTACGGCCTTACCACGGGCATGCTAATCTGTAACCTGCAACAGTCGTTTGGGTTGGTAAGTATGGGTATGGCCACCTCGGTAGTAGAGGCTTATCCAGTTAAAATGGAAATAGAGGATTTCGTTTTCACCGGCCTCGCTATCGTGGTAATTACCCTGCTGGTATCCATACGGCCTGCCCGTAAAGCCGCTGCCATGTCGGTTACGGATAACCTGTAGTTTTCCCCAGATACCTTGCATGCTTTTCCGGGTGTTTCAGACGCCTTGTTCAAGATCGCCAAAATGGTTGGTTTCTGCTAAGCAGGCAGATTTAGCTAAGTGGGATAATATCGGGGTGAATAGCCACTTTATTGATAGGAATTAAGCTGCTTTAGGATTAAATTTGAAGTCCTAAAAACTGACTTCGGCATGAAAGTTTATACCACGCAGCCTTTTCAGGTCATTTATTCGCTGTTCGAGCACGAGTACCTGGGGTACCTTTTCGAGTCTTTTGTGGTGCAGGTAAACTCCCGGGGGCAGCTTACCCTACAGCACCAGAACATCTCCGCTAAAAACGCCGATGAGTTTGCCTCCCGGCTCGATGACAACGATTTCAAACTGATCCAGCTGATCGACCAGGTGCAGCAGGATGCCGTGCTGAAGCGCTTCTCAACCAAAAAGATGTCGCCGGTAGATTTTTTCCTGAAAGTATACGATCCGGAGAAAGGAGATAAAACGCTACAGGAAACCATCAGCCATTATATTCAGGTGCGGATGGGCAAGATTCTGGAACTCTTGCGCACCAAGATGACCTTTATCATGGGCAAGGATGGCGAGCCTACCTGGAAACGCATCAGCATAGCCCCGGAAAAAGCCTCGGTGCTTTTCCATTTCATGCGCAACACCGACAACACCCACTATTTCCCTACCTTAAAATACAACGGCCAGAAGCTGGAGTTTCAGTACCGGAATGCAGCGCTTATATGTTATGAGCCTGCCTGGCTGATGCTGAATGATGTGGTTTACAGTTTTGAGAAAGCTGTTGATGGGAAGAAGCTACAACCCTTCCTGAATAAAAAATTTATCGTGGTGCCCCGTTCCGTAGAGGAGAACTACTACCGCAAATTCGTGGCCCCTTTGCTGGAATCGTTTGATGTGCATGCCAAAGGGTTTGACATCCAGTCAGAGAAGTATGAGCCAAGCCCCTATCTGCAGTTTTCCGAGGTTGCCGCCTCCGATGCACCCTCCGGCAAGGCAAACGGCAACGGCGCAGGCAATAAGATCCTGTTCAACCTTTCCTTCAAGTATGGCGAGCACATGGTGCAGACCCAGGAGGCAAAGCGCATCAGTGTAAGTATGGAGAAAACACCGGACTCCTATATTTTCCATAAGCTGATTCGGAACGCGCACCACGAGAAAGAATATGCTAAAGAGCTGAGCAAGCGTGCGCTGGAGATGAAGGGCGGGCAGGCAGTGCTGGATAAAAGTGAGGCCTTTGCGTGGCTAAACACAAACCTGCAAGAGATTGAACAGCTGGGTTTTACAGTAAAGCAAACCGAAAAGAACGGAAAGAATTATTATATCGGGGAGATTAACCTGGAGGTAGGCATCTCAGAGAAAAACGATTGGTTTGATATTTACGGCACCGTTCGGTTCGGAGAGTTTGAGGTGCCCTTTATCAAGCTGAAAAACCATATACTTACCAAGAACAACGAGTTTCAGCTCCCTAACGGGCAGATAGCCATTATTCCGGAAGAGTGGTTTACGCAGTACATCGAACTTTTTGCGTTTTCGGAGGGCGAGCACCAGCTCACCTTAAAAAAGCACCACATGGCGTTGGTGAACGACTTGCAGAACGGGAACCTGGCTACCGTAACCATGAGCCGCAAGCTAGAGCAACTGCGTGAGTTTGAAGCCATAGAGGACAAGCCGCTGCCCTTAGGTTTTGTGGGTGAGTTAAGGCCTTACCAGAAAGCCGGGTATAACTGGCTGCATTTTGTGCAGAATTACAAGTTCGGCGGCTGCCTGGCCGATGACATGGGCCTGGGGAAAACCGTGCAGACTCTAGCCATGCTGCAGCACCGGAAGGAAAACGGGGCAGCATCGGCTTCGTTGCTGGTAATGCCGACATCGCTGGTGTATAACTGGATAAACGAGGCGCAAAAGTTTACCCCCAACCTGCGCGTGCTAAACTATACGGGCACCTACCGCACCAAAAGCGTGGAGCAGTTCGCTGATTATGATGTTGTGCTTACCTCTTATGGCATTGTGCGCTTGGATGCCCTGCTGCTGAAGTCTTATTATTTCGATTACATTATCCTGGATGAGTCGCAAGCCATTAAGAACCCTGATTCCAACACATCCAGGTCGGTGCGGGAGCTAAAATCGAGACATCGGCTTATCCTTACCGGTACGCCGGTAGAAAACAGCACTATGGACCTGTGGTCGCAGATGTCGTTTATTAACCCGGGCCTGCTGGGCAACCAGCATTTTTTCCGGAACGAGTTCCTAAAGCCCATCGAGAAAGAGAAGGACCTGCAGAAAACCCGCAAGCTGCACGCGCTGATCAAGCCGTTTATATTGCGCAGGCATAAATCGCAGGTGGCCAAAGAGCTGCCGGAAAAGATAGAGCACACGACCTTCTGCAAGATGACGGAGGAGCAGGAGCATGCCTACGAGGAGACCAAATCGTTTTATCGCAACAAGATACTCAACAACCTGGAAGAGAACGGGCCGGGCAACACGCAGTTCATGCTTTTGCAAGGCCTAACCAAACTGCGCCAGATTGCCAACCACCCCCTGATGACCGATCCGGGCTATGAGGGGGAATCGGCCAAGCTGAAAGAGGTGCTACGCATGACCAAGAACATCGTTGGCAAAGGGCACAAGGTATTGATTTTCAGCCAGTTTGTAAAGCATCTGGAGATCATTCGAAAAGTGCTCGACGAAAGAGAGATTGCTTATACGTACCTGGACGGAAACACCAAAAACCGGCAGGCGCAGGTAGAGCGTTTCCAGAACGACGAAAGCATTCAGGTATTCCTGATCTCGCTGAAAGCCGGCGGCGTGGGCCTTAACCTGACGGCCGCAGACTATGTGTTTATACTTGACCCCTGGTGGAACCCGGCTGTGGAGGCCCAGGCCGTTGACCGCGCGCACCGCATCGGGCAGCAGAAAACGGTGTTTACGTACAAGTTTATCACCAAAGACACCGTAGAGGAAAAAATCCTGGCCCTGCAAAACCGCAAGATTCAGCTGGTAACCGATTTGATCAGCAACGACGAGACCATTATCAAGAGCCTTTCGAAAGAGGACATTGATAACCTGTTGAGCTAAATTGTTAATTAGAGGTTATGTAAATAAGGGGTTAAGAGAAATTTTAATAACATTTAAGTAAGGGTATAGCTTATAAACACACGTTTTTGAGCTCCTTCTACTTAAACGTAAATCTTTATTACCAATAACTTCTTGTTCTATACAACCTCTAATTAACGATTAAGCCCATGCAGCTCCATCTCAAAACTAACGTCAGCCAGGATTACCTGCAGGTTTTCAATGCTTTTGATGAACAGCTGTTCGGGAAGCTGTCGCCTGCTTACCCCAAGCTAAAGCTGTTGCGTTTTGATGGCAGCGAGCCAGGCGATGTAGTGGATGTGGAATTGCAAACCGGCCTTGCCTCGTTTCGCTGGACCAGCCTGATCACTGAAAGGCACATAACGGACAGGGCTGCATACTTTGTGGATGAGGGCCAGCAATTGCCCCCGCCTCTGCGGCTGTGGCACCACAAGCACCTGGTCACAAAACAGGGCACGGGCGCCATTATTCACGACATCATTACTTACAGCACCGGCTACAAGCTCCTGGATCTGGTACTATTTCCCATCATGCGGGTTCAGTTTGGAATGCGAAAGCCCGTATACCAACAAGAGTTCGGGAAAATATAGAACCTGCAAAACCTTTCCTGCCCACGCTAGTTTAGAGCACAGTAAGTAGAAACCCGTAAAGGAAAAGATGGCAACGGCCCACATTATAGGAGCAGGAATTGGCGGCATCGCCTCAGCAATCCGGCTGGCCCTAAAAGGCTACGATGTAACGGTGTTTGAAGCCAACGATACCTTCGGGGGCAAGATGCATCAGTTCAGGCTGGGCGGCTACCGCTTCGATGCCGGCCCCTCGCTGTTTACCCTTCCTCACCTGGTGGATGAACTCTTTACACTGGCAGGCCGGCAACCGGAAGATTATTTCACGTACACCCGCCTCGACCCGATCACACACTATTTCTGGCCCGATGGCAGCCATGTAAAAGCCTTTGCCGACCCTGCGCAGTTCGCAGCAGAAGCCGAACAGCAGCTGGGCGTGCCCAAACAGGCGGTGCAGGATGCGCTTGCCAAAAGCGGCCGGCTCTACCAAGGCACAGCAGACACGTTTTTGCACAAGTCGTTGCACAAGCTGGATACATACTTCAGCACCGATGTGCTGAAAGCCCTGAAGTGCCTGCCGGACCTGGGCCTGACCAGCACCATGCACGAGGCGAACGCAAGGCAGTTCACCGATACGCGCTTTGTACAACTGCTGGATCGTTTTGCCACTTACAATGGCTCCGACCCCTACCAGGCACCAGGCACCCTGAACCTCATCCCGCACCTGGAGCACAATGTAGGGGCGTTTTACCCTAAAGGTGGCATATACGCTATTGCGGAAAGCCTTGTAAAGCTGGCGATGGAGTTAGGCGTGGCATTTAAGTATCAGGAGCCGGTTGAGCGGATAATTACTGAAAACGGTGCGGTTACAGGCGTGCAGACAGAAAGGGGCAAATATAAGGCCGATGTGGTGGTGAGTAACATGGATGTGGTGCCTACCTATCGCAAGCTGCTGCCCGATCAGCCGGCGCCCGAAAAAACTCTGCAGCAACCCCGCTCCAGTTCTGCACTGATCTTTTACTGGGGTATAAAGCTGGCTTTTCCGCAACTGCACGTACACAACATCTTTTTCAGCCAGGATTATAAAACGGAGTTTAGGCATATCTTCCAGCAGCAGCGTGTTAGTCCGGACCCGACTGTGTATGTAAACATTACCTCCAAGGCCGATGCCGCAGATGCCCCTACTGGCTGCGAGAATTGGTTTGTGATGGTAAACGTGCCGCACAACCAGGGCCAGGACTGGCGGAAGCTGACCGCCGATACACGTGAAGCTGTTCTGAACAAGCTTAGCAAGATGCTTCAAACCGAAATCGCGCCGCTTATAGAGGCAGAACAAGTGCTGGACCCGCTCCAGATCGAGCACCGCACCTCCTCATACGCGGGGGCCTTGTACGGCAGCAGTTCTAATAACCGAATGGCCGCCTTTCTGCGACACCCGAACTTTAGCAACAAAGTAAAAGGATTATACTTTTGTGGAGGAAGCGTACACCCGGGCGGAGGTATCCCGTTATGTTTGTTATCAGCTAAAATTGTGGGAGAGATGGCCCCTGCGCCACATAATTATAATTAAGTTTGGCTATGCCCGATACTAAAGTTGCGCCTGCTGTAGTGCCCTTCCTGGGGAGGTATAAAAAATTCGCGCTGCCTCTGGCGGTGGCCGTGTTGTTTATCTTTCATGCCGTAGGTGCCTGGGGCCTGGTGTTTAGCGGCGAGCCGGCTTATTTTCAGAACCTTACTCCGCTTAACCTGCTGCTAACCCTGGGGCTGCTTTTTGCCTTCCATCGGCAGTGGACCAGATCTTTTTTCATGTTTGTCGCCATTGTATTTCTGACAGGCTTTTTTTCGGAGGTGCTGGGTGTGCACACCGGTCTGCTGTTCGGCAATTACGCCTATGGGGAGGCGCTTGGCTTTAAAGTATGGGAAGTACCGGTACTCATCGGGTTAAACTGGCTCATGCTGGTGTATGTTACGGGAATGGTGAGCAACAGGCTACCGCTGCCCTGGGTAGCTAAGGCCTTCCTGGGTGCCGCCCTTATGCTGCTGTTAGATTTCTTTATCGAGCCTGTTGCCATGCAATATGATTTCTGGCACTGGCAAGGAGGGCAAATTCCGGCCACCA
Organism: Pontibacter sp. GD13; assembly: GCF_058216355.1. Lineage (NCBI taxonomy): Bacteria > Pseudomonadati > Bacteroidota > Cytophagia > Cytophagales > Hymenobacteraceae > Pontibacter > Pontibacter sp. GD13. Next base: position 60,966 of record NZ_JBYZMQ010000003.1, read on the forward strand.
ACTACGCAGGGTGGTTTAGCCTGGCCCTGCTGCTACAGGTCTTTTTCCAGAAAAGCACTTTTATTAAAAGTAACCGAATTGCGCGCTACGTATATCTGGTGCAGCTTCTTTTTTTTATTTTCGTTTATGCGGCTCATTAACCCGTTAAAATCGTAAAGCATATAAATAATTTAGGTCGCTTCATACTGTAATGCATTACCCAAAAGTCTAACTTGCGTTTTTAATTATCTACGCCATGCTCGCGTAAGTGAATAATCATATAATCCCTACATTTAAAAGATGACATTTCAGGAAACCATACTGGAGGAAACCCTTCAGATATTCAAGAGAGAGGGCATTGCGGCAAATTCTGAAGATGCGCTGATTAGCAAACTGGATATCAGAAAATCCACTTTCAATGAGATGTTTGCTGATAAGGCCGACCTGGTAAAAAAGACAGTTCTTTTTGATATGGAAACTCAAAAAACTGACCACGTGCGCATCATGGCGAATGCCCAAAACCCGATAGAATCAATCATGCTGTTGCTGAAGGATGGCCTTGAGAACCTTAAAGTTACCAATCCATTGTATTATGTAGATATCCAGAAGCATTACCCTAACGTATGGCAGCTGTGCCTGGATCATTTAGGAACGTATTCTTATAATCAAATATCAACCATTATTAATGATGGGATCTTGCAAAGTCTTTTCAGAAAGGATCTCAATTTGCAGCTGGTAACAAAAATTATACTGGAACAGCTTACCATGATTCTGAATCCACAGGTTTTCCCGCCCGAGCGTTACAACATTGGAGAGGTGTTCCGGAGTGTTTACTTGTATTACATCAGGGGGATCTGTACGGAGCAGGGAGGGAAAATGGCCGAAACATTTTTTACGAAAATCAACTCATAAACTAGAAAGCTGCCCAATGTAAACTGGGCAGCTTTCTAGTTTATGGGTTTTATAAGAAGGTACGCCCGTTTGCCGGTAATTCGTTTTGCCTGCCATATAAAGCGGCAAAAATTTCTGAGGCTGGTTTATCGCCTGCCCTATCTAACTGATTGATACGCGTACTTTTTTCGTATACTCCCTCAACGATGTTTTAAATTCGTTTTCATTTTCTTTCATGTCGTTCAGAATCCAGACGGCAGCCAGAACATGCGTCAGCATCTCGCCTTCATCCTCCCCTTCCACAGCAATGGCTGGTTGCCGCTCATCCACAATCGCTTCCTCGGCAGCCAACAACTCATGTAGTTTGTAGTTTTCAACCAGGTTCTTTATAGCGGGTATCTTCATGGTGGTTTAAGCGTCGAGTTTATGGATAAGTGCAAGTACAGCTTCTTCCTTGCTGGCAGCAACAGAATCTACCAACTCCCCGTTTTTGAAGATAGCGAAAAACGGGAGGTTTGTCACCTCAGCCAACTTCCGGGCCTCCGGGCTCGTTTCTGCATTCACGTCAACAAAGGCAATGTCAGCAAAGCCCTCACTATCGGACATGCGCTTAAATTTAGGCGAAAACAAGCGGCAACTGCCGCACCAGTCGGCATAGTACTTTACTACAACCTTTTTATTAGAACCAACAATGTCGTTAAAATCGCTGTCGGTTGCTTTTATAATAGCCATATAATATATTTTAAATCAGTTTAAAAATAAGATAGTGCCTCCCTAATCATACTGCCTGCAAAAGTAAATGTTACAGGCCAAATATGCAGGTTTTTCCATGCTGAAAGTAAACAAGACCCGGTGCACAATGTTTTATTTACCCGCCCGGTAGCCCGTGTAGTCAGGAAACTATAACAGCCCCGGCGGGGGTTATAACAGGAGATGAGCACCCGAAATGAACATCTTTTAAACCTGAATTGTATAAAAGAAACTACACTGCAATTTTGTATCTTTGTAGTCTAAAACCAGATAAGAACAATGTTAGATAAGTTAGAAGCCATTAACAAGCGTTTTGAAGAGGTAAGCCAGTTGCTTATCCAGCCTGACGTGGCCAGCGACATGAAGAAGTACAAGGCGCTGAACAAGGAATACAAGGACCTGGACAAAATAGTAGTTGAATATAAGAAGTACCTGAACATCCTGAGCAACATAGACAGCGCCAAAAAGGTGATCGCTACAGAGAAGGACGAAGACTTCCGTGAAATGGCCAAAGGGGAACTGGATGAACTGCTGCCGCAGCGGGAGCAAATGGAAGATCATCTGAAAGAGCTCCTGATCCCCAAAGACCCAGACGACAGCAAGGATATCATCATGGAGATCCGTGCGGGTGCGGGTGGCGACGAGGCTTCGATCTTCGCCGGCGACCTGTACCGCATGTACATCCGTTTTGCTGAGAAAATGGGCTGGCGCACCGAACTGATCGATGCGACAGAGGGCACCTCGGGTGGATACAAAGAAATTATGGTGGGCATGTCGGGTGAGGATGTGTATGGCAAGCTCAAGTTTGAGTCTGGCGTGCACCGGGTGCAACGCGTGCCGGCAACAGAAACACAGGGGCGTATTCATACTTCGGTAGCCTCTATTGTAGTGTTGCCAGAGGTGGAGGAGTTTGATGTGGAGATTGACATGAACGACATCCGCAAAGACCTGTTCTGTTCTTCCGGACCTGGTGGGCAGTCAGTAAACACGACGTATTCTGCGGTGCGCTTAACCCACTTGCCAACGGGCCTGGTAGCCCAGTGCCAGGACCAGAAATCACAGTTAAAGAACTTCGATAAAGCCCTGGCGGTACTTAGGTCCCGTATTTACGAACAGGAACTGGCCAAGAAAAACGAGGTGGAAGGCGCCCAGCGTAAGTCGATGGTAGGTAGCGGAGACCGCTCTGATAAGATCCGGACGTATAATTACCCGCAGGGCCGCGTGACCGATCACCGCATTGGCTACACCGTGTATAACCTGCCTAACGTAATGGATGGCGGCATCGACGACTTTATCGAGGAGTTGCGCATTGCCGAGAACGCAGAGAGGTTGAAAGAAGGCGTTACGGCTTAACAATACCAGATAAACAAAAACGAAAAGGAATGCAGAAGGCAAGTTTAGCTGTGCTGCATTCCTTTTTTCTGTTTTATAGTTAAATTGATGCACACTTGCCATGCCATTACTAAAGCGCTAGTTTGAAGTACCTACTTGCCATACTGCCCCTGCTCCTTACGCTTGCGATGCTCTCGTGCGAGCCCAAAGATGAGGTTTTCACCACCGACCCTGGCGCCGTGCTGGAGTTTTCGGGTGATACCCTGCTGTTCGACACCGTGTTTGTGAGCCGTGGCAGCATTACCAAGCGGCTAAAAGTATATAACCGGAACAAAAGAGCCGTTAATGTAGGTGAGGTGTCGCTGGCCGGCGCTGGCGCATCCCCTTATCAGCTAATCGTGAACGGCGTGCAAAGCCCGTTGGTGAACAACCTCACTATCCGGGGCGGCGACAGCGTATACGTGCTGGTAAAGGTCAACATCAACCCCTCCGACGAGAACCTACCTTTCCTGGTAGCCGATTCCATACTTTTCAGGACCAACGGGCAGCAGCAGAACGTAAAGCTGGTGGCGTATGGGCAGAATGCGTATTTCCATCGCAAAGAAACCCTGACCACCACCACTTGGAAGAACGACAAGCCACACGTGCTCCTGGACACGGTGCTGCTGCAGGAGGGTGCCATACTTACCATCGAAAAAGGCACGCATGTATTTGGCAGCAACAAGTCAGTGTTGCTGATAAACGGGCAACTGCTCGTAGAAGGCACCCCGGAGGAGCGCGTGGTCTTCAGCGGGTACCGCCGGGAACCCGACTACCTGGCCGCCCCCGGGCAATGGGAGGGCATCCGGATTCTGGTTAAGAGTGCCGGTAACAGCATTCGGTACGCCGACATCCGCAACACGCAGTACGGGCTCCGTATTGGCAACCCCGGTAGGGTGGGCACGCTGGTGGAGGGTTGTGCCATACAATATGCTTTCCTGGACGGTATTGTGGCCTTTACTTCTGATGTGCGAGTCGTGAACACGCTGATCAGCAACTGCGGGCAGTATGGCTTCGGAGGACTGGGAGGTGGGAACTATGAGATCATTTATTCTACCATTGTAAGTTATAAGAACCCCCTTTTACGCGAAACTCCCCTGCTGGCCATTGCAGATTTTATACCCGGCACGCAGGTGAAAGAGAAGCCTACGGTACTGCGACTGATAAACTCGATTGTATACTCCGATGGTTTCAGCGCTGATAATGAGGTGCTGGTGCTACCTATAACGGCGGCAGTGGAAGTAGCCAACAACATTCTGCGAACGGATGTTTACAAAGAGCAGCTGAAAGGCAACGGTAACAAACTGAATGTGCTCCCCAAATTCAAAGCCCCCGATAAAGCCGATTTCAGACTGGATACCCTCTCCCCGGCCAATGGCGCGGCTAAGTATCTGCCAGCGGTGTTGCAAGACAAGCGCGGTAAAACACGCAGCCAAACCGCACCGGATATAGGTGCCCTTGAAAGGTTGATCGATTAAACCCGGGCGGCAAGTAGCGCACCCGTCAAGTATAGTTAAGCGCGCACCACGCACTCAAAAAAAATACCTATGTGGTTTCAGAAAGAGATAAGGTTGCCTGCAGTAAAGCGAGGATTTCATTTAATTACGGACCTCTTAACCGCACAGCTGCCGGAATTAGATAACATAGCAGTTGGCCTGGCGCATGTTTTCATCAAGCACACCTCGGCAAGCCTAACGATAAATGAGAATGCTGACCCCACCGTGCGGCAGGATTTTGAAAGCCACTTTACCCGCATGGTTCCTGAGAACCAACCTTACTACCGGCATACGCTGGAGGGCCCGGATGATATGCCGGCACACCTGAAAGCGGCTTTGCTCGGCACTTCGGTAACCATACCCATCCGGGACGGGGAACTGAACCTGGGTACCTGGCAGGGAATTTACCTCTGCGAGCACCGCGACCATGCCTCCAAACGCACGATCGTTGTTACGCTGCAGGGGGAATAACGGCTGCGTTTACCGCACGATGCTTACCTTCTTAACCACCGTGCCGTTTGTGCTGGTGATGTGCAGGAAATAAACCCCCGGCGAAAAGTCCCGGACATCCATGCGCAACACGCGATCGCGGGCCTCGGCGGTAAACATTACCTGGCCTACGTGGTTCATGAGCTGCACCTGGCGCACCAGAATGCGGGCAGGTTGCTCAATGGTAATAAAGCCTGTGGATGGGTTTGGATAAACAACCAGGTCGTTCACCGTCACATGCACATAATCTGTTTTAACCTCGGTGCTTGTCAGGTTGCCACTAGAAATCGTCAGCTTCACATCATACTTGCCTGGACAGGGGTAGCTCACCACCGGGTCTTTTTCTGTGGAGGTGGCTGGCACGCCGCCCTCAAACTCCCATTGATAAGAGGTGGGCCGTACGCCTGCAGAGGCATTTGCAAAATTAACCTTGCTGCCAGCAAGCACCAGTGTATCGCCGGTAAGGGCGGTTTTAAAGTCAGAGCGCAAGGTGGCGGAGCAGGAAAGCGAGCTGAACAGCGAGCCCCGGGAGGCACTGAGCGCTGCCTGCATACGTTGTGCCTGGCCGGCAGTGAACAGGTTCATGCAGGCATCATCGGTATAGTCCATGTAGTTCTGGTACATGTCGCCGTAAGGTCCGTTATCACAGGATAGTTTGTTGCCCGTTGGGCAGCCCACGTTCTCTTCCAGTTGGTTTGGGGTATCCTCCACCCCGTCAGAATCGTTGCAGGAGGAGCCATTTCCCCATATGTGGCGCAGCCCAAGCCAATGACCTACCTCATGGGTGGCCGTGCGCCCCTGGTTATAGTTCCAGATTACCTTGTTGTAGGGTGGGGCACCTACCGTGGCAAAGTGCAGCACCACGCCATCTGTGGCAGCAGGAGACCCCGGAGGGGCTGCATACCCAAGTATGTTGTCAGAGATGCGGCAGATCCAGATGTTCAGGTACTGGGTCCGGTCCCAGGCATTGATCCCCCCTGAGCTTGAGAACTTCATCTCGTCGGTTAAATAATCAAAGGTGGTCTTGCTGGTGGGTGTGCGGGTGATGCCGTTGGAAGGGTCACCGTTCGGATCGAGGGTGGCCAGGCAGAACTCAATTTCAGTATCCGCTGCGAAGGGTTTGAAATAGGAGGGTGTGTTCGACGCGTCTGCATTTTTTCTGCGGAAGTCAGCATTTAAAATGGCTAATTGCGAGAGTACCTGCTCGTCCGAGATATTCTCGGAGGCAGTGTTGTAGATGACATGGAAAACGACTGGCACTGTAACCGTGGCCTGCCGTTGGTATTGCCCCTGTGGTTTTGTTTGCAGCGCCTGCTCAATAGCCTGTTCGGCCTGTTGCTGCATTTGGGCAAAGTCAGGGTTCTTTTGCAGCAGCTCCTTCACATAGGTCTCTGTGCCACAGTTGCGTCGGGCAGCGGGAGGCGGGGTAAAGGTATCCTGGGCAAAGCAAGCCTGGGGCAGGCAGAAACAGATCAGGAGAAGGAGTAACGTGTGGCGCATATACAGATAAAGCGTAAAAGCAGCCCCAGCTTTTTTAAAAAGAAGGTGCCTGCCTGGCAAGATACTAAATTCGCCGCACTTTTAAGAGTAAGTAGCTTTGTAACAGGCCCTAAAATATTTGCTTACAGGTTAACGTCTACCTGGTAGTGCAAAGAATCGCTGAAGATCAGCTTTTGAACCCCCTGTACGTTGTAATTGGAAATATTGCCCGTGGCCGGGCTGGTTTGCAACTCAATACGCCGGCGGGTATAAAACAAGGGGTTTTTATCCTGCAGTACGGCATTCATTTGCTGCAGCTGACGGTCGGGGGTAACAACCAGGCGCAGGTATTGCACCACGGGCTCGCTATCCGGTATTTTATGGTACTCAATGGCTGTGCTGCCATCTGGCAGCACAGTTTCCTGCTTGGTGTAATACTCTTTCAGGGAGGGGCGGTTCAGGTCAGCCTGGTTGAAAGCCGCCAGTTCATCTTCCCAATCAATGGCGTTGGTCTGTATAGTTTCTGTGGGCTTTTTCTCCGTTCTAACCGACTTAAGTACCATCGGCTTCTCAGAGCTAAGGTACTGCTGCTGCCGTTTCAGGAAGTCTGTCAGGTCATAAGTGGTGCCTTGCTCGTCAGAAACAGGTGGAACAGGCCGTTCGCAGGCTGAAGCGACAACCAGAAGACTTAAAAGAAACAGCGAAAGATGCTTTGCCACAGGCGCGCTTAATTATCGATTAGTGAAACACCATTCATCTCCCCGGGCTTCTCCAATCCCATCAACTCCAGGATCGTTGGTGCCAGGTCTCCTAGTTTACCCGCATGCAGGGTGCCCTTAAAATCGTTGCTCACCAGCACGCAGGGTACCAGATTGGTGGTATGCGCGGTGTTAGGCGTGCCGTCGGGGTTAATCATCATGTCGGCGTTGCCGTGGTCCGCGATTACAAGAATGGCGTAATCATTTTCCAGAGCAGTGCTGATCACCTTTTCTGCGCATTGGTCTACTACCTCGCAGGCTTTTATGGCTGCTTCAAACACACCGGTATGGCCAACCATGTCCGGGTTTGCAAAGTTGAGGCATATAAAGTCAGCGGATTTTTTCTCCAGCTCCGGCACGATGGCATCGCGTATCTCGTAAGCGCTCATCTCGGGCTGCAGGTCGTAGGTGGCAACTTTGGGCGAAGGGCATAGCAAGCGGCTTTCCCCCTCAAACTGGGTTTCGCGCCCTCCTGAGAAGAAAAAAGTAACGTGAGGGTATTTTTCTGTCTCCGCGATCCGAATCTGCTTCCTGCCGGCCTTGGCTAAAACCTCCCCGAGCGTGTTATTCAGGTTATCCTTTTCAAAGATCGGCTCCACGCCTGTAAACGTGTCGTCGTAGTTGGTCATGGTGATGTAGCGCAAGTCAAGTTTGTGCATGTCCTGCTCCGGGAAATCGCGCTGGGTCAGGGCCTGTGTAATTTCGCGCCCCCGATCTGTTCTGAAGTTAAAGCAGATCACCACATCGCCCTCTTTAATCGTGGCAATGGGCTCCTGGTTATCGTTTACCTTCACGATTGGTTTGATAAACTCATCCGTAACCCCCTCCTTGTAAGACTCCAGCATCGACTGGATGAGGTTCTGAGAGGGTTTGCCCTGTCCTTTCACCAGCAGGTCATAGGCCAGTTTTACGCGTTCCCATCGGTTGTCGCGGTCCATGGCATAGTATCGGCCTACTATGGAGGCGATGGTGCCGGTGGTGTTCTCGAGGTGTTGCTCTAAGGTGTTGATGTATTTCACGCCGCCTTTGGGGTCGGTGTCGCGGCCGTCGGTAAAAGCATGGATATACACCTCCTGCAGCCCCTGGTCGGAGGCGGCGGTGCAAAGGGCTTTTAAATGATCAATGTGCGAGTGCACGCCGCCATCAGAAAGCAGCCCGATCAGGTGCACCGGCTTTTTGTTTTCCTGGGCGTACGTGTATGCGTTCGCCAGGGCAGGCAAGGTGCGCAATTTATGGTCTGCTATCGCTTTGTTGATGCGAACCAGGTCCTGGTACACTACGCGGCCGGCGCCTATGTTCATGTGCCCCACCTCGGAGTTGCCCATTTGCCCATCGGGCAAGCCAACCGCCTCGCCCGATGCCTGGAGCTGAGTAGTGGGATACTTCTCCATGATGCCGTCTATAAAAGGTGTTCTGGCATGTTTGATCGCTGAAACTTTCGGATCAGTGGTGATGCCCCATCCATCTAAAATCACTAAGAGAACCTTTTTATCCATGCTGCAAATATAGTTATAATCTTTCAATGGCTGTTTAAAGCCTTTTGGCGCTGTTGCTCCAGTAACGGCTACTGCTAAAGCCAGCTTTTGGTTTTTAATCTATACTGATTGTACGTGAGTAAGTGCATTTTTCTTATCTTTAGATGATACCTGCTGCTCTGCAGCACAATCAACCGGGCGTGGTACTATGTGGCATAGTTTTAGCTAATAGTATGGCAAGATTACAAACATGATTTATGAAAAACCTTAAACACATTGCAGTAGTATTTTCGTTGTTGGTCGCCGCTATGTTTTTTGCAACCGGGCAGGTGATGGGCCAGGGCGATGCCATGGGCGGCGTAAAGTCGGCTATTAAAATGGGTTCCTCTAAAGACCTGGCCCGGAACTTTAACAGCGTAGTTGAGATTACATTAGACGGAGGGGAGGCTACTAACTACAGCAGCACACAGGCTGAGTTTGTGATGAAGAACTTTTTCAGCAAGAATCCTCCCCTCGATTTTTCCTATAGCCACCAGGGAACATCAGACAAAGGGCAACGTTATGCGATTGGTACCTATGCCTCAAAAGGCGGAACGTATACTGTGCTTGTGCGCATGAAGGACTCGGGAGGCAAGTATTTGATCCAATCCATGAACTTTATCAAAGATTAAAAAGATAATAATGAGATTTTTAAGAAGGCTCGGGGTTTATACCGAGCCTTTTTTTATTTTTGCACCGTGAAACCGACATACCTGACCGAAAAAAGTATAAGCGAGTTTATTTCGCTGGCCCTGGCCGAAGATGTAAGAGACGGCGACCATTCCTCGCTCGCCTCCATTCCGGAGAGCGCGCAAAACCAGGCGCACCTGCTGGTAAAAGGGGAAGGCATACTGGCAGGCGTAGAGCTGGCGGGTTATATTTTTCGTGCCGTGGACCCCAATCTGCGCGTGGATGTGCTGTTGCAGGATGGCGCACCAATAAAATATGGAGATGTGGCCTTTACTTTAAAAGGCAAGGCGCAAGCCATACTTACTGCAGAGCGCCTGGTGCTTAATTGCATGCAGCGCATGAGTGGCATAGCCACTTACACGCACTACCTGGCCAGCCTGATAGAGGGCACGGGAGCCAAACTGCTGGATACCCGCAAAACAACCCCTAACTTCCGGATAATGGAGAAATGGGCCGTGCTGATTGGCGGAGGGCATAATCACCGTTTCGGTTTGTTCGATATGATCATGCTGAAGGATAACCATGTGGATTATGCAGGCGGCATCCGGGAGGCAATTACAGCCACACAGCGCTACCTGAAAGAGAAGGGCAAAGACCTGCGCATTGAGGTGGAAACGCGTAACCTGGCCGAGGTGCAGCAGGTGCTCGATACCGGCGGCGTGCACCGCATTATGCTCGACAACATGACCCCGGACACAATGAGGGAAGCAGTGGCCATGATCGGTGGGCGGTACGAAACAGAAGCCTCGGGTGGGATAACGGAAGAAACCATTCGTGCTGTGGCAGCATGCGGCGTTGATTATATTTCGGTAGGTGCCTTAACGCATTCTATCAAGAGTATAGACCTCAGCTTAAAGGCATACTAAAAAGTAAAAGCGTACTTGCATTTATAAAGCCAGTGCGCCCCCTGACATTCTCTTTATAGCCAAGGCCGGAGAGTAGGAAGAGAACAGCGAATCTTATTAAAACTAATATGCAGCAACCAAACCAAAGAGGTCACCGGATGCAACAGGGCGCAGCCCCAGGAGCCATCCGCACAAAAAAGTACCAGTTAGATAAAGATCTGTTTACCAAAATCGCGGTAACGCAGGTATGGCGAACTGAATGGTGGTACGCCCTGATTCCACTGGTTATTTTACTGATACCCGCCATCTTCAGTTTTTCGTGGTGGTGGGTGACGATAGCCGTGGTGGTAACATTGCTGTTTGTGCTGCTGCGCTCGGCACAGGTAATGGGCGTAACGCGTGTGGAGCAAGGCAATGTGCTGTTCGAGAAACTTACCTATGAGATCGATAACCGCCAGATACTTATGAAGCGCAACGAGCGCGAAGGCATGGCACTCACCTGGGACATGATCCAGAAAGCCCAGCGAAGGGATGATGCCTTTATGCTGTGGCTGAAGCCTCCAACAGCCGATCAGTTGCCCGGAGGCTGGAAAGGCTGGGTGGCCCGTACGTTTCAGGCCCCTGTTTTCATCCTGCTTCCCTACCGCATCTTCAACAGCCAGAACGATATAAAGCTGATGGAAAGCATTTTGCGAAGGAAAAGCCTGGGCGCTTAGTACAACAAAAACCTTTGCCTGAGATTTAAGCGTAATTAAATAAGAGTCAGGGTATCGCGGTTTGTGTGAATGCGCGGCACCTATAACCCTAAGTATAAAACCAATAAAGATGAATAAGAACGTAACAGCAGTTTTTGCCGTTGTTTGTGGGCTGTTTATGACTGCCTGCGATACCCCAAAAGATCTGAGACCAGGTGAGAAAGTATCTACAGAGATGGTTGCCCCCGGCACGCGCGATACTTACAACGTTTCGGATGCAGGTGGCGCCGAGGTAGCACATGGCGCGGTGCAGCACAGTAAGGTAGAACACGAAGAGGTAATGCCAGACGCTGACCTGGGGGGAAATTCCATTCAACCGGGTGATAGCATATTAGAAGTGACGGAGACAAACAGCAAAGCCGGCGCTGAGCAGCACTAGTCCGACACCATATACAAAGGGGCCTGACGCTACTCAAAAGTGTCAGGCCCCTTTATTTTGGCTGAGGCCGTGGATAGCCGCCTTCAAATAAATCGGCTATATTTGCAACACTATTGCTTTTACCTAATTCATGGCACAACAGGAAGTAGAGTGGTTTAGTACCTGGTTCGATTCGCCGTACTACCATATATTGTACAAAGATCGTGACCTGCAGGAAGCCCGGTTGTTTATTGACAACCTCCTCGCCTACCTGCATCCTAAAGCAAACGATAAGTTACTGGACCTTGCCTGCGGCAAAGGCCGCCATTCTGTGTATCTGAACCAGAAGGGCTACGATGTGACAGGCATCGACCTGTCTGAGCAGAGCATTGCTTACGCCCGGCAGTTTGAGAACGAGCGCCTCCATTTCGATGAGCATGACATGCGGCTGGTATACAAGCCGGAGCATTTCGATTTTATATTGAACCTGTTCACCAGCTTTGGGTATTTCGATAACGAAACCGAGAATGTGGTTGCCTTGCGCGCCACCGCCGAAACCCTGAAGCATGGCGGCAAGCTGGTGATCGACTTCATGAACACCAACAGGATCATTGAGGAACTGGTGGCAACGGAAGAAAAAGAGGTGCAGGGCATCACATTCCGGATCACGCGAAAACTCGAGAACGACTTTATCGTTAAAACGATCCGCTTTCACGATAAAGGGGAGGAGTTTCATTTTGAGGAGCGCGTGCGTGCCTTACGGGAAGAAGACTTTATGGAGTATTTCAGTATGACGCAGCTGCGGCTCGTGGAAGTATTCGGAGACTATCACCTGAACCCCTACCACCGGCAAACCAGTGACCGGATGATCTTTGTACTCAAGAAATAAGCCAGCGGCATGTTAATAGCTATCCTTGCATTATTTTTCACTGTCGTTTTATCGGGTTTTCTTGTAAAAGTGTTTCCGCCCCATAGCTCGAAGTGGCTTAAAATGGCACTGGCATTTAGCGGGGCTTACCTGTTTACCATCACCATCATTCATTTATTGCCCGATGTGCTGGCTGGCAGTGCAGACAAAACGTATGGGGTCGGGTACTGGGTGCTGGCGGGCTTTTTCCTGCAGTTAGTGCTGGAGCTCTTTTCGCATGGCGTGGAGCACGGGCACATACACCACCATGACCAGGGGCGATTGGGCTCCATGCCCTTCCTGCTGCTGGGGTCTTTGTTTGTGCATTCGTTTTTAGAGGGCAGCATACTGGTAGAGCAACGTTTTACCGAGGCGGCAGGGCATGTGCATAGCACAAGCAATAATTTCTATGTCGTGCTGCTGGGCATAGCCCTGCACCATATCCCGGCAGCCTTCGCTTTAATGTCGGTGCTGCTGGTGCGGCTCGAGAACTTCAGGAAAGCGTTTATATGGCTGCTCATTTTTGCCTTGGGCTCTCCTTTGGGCATTGTTTTCAGCAACCTGGTGCTCGGCCAGGAGGCCCCTGACGGCCTGGTATACACAGCGCTTACGGGCCTGGTGGCCGGTAATTTCCTGCACATTTCCACCACCATACTTTTCGAGACCAGCCCGGACCACCATTTTAACCGGAACAAACTGGTGGCAACCTTACTCGGCCTTCTGCTGGCATTGGCAAGCGACTTTGTATAACACAGTCCCACCCACCAGCATCATTTATACTTGTCTTATTCCTGGGTTGCTGTTTGGCTCACTGCTTTCAGCACTTGTTGCCTTAACTGCAACTGAGCAGGCGTTGCCGCGTCGTTTTCCTCCAGCACGAAAGTGAGATCTACTGCTTGCTGTGTTGGAGTAAAAGCCTTGGTATACTTTTGGTTCTGCCGGATATAGGAAACCTCTACGGCGTCCTTTGTTTTTACCTCAAGCAATGGCTTCAGGAGTTGGTAGATGTTGTCTTCGGTTAGCGGCACCCCGTTAACGGCATACAGAATGTCATACTTTTTAAGGCCAAAAGCATTGTTCATAGGCGCCGCTATCCAGAAAAACTTTCGGAGTTTCTCAAATCCTAGCCTGAACTCCCCGAATGTATACTTTGTGCCGGGCTTTTTATCCGTAAAGGCCCACCCGATTTTATGATAGTACTCCGCGTAAGGCAAGGGGGTGTTGCCAGTTACGTAGGCGTCAAAGAACTCACGTACCTCAGGGGCAGTGTGTGCCACGATCACCTCTATCAACTCATCGTCTTTAAAAGGTTTGTTGGGGCCGTATGTTTTCGAAAGATCGAGCAGCAGCTCCCGCAACCCTTGGCGGCCATGGCTCAGCTCCTTTAAGCGGATGTCGAGCAGGAAGCCGATCAGGGCCCCTTTCTGATACACGTTATTATACATTTCCTGGTACGCAGGCGCTATGATGCGGCGGCTCATCTCCGTAAACGAGACGTCGGGGTATTTGCTGCCCTCCCGCATTTTTCCCATCATCTCCTCCTGAAACGTTGCATAGCTTTTAAGGCCCTCGTGCAACTGTACCAACTGCGAAAAGTACTCGGTTACGCCCTCATACAGCCAGAGGTGCTGCGAAAGTTTTGGGTCTTTAAAATCGAAAAACTCAATTTCTTCGCTATGTACATTCAGGGGCGTGAGGATGTGCAGAAATTCATGTGAGGCCACGTCAAGCACCATGCTGCGCAGGTCTTCGCCGGTTTGCTCGGGCAGAAAATAAACAGAGCTGTAAGAATGCTCCAGTGCGCCAAAACCGCCGAACCGGGTAATTTTTTTATCTGATAGCTGCGGAAAGTACATGATGAACTGGTACCGCTCCACTGGCATGCCATCGAAAAAATTATGCAGCGCGGTTGCCAAAGGTTTTATCATTTCCCGCACAGCGGCAGCCTTTACCAGGCCGGTTTCTGAATGCACCGCCACCGATACTGTGGTGGCGCCTATGCTAAAACTGGCGGTGTCGGGCAGGCTGTACATAACCGGCGCATCGGCCAGGCGCACATAGTCTGCCGCATGTAGCTCATCCAGCTCCGGGTTTACGTGGGTTACGGGCAACGATGTGGCAGCCCACAGGTGCGCAGGCTTCTGTATCTGAATGGTATAAGGCAGCATTTTGTAGCCCTCCAGGTAGCCGTAAAAACCAAAGTGGTTCACCATAAAGCTCTTGTTGGCCTCAATATTGGTGCCCCCTGGCTGAAATATGTAATTATCGTCCTTGGCCACATCCCATGTATCATCCACAAGGTACTCGATGCGATCCAGCTTATTGGCACGCTCAATTACAAAGAGGTTTTTGTTCTGCTGCGTTGTTTTTAGCTTCCTGCCTTTGGCATCGTACGCCTTGAATTTGCTGATAAAACGGCCATAGTCTTTTTGGGCATACGAGCCAGGAATTACACTCGGAATGATATAGGTTATCTGGCTTTCCCTTATTTGGGGCAGATGCACCACTACTTTCACCTTGTCGTCGGTAACATGTTTCAGATCGAGGTTGATGCGGTAAGCATCCTCCTGCGCTTTGGATGTATGGGATACCAGGAGCAGGGCAGCCAGTAAAAAAAGGCTTGTTAGCTGGTGAGGAAAGTTAAGTTTGCTGGCCATGATGAGGAAATTGTAAGGTGTTAAAGATACTGAAAAATGGGAATATGCTGTAGACGGCAGTGTGGTTACCCGCCTCAGCGGCACACAAAGAAACAGGCCAAAGCAATTAGCTGTGGCCTGTTAACACTTAAACACAAACATGGGAATTTTGTATTACACCCTTGGTAAGAGGCTTATGCAAAAACAACTAACACCAGCGCAATATGTTTTAAACAAGTTGCGCTAAAATTGCCGTTAAAAGCAAGTAGTAAGAAATTACAGAATGGTGGAGAGCAGTGTAGCAACCAGTGCCTTGATCGTAATAACTACAGCACTTGAACTTGGTGATGCTTCTGACTCATCTTCCTCAGAAAAGAAAGCGCTTCTAAAGTAAGCAATGGGGCTGGCGAGCACCTCTGCATCATAAACAGATTTTTCGTGCGGTTTGGTAGCAGCTTTCACCTTAGGCTTGACATTTTTCGTGTCATCGGTGCTAATATCTGCAGCGTTGGACTGTGGAGCAGCCTGCTGTGTTATTCCGGTGCTGTTGCTGTTCTCGTGAGAATAAGTAACGGGTGCAACAAATAGGCAAAATAGCGTTAGTATAGCTATTAGCACATGATTACCTACACTTTTCCACAGTTTACTCATAGGCCAAAGTAACTAATATTTTTATGTAAATCAAAATATTTTTGGTATAATTTAGAGAACGTCTTGTTTAATTTGGTAAACGAGGCTAAACATATAATATTGTGTATATACTATTAATTTTACCTTCTAGCAGCGCTTTTTACAACCTTCATCTTAATGGGCACCACGCCGGCTTTGGTAGAACCTATTCGTCTGGCCGCTGCTTCTGATAAATCAACTATTCTGCCTTTAACAAAAGGCCCTCGGTCAGTTATCTTAACTTTTACCGTTTTATGCGACTGTAAGTTGGTTACTTTCACCTTTGTGCCAAATGGCAACGTTTTATGGGCGGCCGTTAATTTGCCACGCCTGTACGGTTGGCCGTTAGCCATTTGCCGGCCCTGCAACTTCGGGCTATAGTAAGATGCCCGGCCCTCCTCGGTATAACCGCGCTCACCAAAAGCCGGTGCCGAGCCCACGCAGGAACTCAAACACGCAGCAAGTAAAAAGAGCAAGGCCGAACCGCGAAAGAAACGAGTTAAAATTTTACAAGTGAAAAAAAGATGCATCGTAATAATATTTAAATCATGGAGGCCAAGGTGCCGGTAAAAAGTCGGATTTCATAACTTAACCTTTCCACAGGAACATCCTCCAATGGGTGTTTTGTGGCAGGCAGCACCAGCAGCCGCGCATTTGGTAAAAGCTGGAAGGCCCAATGGGTTTCAGCTAAGCTCACCATGTGGTCCCGATCACCGACTGCTACCTGCACGGGCACGCGCAGACCTGGTAAATTCTGAGGCGTAAGGGAAGGGCTTTCGCCTAGTAGTCGCATCATTTCTGCCGTTTTGTGTACCACTTGCTTCCAGTCTTGGGGGGCATGCCGTGTGGCGAGCAACTGCGCGAACTGGGGCACTTTCTCCGCTATCTTTTCTGGCAACAGCCGACTGGCTTCCTGCGCAGCGACCTCCGCAGACCAGGCAAACTTTGTTGCCAGGGTAAAAATGCTGATCACACGCTCCGGATACTGCTGGGCAAAAATTAACGCGGCGTATCCTCCCATGCTATAGCCAAATACATGCACCTGATCCAAGCCTTCCCGGTCTAAGAAGTTTAGTATGTTTTGGGCAAACAAGTGCATGCTAAATGGCTGCTCAGGGAGTGCGTGGCCGCCATGCCCTGCAAAATCGAGGGTAAAGACGTGGTAATGCCCATCAAGTTCTGCTCGAAGCGCACCAAACATGGCGCGGGCGCCCAAAGCTCCGTGCAACAGCAGCAGGTTGTCCATCGCTAACAGTTTTTGCGGTAAAAAAAATACACCAGACAAGATATCGGCTTTGCACCAAGGTAGTTTAGTATGGCGTGTACTACTGCCTGATCTGATAGTTGTAGACCTCCATAGCCTGCGTCAGCTTATCTTTCTGAAAGAGGTTGATCACAAACTGAGCGCCCAACACCCCTACCCCGGCATACATTAAAGGGGATAGTTTTACGCCTGTGTTGGGGTCAGCAGAGTTATTAAGAGAACTTAGCGTGCCAGCCGCCAACAAACCAACACCAAGTATAGATACGCCGGTATTAATCAGCTTGTCTCTTCTGTACTTACCCAGTATATCCATACTGGCGGCATTATCAGCCAATGCCTGCTGCAAGTTGTTAAAGTCCAGAAGGTACAGTGGCCCGTCATCTTTCGAGAAAAAATAAATACGCTTCCGGTTGGTGCGCGGGGCCCCGTATCCATAGGGCGAATAGCCCCCGTAGCCATAATCATATACTGTCCGGGAAGTATAGAATTTGTCAATGCGGGGGCCATCGAGCAAGCGCTTGGCAAAGTCGTCATAACTGTTGCCTGCCTCTACACGTGCAAAGTATCCATCTTCGTTTTGGTAAGCTGCCACCATGCTTGGGTTATATTTCAGGGAGTCGTTCAGCAGGAAATGGTTTGTCTTAAAAAGCGGCGACTTCAGCTGTATCCTATTCGCATAAATGATCTCCCCATTCTGGAGCTGTATGTAATATCTGCCTGGTTGGCTGTTTCCGGTTTGCGCGGATGCTGCAGCGCTTACCAGTAAGCAAAGCAGCCATAAGTAAATGTTCCGTTTCATTTTCAAAAACAAGTATAAGCAGGTGTTCCTGCGGTTTTTAATAGATAAAGAAAAGCATGACCACCATGCCCACCAGCGCCAGGTATACCCAACGCATAAGCTGGCGCCGATGTTTGCTGGGCACCAGGTTGCTGGTTAACATCACAACGAACAAAAGGCACAAAATGTATAGCAGTATGAACGTTACGGCCTTTACCCAGTTAGGAATTACCGTATTCTCGGCTTGCAGCTGGTTGGTATTGCCCATGCCAGAGAGCAGCCATTGCAGCCCCAGGAAAACAACCGTCTCAAATATAATAAAATAAAAGAGCCAGCTCATCCAGCTATATTTCCCGTTGTTGCTCATACGCAAATCCTGACTATGTAAGCAGGCACCTAGTTAAGTAAAAATATCTGTATTCTGTAAAAAACTGTCATGCCAGTCTGTTATGCAAGCTTACCATTTAACAACCTAATATTACGAAGTTAAATCCAGTTGCCTCTATTTTGATATAACCTAAAAGGTAATCCTTTTGAAAAACCGTAGCCTTAAGCAACTTGCCCGGTTGCCCCTTCTAGGCTTGCTTAAATATAAGCATATTTAGATGTAAATAAATAAGTGAAATTGTTATGATTATAAGAAGAATCTGATGGTACAACTACAGGTTAATGAAACAAAATAGACCTATAACCCCGTTAAAATACCAGACAGGTGTTGGAATATGAGGTTATTAAAGAACATAAAGTTGGATAATTATAAATATTATCATGGTATAGAACCCCGTAAGATCTTCAGTATAGGATATGAAGATCTTACGACGCTTATTTTTTACCAGGATAAGAGCGACCATTATACGCTAGTGGTTTCAAAGGATGACGACCCTCCCCTGATCCTGGAAAAAGATATTTCCAGGGCTGAAGCATTTAAACTAATGAATACCCGGCTGTAAAACAGCCGGGTATTCATTTGCCCTTTCTTAAAATACTACAGCTTTCCGCTTCCTCTGCATTTTCACTTGAAGTTTTAAGTGCACTTTGGCACCTTTTTAGTTAATACAGACATTATAGAAGTGCCAAAGAAAACTTTACACCTATGTCTGATCAAAATGTTATGGCAGATGTGAATCACGTGGAGCACATGTTTCTGCATGTTGAAAGCAGCGACATGGAGTGCGTGATGAACATTGCGGGTCACCCGTACCGATTACGGGAGCTGATTTTTATGATGATTCAGAACAGTTGTTCTGTAAAACAAACCTCAGCTGAGTTGTATAACACCTTTATTTATGACAAGGAAACTGTGGAGATACACGATTTCCTGACATCCATTATAAAAGCCAGGTTTATAAATTAACCCTTCTCCTCTTTTTAGTTCTTTGCCTTAATTGCATGTTAAAGCAGCATGCTGCTGGTGCTGTGTTTTGCCGAATCTATAACGTTGGCTTTTGCAGGTGCGTACAGTAAGGCATAACCAAACTAACACAACTATGAAATTAAACGCAACAATCACACTATTGGCAGCCGCTGGCTTACTGGCAAGCTGCAACGAGGTAAAAGAAGATAAAGTGGACAGTGCCGCCGAAGTACGCGAGATTGCGACAGAGGATACGGCCGTGATGTACAGTGAAGACGCCCTGAACGGAGGTGTTCTGGAGGCGGATGAGGAGGAGTTTAAAGAAGTGGACTTCAATGCCCCCGCTATCGAGAATCCAGCGCTACGTGCTGAGAACATAGAATTACGGGGCTCTGAGGGATACCGTATTTATGCCGTTGGCGAAGACATTATGTTTGATCTGGACAAAGCGCAGATCAGGCCAAGTGGGGTGAAAAAACTGCAGGCAATCGCCAGTGCCCTTAAAAAAGAAAATAAAGAAGGTATGATCAGGGTGTATGGCTTTACAGATGCGTTGGCCAGCAAAGACTATAACAAAGCGTTAGCCATGGAACGGGCCAAAGCAGTGGAAGACTGGCTGCAAAACAATAGCGGACTTGATGCCTCGCGCATGAAATTGGTGCCTGTTGGTGAAAATATGTTTGAAGCTACCAACCAGACTGCCCGGGGAAGACAGCAGAACCGGCGCGTGGAAGTGGTTTTTGTTGAGAAATAGGCCTATGCGCACGAACTTGGTGCTTTAGAGTTTACTGTGTTTACAGACAGTAAAGCCAGGCAATTATTTATTATAACGCAGCCAGTGGAAGATCATCTTTCACTGGCTGCGTTTTTTCTGCCCTCCAATATTTCTGAGCCCCCCAAGCTCCATTTATCTTGCTATACTTCATTTTATCTGCTCGCTATCTACTTGCCCACCTCCCTTCTGGCTTCCCAAAAGGCTGTATTTAAACTGTAGAGCTTCTGCTGCGTACGCTGTAGTATGAAACAAAATCAAAACACTATGAAAAAAAGTACACTATTGATGTTTATGGGGATCGGGCTTGTAACAGCTTGTAACGACCCCAAAGGGAATGTAGAGAACGATACGTTAGGAGATGCCACAGCCGACACGGCTGTGATGTATAACGATGACCGGGGCCGGGTAGAGGCTGATGGCATGGAGATCAAGGATGTTGGAGATGATTTCTGGGCCGGTATTAACTGGGACGCCCCCGTGGTGGATGACCCCGAGATGAAGACGGCTCAGGTAGAGATGCGCTCCGACAATGAATACAACATCTACACTATGGATGACAGAATGTTGTTTGATACAGACAAAGCGCAGATCAGGCCAGAAGGTGAGCAGAAGTTGAAGGAAATTGTAAATGAAATAAAGGATTTGCCAAAAAATGGTCAGATACGAATATTCGGACACGCTGATGCACGGGCAAGTAACGAATATAATAAAGAACTGTCTGCGGAGCGTGCAAACGCTGTAAAAAATTGGCTGCAAAGCAAGGGGGGGATAGATGCCCGCCGACTGTCTATAGAAGCGATGGGGGAAACAGCACCAAGGGCCACTAACGAAACCGCACGTGGTCGCCAACTGAACCGCCGTGTTGCAGTGGTGGTAGTTACACGAGAGCAATAGTTGCCTATAACAGTTTATAACAAGAAGGCCGCTGGTGTACACCAGCGGCCTTCTTGTTAATGAGCATTTCAAAATTACTTACGCTAGCACCTGCACCATTGCCTGAGAGGATTATGAAATAAATTCTTAATTTGGTATTTCTGCTATATTTACAGCTTGCTGCATGCAATTATACTTTCAGAACAGCTTTGTAACCATCCAATACGATGAGAAGGCTCATCTGGGCATAGCCAGGTGGAATGGTCTGCTTCGTGGAGCAGAGTTGCGCGAAGTGCTGCTGCTTTGTATGGAAATGATTGATCGCTTCTCTTTAACGCATTGGCTTGCCGATGACCGGCTGATGAAGTCGATCGCACCCACCGATATGGGCTGGATAATGGAAGTATACCTGCCGCATGTAACTAAAAGCTCGATGCAGTGCATGGCACGCCTCCCCTCCCTGTCCGAGAAAAACCGTGAGGCTGTAGAGGTCCTGATCGACAAAGGCCAGTCCTTTAATAGTAAGCTGGTCCTCCGCAACTTCGATGATGAACACGAAGCGATGGAGTGGTTGATGGCAGCTGTGTGAGGTTACTTTAGCTGAGGTTGCAGGCTGCGTTATAAGATGGAGCCTGTATAACTAGAAAAGGGAAGCCCGGCAGCTTCCCTTTTCTAGTTATACAGGCTCTTAAATACTTACGATCCGCAGGCTTCGCAAGCGTCCGGGTTATCGAGGGAGCAACTCATGTCGGTGCGGTTCTGATCCTGGTTGTAGACCGGCGATAAGGTTTCGGCGGCTTGCTTCTCTACGGTAAACTTTATGGCATCCACCGCTGACTTGGTGCGCAGGTAGTACATACCCGTTTTCAGGCCCATTTTCCAGGCGTGGAAGTGCATCGAGGTCAGCTTGCCGAAGTTCACGTTCTGCACGTGCAGGTTCAGCGACTGGCTTTGGCAGATGTAGGCGCCACGCTCGGCACTCATGTCGATTACGGTGCGCTGGCTTATCTCCCACACTGTTTTGTACAGGTCCTTGATGTGCTGCGGGATATTGGGGATATCCTGCACGGAGCCGTTCGCGGCTATGATGTCCTGCTTCATTCTGTCGTTCCAGATGCCCAGGGAGATCAGGTCCTTGAGCAGGTGCTTGTTTACCACCATAAACTCACCGGACAGCACGCGGCGCAGGTAAATGTTAGAAGTATAAGGCTCGAAAGACTCGTTGTTACCCAGGATCTGTGCGGTAGAAGCCGTAGGCATAGGTGCTACTAACAGCGAGTTACGTACACCATACTCCACTACATCTTTGCGCAGGCTTTCCCAGTCCCAACGGCCAGATTCAGGCGTTATGCCCCACAGGTCGAACTGGAACTTGCCCTCAGCCAAAGGAGAGCCTTTAAACGTTTCGTACGCACCGTTCTTCTTGGCCAGGTCCTTGGAGGCCGTCATGGCGGCAAAGTAAATCGTCTCGAAAATGTCTTTGTTTAGCCCGCGCGCCTCGTCGCTCTCGAAAGGCATGCGCAGGTGAATGAAGGTGTCGGCCAGGCCCTGCACGCCTAAACCGATCGGGCGGTGGCGCATGTTAGAGTTCTGCGCCTCCTGCACCGGGTAATAGTTGATATCGATCACCTTGTTGAGGTTAACCGTGGCATGATAGGTTACATCAAAAAGCTTCTGGTGATCGAAAGTCTTGCTGCCATCCTCTTTTTCTACTACATAACGGGGCAGTGCCAGGGAGGCCAGGTTGCAAACGGCAATCTCATCCTCGCTGGTATACTCCATAATCTCGGTGCAAAGGTTAGAGCTCTTGATGGTGCCCAGGTTCTGCTGGTTGCTCTTGCGGTTGGCGTGGTCTTTATAGAGCATGTATGGGGTGCCGGTCTCTATCTGCGATTCCAGCACCTGAAACCACAGTTCCTGCGCTTTTACCGTTTTGCGGGCCCGGCCCTCCCGCTCATACTTGGTATAGAGCCGCTCAAAGTCCTTTCCCCAGCTATCGGCCAGGCCAGGGGCCTCGTTGGGGCAGAACAGGCTCCAGTCGCCGTTCTCCTCCACACGTTGCATAAACAGGTCGGGTGTCCAGAGGGCATAGAACAGGTCACGTGCGCGGTTTTCTTCCTTGCCATGGTTTTTCTTCAGCTCCAGAAAGTCAAAGATGTCGGCATGCCAAGGCTCCAGGTAAATAGCGAAAGCGCCCTTACGCTTGCCGCCGCCCTGGTCCACGTAGCGGGCCGTATCGTTAAACACCTTCAGCATTGGGATGATGCCGTTGGAGGTGCCGTTGGTGCCCTTGATGTAAGAGCCCGTGGCACGCACGTTATGGATGCTCAGACCAATGCCGCCCGCACTTTGCGAGATTTGGGCGCATTGCTTCAGGGTATCGTAAATGCCTGGTATGCTGTCGTCTTTCATGGTAAGCAGGAAGCACGACGATAGCTGCGGTTTGGGTGTTCCGGCGTTAAACAGGGTGGGGGTGGCATGGGTAAACCACTTCTCCGACATCAGGTTGTACGTCTCAATGGCAGACTCAATATCCTCCTTGTGAATACCTACGGCCACGCGCATCAGCATGTGCTGCGGGCGCTCTATGATCCTGCCATCCAGGCGAAGCAGGTAAGACCGCTCCAGGGTTTTATAGCCGAAATAATCGTAGTTATAATCACGGTCGTAGATGATGGTAGAGTCGAGCAGGGCCGCATGCTTACGGATGATCTCATACACGTCCTTGGCCAGCAACGAGGCATTCTCGCCTGTTTTGGGGTCCTCGTAAGTATACAAGCGCTTCATGGTATTCGAAAACGACTTGCTCGTAACCTTGTGCAGGTTAGAGATGGCCACCCGCGCAGCCAAGGTAGCATAATCGGGGTGCTTGGTGGTAAGCGAGGCGGCTGTTTCGGCAGCCAGGTTATCCAGCTCCACGGTGGTCACGCCATCGTAAATGCCGTCAATCACTTTTTTAGCCACCTCAATAGGCGACACATAGTCCATGTGCAGGCCATAGCAAAGTTTTTCTATTCGTGCGGTGATCTTATCGAATTTGACGGATTCGCGGCGGCCGTCTCGTTTTACTACTAGCATAGCGTATACATTTAGCGGGTGTCAAGGGCCCGATTTATTAAAGGATATAGAAAGGCCACTGCCTGTGCAGGAGGCCGGTAACGCACTGTTTAGGCTTAAAAGTCCTCGTCAAGCGAGAAGATATTCTTGTCTTTGTCGCCCATTACGCCGGCTTTCTGGTACTCGCCCACGCGCTTCTCGAAGAAATTGGTCTTGCCCTGCAGCGAGATCATCTCCATAAAATCAAAAGGGTTGGTGGAGTTGTAGATCTTCTGGCAGCCAAGCGCCACCAACAGTCTGTCGGCTACAAACTCGATGTACTGGCTCATCAGCTTCGAGTTCATGCCGATCAGGTCTACCGGCAAAGCATCTGTTACAAACTCCTGCTCAATGTCAACCGCGTCGCGTATGATGGACTGCACCCGCTCTTCGGGCAGCTTATTGTTCAGCATTGAGTAGAGCAGGCAGGCAAAATCGCAGTGCAGGCCTTCGTCGCGGCTGATCAGTTCGTTAGAGAATGTAAGGCCGGGCATCAGGCCACGCTTCTTCAGCCAGAAGATGGAGCAGAAAGAGCCGGAGAAGAAAATCCCTTCCACCGCTGCAAAAGCAATCAGCCGCTCAGTGAAATCCTCGCTGTTGATCCACTTTAAGGCCCATTCACCTTTTCGCTTCACGCATGGCACTGTTTCCAGGGCATTGAAGAGGTGATCCTTCTCGCTCTGCTTCTTTACATAGGTGTCTATCAGCAGCGAGTAGGTTTCGGAATGGATGTTCTCCATCATGATCTGGAAGCCATAGAAGCAACGGGCTTCCGGCAACTGCACCTCCTGCATGAAGTTGATCGCCAGGTTCTCGTTCACAATGCCGTCCGAGGCCGCAAAAAATGCCAGTACGTGTGTGATAAAGTGGCGCTCGCCGTCGTTCAGGTTCTCCCAGTCCTTCAGATCCTGGCTCAGGTCAATCTCCTCAGCTGTCCAGAAACTGGCCTCAGCCTGCTTGTACATTTGCCACACTATATCGTTCTGAATTGGGAACAGGACGAATCGGTTCGGGTTTTCTTGTAAAATTGGCTCCATAATCAAGTAAAAAGTGTTTTATTGGTTGAAGGGGTAAGCAGTTTGCTTAGAAAACACCCCATTGTGTTAATTGTTGCAGGCGCATGTTGGGTTAGCGTCCAGTAACATCGTGACTTCAAATATATAGATTTGAACTTGAAATAAGGGGCTAAAGTTGTTCAATTTATTAACACTCTTTTAAGTGGCTGACAGCTTGTTGGTTATAATGAAATAAACATCTTTATCCACATAAGTTATCAACTATATAGCTTTCTTAAAATATCATAAACTAAACAATAAATCAGTGATAAATGCTCTTTCTGGTCATCTGCTGGTGTTTTAGCCAGATACATGCTTAAATTTGGGGTTTGCTGTATGTGTAAAACGGGAGTTGATGAGTAATTTGTGGGAGCCGCGACAGGGATTTATACAGTATATGTTGAAAATGTGGATTACTTGGCTGGCGGTTATGTTTCTGACTTTGAATTGATTGGGGCTGTTTTTAACTAGCTTATAAAATGCACGTGTGGATGTCAACAATGTTATCCACACGTGTGTGGGGATGTGCTTGTTGCTGATATGCATTAGAGTAATGTTGGGCTATAGTTAAGGCCCAAACAGAGTGAGGTAGCTGGTGTATAAGTATATTGTAACTTTTATAGATTATGTTTGCATATATATATATATATATATATGATTAGTATTGAAAGACAATTTATTTAACAATCCAATACTAAAAAATGAAACACTTAATTTCAAAAATTGCATTAGTTGCCTCATTAGCTTTAAGCGGAGTATTTGTTCAATGCTCTTCTAACGATGAGGACGTGGTAACCCCTGTTATTATCAGTAGTAATGATGTTAATCATGTCACGCAAAATGCTTTATATTCAGCAGAACATCTTGCTGCTGATACTTCTTTTATAGAGTCTGTTAGAGTTAATAAGAAAGTAATTGGTATATTAAATCATAAACTAAAGACTTTAGGTAACAAGCAGGCCCGCGAGCAACAATTCAAAAAGGTTGCAGCAATACACAATCAAAAAAATATAACAAATGCTGACTTTCTGGTGCTTGTTCGTGAATTAGGATTTAAAGACATAAAAGAATTTGCAGAGCTTTTATCTGAAACTAGTAAACGGAACGAAGAATTAAAACTGAAAGGGATTGATTTAGGGAGTGTTAGTAGAGAAGTTTATAGTAAGGCATATAAAGCTGCTGCTGACAAACTCGATTTTGGGGTAGCTTCGTTTGATGTGTGTGTAGAGTGTCCCTTTAACAATTGTAATGAGTGTTGGGGTGGAGGTGGTGGTACCGTAGGAGGTGGTGACCAGCTTGAGCAACCAGGAGGAGGCGGTGGTGGCACCGTAAGTTGCCAAACTGCTTGTGAAACTATAAGGAATTCAAAAAAGGGGAAAGCTGAAATGGATCTTGCGGTAAGCTTAACAGCTGTTTGTGGATCAGCTACATATACTGCTTGGAAAATTGGAAGCTGTTTAGGGCTTTTAGGGGCAGCTACAGGCGGAGTATGCACAGCAGCGGTATGTGGATCAATTTATTATTTTAACTATGTACAAGATATTCAAATTATAGAATCAGAATATGTATTATGTATTAATGGGTGTAAATAAGTATTCGCTTGCATCAAAAGTTAATTATCTGCTCAATAATTTATTGAACATTAGACGATTTTTATAAAATGAATAAATTTGCTGAAGATCTCAGAATCAGAATGTGGCGTAAAGTTGAGGTGTTAGGTTACCTTCTGACATGGTTGACTGTTCCGATTTATTTTTCCTATGTCATGATTCATCTGGAAGGGCGTCGGGACGAAATTGCTCTATGGTTTTGGGTGGTAACGCTGGGCTTATGGTATATCGGCTTTATGCTCTCAGGTTTAGCCCGCTACAAAAAGCATGACCACACACCTGTTTCTATCTTCTTTACAGTGTTAGGTATTGTCGGTCCTCTGGCAATTTATTGTATCAGAAATCTATAGTTGCAGCTTTGTAATTAGACAGAACCAACAAACAGCTATGAATTTATCTTTAAAAAGAAAACTACAGGTAACGCAGGTATTTCTGTCCGTAACGCTGTACTTTCATTACATAGCTGGAAACAATTCCATTGCAACCACTACAGGCAAAGTTACATTGCTGGCTATTGCCGTGTTTACTATGCTCTTGTTATATTTCTGGCATAAGCATGAACCTACTAAAGCCAGGGTTGTTATGAAAGCTGTGTTTACTGCGATGCTTATAACCTTTATAGTTGTAATGGTATTCGTGTTCTGATAATTACTGAAGTAACTATGGGAAACGAACAGATAGAAGACACATTAAAATACTGGAGAGAGTAGAGCAATTAGGTTATAGCTTAACATTGCTGGGACTATTCACTAAATTAATCTGGGTGCTGGCGCTATCCTATAAAATAGGCCACCAAACATTTAGCGGCGAGTATTATGCGAATATACCAGTAGCAGGCTGGATTGCACTTTTCGGGTTATGGTATGCTGGAGTTATGCTTTCTGGCTTTGCCCGCTAAAAAAACACGACCATCCACTTATCTCTGTTTTTGTTACAGTATCCAGCCTGGTCGGGCCACTGGTTATCTACTATATCAGTAATCTATAGCTATAGTTGTGCAAATAAATTAAGCAGCAAGCCTTTGCATATTTAAAATTTGTGCCGTACTTTTGCAGACTAATTTTAAATTATACATTGAAGCTGATGTACGCAATTGTAGAAATCGCAGGTCAACAGACCAAAGTAGAGAACGGCATGTTCATCTACGCTAACAAGCTTTCCGGCAATGAGGGTGACGCCGTAGAGTTCACCAATGTTCTTCTTACTGATGATAACGGAAGCATTACTTTAGGTGCTCCTTTCGTTAGCGGTGTTAAAGTGGTTGGAAAAATCCTTGGCAACGTGAAAGGCGACAAAGTGATCATTTTCAAAAAGAAGAGAAGAAAGGGATACCGCAAGAAGAATGGCCACCGCCAGCACTTCACTAAGGTCCTGATCGAGAGCATTGGTTAAGCAGTAAGAAGAAAATTATCGTAAAATCTTTTCAGGCAACGCCCCGCTAACCTGAATTAAATAGTAAAAAAGATGGCACACAAAAAAGGAGCCGGTAGTTCTAATAACGGACGTGAGTCGCATTCTAAACGACTAGGTGTTAAAATTTACGGTGGCCAGGATATCATTGCTGGTAACATCATTGTAAGACAAAGAGGTACTGCGCACCACCCAAGTGTAAACGTGGGTATGGGCAAAGACCACACGCTGTTTGCCTTGACAGACGGTGTTGTATCGTTCAGAAAAGGGAAGAAGAACCGTTCTTACGTTTCTGTAGTACCTAAAGTAGCGGCAGAGGCTTAATTCCAAGCTCTGTTGATGCAATAAAAAAGGGATACCGAAAGGTGTCCCTTTTTTATGTAAAATTGGTTTTACTGCAACCGGCCTTTTTGGAGGACGTATAAACTATCATAGGATCGGATTCGCTAATAAGCGAAAAAGATCCTGTAGGAAAGGGACACTTATAGTGTCCCTTTCTGTTTATATATACTTATAGCACGAAAAAAGGCGTACAGAGCAACAAAATTTTGTATTTACCGGATATGTATATAATTTACAGTTTCTTATCAAGAAAGACCGAGGGATAGGGCCCGATGACGTCTTAGCAACCTTGTTAAAGCCTGGTGCTAATTCCCTTCCAACCGCAACAAGCGTCTGGAAAAGATAAGAATGTCCATCCTCCCGGCAGGGTGTCCTTCTTGATAAGCTGATGCAGAAGACTTACGAGAAGAAAGACACCGGACATGAAGTACAACCATTCTATTTATCAACTGCTGAAAGAACGCATCTTAGTGCTTGACGGCGCGATGGGCACCATGATTCAGCGCTACAAGCTAACAGAAGAAGATTTCAGGGGCGAACGTTTTAAAGATCATCCAGGTGATCTGAAAGGTAACAATGACCTGCTTTCAATTACCCGCCCCGATATCATTAAATCCATACATGCCGAGTATTTAGAGGCCGGAGCTGATATTGTAGAAACAAATACCTTCAGCGGAACCAGTATAGCCATGGCCGATTATCACCTGGAAGACCTGGTGTATGAACTGAATTACGAATCAGCCAAAATAGCGCGTGAGGCAGCAGATGAAATAGAGGCAAAAGTGGCTGGCAGACCCCGCTTTGTGGCAGGCGCCATTGGTCCGACAAACCGGACCGCTTCTCTCTCTCCGGACGTAAATAACCCCGGATACCGCGCCGTTACCTTCGATCAACTGGTAGAGGCATACTATGAGCAGGTGCGCGGCCTGGTGGATGGCGGCTCTGACCTGTTGCTGGTAGAAACCGTATTCGACACCCTGAACTGTAAAGCCGCCCTGTTTGCCATACAGCAGTACGTGCAGGATGGTGGTAAAGAGCTTCCGATCATGGTATCCGGTACTATTACCGATGCCAGTGGCCGTACCCTGTCCGGTCAAACAGTGGAAGCCTTCTGGAACTCTATCGCGCATGCGAACATCTTAAGTGTTGGCTTCAACTGTGCACTGGGTGCCCGCCAACTAAAAACACATATACAGGAGCTGGCGCGTATTTCTGACTGTTACATCAGCGCCTACCCAAATGCCGGTTTGCCCAATGCCTTTGGCGGCTACGACGAAACAGCCGAGCAGATGGGTGGTATCGTGGAGGAGTACCTGAAGGAAGGCCTAGTAAATATTCTTGGTGGTTGTTGTGGCACTACGCCTATGCACACCAGAGTTATCTCCGATCTTGTTCAAAAGTATAAGCCGCATATTCCCTCACCGGTTCCCCCTCTCCCACGTTACAGCGGCCTCGAACCCCTCACCATCACTCCTGAAACACTATTTGTAAATATTGGCGAACGTACCAACGTGACAGGTTCTAAAAAATTCTCGCGCCTGATCGTGAACGGAGAATTTGAGGAAGCCCTATCGGTAGCGCAGCAGCAGGTAGAAGGCGGGGCGCAGATCATTGATGTGAACATGGATGAAGGGATGCTCGATTCGGAGCAGGCCATGACAAACTTTCTTAACCTGATAGCTTCCGAACCGGACATTTCCAGGTTGCCAATTATGATCGACTCCTCTAAATGGAGCGTGATCGAAGCTGGATTGAAGTGTGTACAAGGAAAAAGCATTGTTAACTCCATCAGCTTAAAAGAAGGCGAAAATGCTTTCAGGAAACTGGCCCGCAAGGTGCGGCAGTATGGAGCCGCTGTGGTAGTAATGGCTTTTGATGAGCAGGGGCAGGCAGATACGCTGCCGCGTCGTATTGAGATCTGCGAGCGCTCCTACCGCATACTGGTTGATGAGGTTGGCTTCCCGCCCCAGGATATCATTTTTGACCCGAACATACTGGCTATTGCCACAGGTATAGAAGAGCATAATAACTATGCCGTTGATTACATGGAGGCGGTAAAGTGGATAAAAGCCAACCTGCCGCACGCACAGGTAAGCGGCGGTGTAAGTAACCTGTCTTTCTCCTTCCGGGGTAACGATGCCGTACGTGAGGCCATGCACACCGTTTTCCTGTATCATGCGATCCAGGCCGGTATGGACATGGGAATTGTGAACGCCGGCATGCTTGGCATTTATGAAGAAGTTCCGGAAGAGCTCCGTGATCTTATTGAAGACGTCATCTTTAACCGTCATCCTGAAGCTACCGAGAAACTGGTCGCCTACGCTGAAACGATCAGAGGAAAAGGCAAAACAGCTACAGCAGCTGACAGTGCCTGGCGCGAGGCCCCCGTGGAGGAGCGCTTAAAGCATGCGCTGGTAAAAGGTATTGTAGAGTACATTGAAGAGGATACTGAGGAAGCCCGTCAGAAAGCTGCCAAAACCCTTGATGTGATCGAGGGCCCGCTGATGGCAGGTATGTCTGTTGTCGGAGATCTGTTTGGAGCAGGTAAGATGTTCCTGCCGCAGGTGGTAAAAAGTGCCCGTGTCATGAAAAAGTCTGTAGCTTACCTGCTGCCGTACATGGAGGCGGAAAAGGCTGGCTCCTCCTCTTCTTCGCAAGGTAAAATACTGATGGCTACTGTAAAGGGTGATGTACACGATATCGGGAAGAATATTGTGGGTGTTGTGTTGGCCTGTAATAATTATGAGGTAATAGACCTGGGCGTGATGGTGCACCTGGATACGATTCTGACGGAAGCCCAAAAGCAGCAGGTAAATATTATCGGCTTAAGTGGTTTGATCACGCCATCTTTGGATGAAATGGTGTATGTGGCGCAGGAGATGGAGCGACGAGGCATGAAAATTCCGTTGCTGATTGGTGGGGCTACTACTTCGCGGGTTCATACGGCTGTAAAAATAGCGCCGCAATACAGTGGGCCGGTTGTGCACGTGCATGATGCTTCGCGTAGCGTAACGGTAGTGAGCAGCTTGCTTGGCAGCAACAAAGAAAGCTACATAGCTGAGATAAAAGCAGCGTATGAGAAGCTGCGCGAAGATCACCATAACCGAACCAAAGACCGTGCTTTTGTAAGTATAAAAGATGCTCGTACAAATAAGTTTAAAGTAGACTGGCAAGCTACACGCCCAACAAAACCAAGCTTTATCGGCAACAAAACATTTACGAATTATCCACTCTCCGAGATCATCCCTTTCATCGACTGGACACCGTTCTTCCATACCTGGGAGCTGAGGCGGCAATACCCGAAAATTCTTAACGACCCTGAGTTGGGTGCAGAAGCAACCAAACTGTTTGCCGATGCGCAGGAAATGTTGAAAGACATTGTGGAAAAGCAGTTGCTGGAAGCGCGTGCCGTGGTTGGGTTTTACCCTGCCAACGTAGAGGCTGATGACACCATTGAAGTTTACGCTGATGATGCGCGTGGAAACGTTGTCACTGAGTTCCATACGCTGAGGCAGCAGGGGAAGAAGGGTGGCAATGTGCCTAACCTGGCCTTCTCTGATTTTATAGCCCCTAAAGACACAGACCTGCCAGACTACATAGGAGGCTTTGTCGTGTCGGCTGGCTTTGGCATCGAGAAGCTTATAGAACAATACGAAGCCGAGCACGATGACTACAAATCCATTATGGTAAAAGCGCTGGCAGATCGTCTGGCCGAAGCATTTGCAGAACTGATGCACCAGAAGGTGCGCCGTGAGCTCTGGGGATATGCACCGGAAGAGCAACTGGACAATGAAGGTCTGATAAAGGAGCAGTACAGAGGAATTCGACCGGCACCGGGTTATCCGGGTTGCCCGGACCACACCGAAAAGGTTACGCTGTTTAACCTGCTTGATGCAGAAAGAACGTCAGGGGTTATACTTACCGAAAACCTGGCGATGTACCCGGCGGCCTCAGTAAGCGGCTTATACTTCTCGCACCCTGAGTCGCGCTACTTTGGCTTAGGTAAGATTGGTGAAGACCAGGTGGCTGATATTGCACAGCGCAAGAATATGCCAAAAGAAGAGCTGGAGCGCTGGCTGTCGCCAAACCTGAACTATGAGCCAAAGCCGGTAGCAAAGCAGGTGGTTTGATGGGTATACTTCAAGTAGTATAGCTGGAGACTTTCGAATGCAGTAGCACAAACTATGAGCTATAGAGATTCAAGTAATAGGTATAAATCCCCCGCCTTGGCTAAGGAGGGGCTAGGGGTGGTTAGACAAGGTAATGCGAACCAGCCATTTAACAATTTAGCAATCTAACAATTTAAAATAAATTGAAAGTAACAGACCACTTCAAAAACGCTAACGACAAAACGCTATTCACTTTTGAGATACTGCCTCCGCTGAAAGGCGAGAACATGAAAACCTTGTTTAACCACATCAACCCACTAATGGAGTTTAAACCGCCGTTTATCGACGTAACGTACCATCGGGAGGAGTATGTGTATAAGCAGCGGGAGAATGGGCTGTTGGAGAAGATCACGACACGAAAGCGCCCGGGAACTGTTGGTATTTGCGCCGCTATCCAAAACCACTATAAGGTAGATACTGTGCCGCACCTGATCTGCGGAGGCTTTAGCAAAGAAGAAACAGAGAACGCCCTGATCGACCTGCACTTTCTGGGTATAGACAACGTGCTGGTACTACGTGGTGATTGCGTGAAAAGTGAGCAACGTTTTGTGCCAGAGCCGAACGGCCACAATTATGCTTCTGAGCTGATAGAGCAGGTGGTAGACATGAACAACGGCTGTTACCTGGACGATGAGCAGGTAAGCAACAGCTGCACCGACTTCTGCATTGGGGTAGCGGGTTATCCGGAGAAGCATTTCGAAGCGCCAAATTTGAAGTCGGATCTGCGGTGGCTGAAGAAGAAGATAGAACTGGGCGCCGAATACATCGTGACGCAAATGTTTTTTGAGAACCAGCGATACTTTGATTTTGTGAACCGCTGTCGCGAAGAAGGCATCACGGTGCCCATCATTCCGGGTTTAAAGCCCCTGACCACCCTTTCGCAACTTACGGTGCTGCCCAGCTACTTCCACATCGAAATACCCTGCGACCTGGCGGATGCCGTGGAGGCATGCGCGGATAACAAGGCAGCGGCTCAGGTAGGCGTGGAGTGGGCTATTCAGCAATCCAAAGAGCTGATGGAATTTGGCGTCCCCTGCCTGCATTATTATTCCATGGGGAAATCTGAATCGGTACGAAAAGTGGCAGAAGTACTGTTTTAAGCATCCTGTAAAGCATACAGAACCGGCTTGCTGGGGCTGGCATCCAGCTGCAGGCTTGTGATTTGGATATTGAGCAGGTAAAGCCCATCAGGGATATGGTTTGGCGCAAAGATGAGTTCCGTAATAGTTGAGCCGTAGCGGGTATTATAAGGATACTGCCAGAAAGCATGGTGGCATAAAAGCCTGCCTTCATCGGACTCCCGGTCAACGGAGGGCAGGTCTAGCAAGAGGTGCGCGATGTTATGTTCGGCCAGAAAGCCACCGATGCGATGGTCCAGGTAAGGAGGGTTGGTTCCGGAGTAGTGGCGGGTAAGTTTGGCAGCGGTGTTTGGCAGGGTGCGCAGGATGACCGCCTCCGGCGGTGTACCTTTCAGCTGCGTACTTACATCCTCCAACATAACCACCAAATCGCCGTTTTCCTGTTTCTGCGGCTGAACGGTAAGCAGCCGTGCAACAAACAAAAATCGTGTCAGGCAATTGTGGATGGTGGCGTTCGGGTCGGGGGAGATGTGGCCGTAACACTCGGTGTGCGTGCCGTTACCGTGCGGTGTAAGGTGTACCCGCTTATAATTGGTAGTGCCCCCATCAGCCACGCTGCCAACAAAATCCCCCATACGTATGGTTTCAAAGGTAACAGGGTCGGCCCAAAAACACTCTGGTTGCGGAAGCCCCTGGTGCAAGGGCATGGAGATATCATGTGGCTCCAGCGGGTTAAACGTGTATGTTTTATGGTGATAGGTTATAGTGGCAAGCATAGGGCAAGTAGGGGTTAGCCTTGCTAATATCGCCGAATATAGTTAATAAAGAAAATGAAGAGGCCTAAACCCAGCCCAGGAGATAAGCTGCACGGGTTTAGCTGAGAAGCCAGGCAAGTGCCGGCTCCTCATCCTGGAAGCTTTTCACTTCATAGCCTAAGGGCGACAAGGCGTCGGCTCTGGTGATAAGGGACTCCAGGGCTATTTGCTTAAAAAGATTATGCGGAAGTATCCGGGCCAGTTTCTTGATACCGGTATGCGACAATACATTATAGTATGTGGTGGAGAGCCACTCTTTTGTTGGGGTGCTCAGGCTGTTGAGGTTTTGTGCATTAGCTGCCACATACTTTATCCGGTTCGACTCCAGGATCTTTTTTAGCTCCATGGCGCCTTCCACTATCTCCTCATTCGTTACGGCGCGCTTCCATTGCGAACGCACAAGCGAGTGTTCCAGAGCTGCCTCAATCAGAAAGTAATCCGACTCAAACAAAGTATTCAATTGCACAGTGGTGGGAGGCATCATTTAAAAGAAGTACACGGTATACCGATGTTCAAACTTTATAAATATACTAACAATTTGTAAAAGTAGCCCTTGCGGCATGTTATTATTTTGTGAAAAAAACAGGTAGGTCATCCAGAAACAGATCCAGTGTAATCTGATCTGCTAGTAGTTTTCCTGAGTCTGTCAGGTACAATACCTCGTTTTCAAGGCGCGCATGCCCTTTTGCTTCCAGGTCGTGCAGGTAAGTGCTGTGGGTTGCCTGCACATCGTATTGGAACAGGTCACGCATTTTAGCCAGATCACATCCCCAGATGGTTCGAAGGGTGGTAAGCAGGTAATCATTAGCCTGGTCGGCAATGGAGAGCGTTTCTAAGGTGCAGGGGATGACGTTTTGCTGAATATACTCTACATATTTGCGGTTGTGCGCCACGTTGTGCTGGCGCGAGGGGCCGTTGAAAGAGTGGGCGCTGGGGCCTGCACCCAGGTAGGGCACGCCGCACCAATAGTTGCTGTTATGCCGCGACTCGTAACCCGGCTGGCAAAAGTTTGAGATCTCGTACTGCACAAAGCCATGCTGTGCCATTTGCTCCAGTAAGGTTTCGAACTGCTGCGCCGTAAAATCATCGTCTGCAGGTTTAAATTTGCCCTTCTTGCTCCAGCGGCCCAAAGCAGTATCGGGCTCAATGGTCAGGGCATAGCACGACACATGCTGCACGCCCAATGCGAAAAGTGTTTCCAGGTCGTGGTGCCAGATAGCATGGTCGGGTGCCGGAATGCCATAGATAAGATCAACGGAGATATTGTTGAAACCCGCCTGCTGGGCATCCTGCACGCTTTTCAGGCTTTCGACAGCGTTATGGGCGCGGTTCATCAGTTTCAGGTGCGGCTCATGGAAAGACTGCAGCCCAATGCTCAAGCGGTTGATGCCTGCTTCTTTCAGGGCGCTTAATTTTGCAGGCGTCAGGTCGTCGGGGTTTGCCTCCAGGGTTATTTCCGCCTCGGCAGAAACTATGTACAGCCGCTTTATTGTTTCCAGCAGCAGCAGCAGTTCGTGCTGGTCTAGCAGCGAGGGCGTTCCCCCTCCAAAATAAATGCTGTGCACAGGTTGCTGCTGCAGGTAGGTGGCCCGTAGTTCAAGCTCCCGGACGATAGCCTGCACAGTTTGCGTTTTTAGCCCCATGGAGGTACTGAAATGGAAGTCGCAGTAGTGGCAGGCTTGCTTACAGAAAGGGATGTGGAGATAGATTCCGGCCAATTTTAAAGTGCTTAGGAGTTAAGTTGCTAAAGAATTAATGCATATAATTACTTAATTGTTCAATCATTGCCTGTTCAGCAACGAAAATCGGCTTTAAGCATGCGTTAATTACTTACAGTAGCATGGCGGATGTTGTATTAACCCTGCTATAAACCGATTGAGCACCATACTTTCGCTTTACAAATGTACAAAAAAGCCTCCTTACTTCTTGCCTTCCTGCTGTGGCTGCCACCGATAGGCTTGCAGGCGCAGGCACCCGGCGCAAAGCAGAAAGTAAGCTTGCAAATAAGCGCGCCGGATGCCAGTGGGCAGGCAGTACTACAGCAGTACAGCTACCGCACCGCCTTCCCCGACTCTGCCACCGCAGCGCAGGAAGCCCGGCAGTTGATGTACAGGCTGCAGCAGGATGCTTACCTGCTGGCCTCGCTGGATAGCCTGTACCTGCGCCGCGACACGCTCCACGTGAAACTATTTGTCGGCCAGCCGCTTGCATGGGCCCGGCTACGCAGCGGGAACCTAAGCGAAGGCATTTTAATGGAATCTGGCTTTCGGGAGAAGTTCTACCGCAATACCCCTTTTAAGCCAGCTGAGTACGTAAAGCTGCAGAAACGTATACTGGCCTACGCCGAGCGCAATGGCTATCCGTTCGCCTCGGTCTGGCTCGACTCCGTTAGCATAGCGCAAAACAAGATAGAGGCCACCCTGATGGTGGAAAAGGCGTTTGTGGTCACCTATGATTCACTGGCCATTGTAGGAGACACCAAAACGCAGCCCAAATTCCTGATGCGCTACCTGCAGCTTTTGCCCGGCCAGATCTATAACCAGGACCAGATCAACGCCTCGCAGCGGATGCTGACGCAACTCCCCTACATCCGGGCCACCCGTCCGCCGCAGGTGCGCTTCGCCCGCGACAAAGCCAAGGTGTATTATTTTTTAGAAGACCGGCAAGCCAACCAGATCGATGGGGTGGTGGGTTTCCTGCCGGACCCCACCCGCAAGGACAAGCTGCTGATAACGGGCGAGGCGAACCTGAATATCCGCAACATACAGGGCACCGGCAAGCAACTGGGGCTGCACTGGCGCCGGGTAAACAAAGGCTCCGTTATCCTGAACGGGGAGTACCTGCACCCCAACCTTTTCGGCACCCCGTTTGAGCTGGGCACAAACTTCAGCCTTCTCAAACAGGACTCCTCTTTTATTACCATTCAGCCCCGCGTGCAACTGGCTTACTACACTTTAAAGTATGGCAAGTTCAGTGTGTTTACCGAATGGCGCAACTCGCGCGTGCTGTCCTCGGCCAACACGCAAAGCCTGCAGCAATTCAGTCTGGCCGATGCCCGCACTAACACGTATGGTGTTGATTACCTGTGGAACAACCTCGACGACTTTTACTTTCCGAAGCGGGGCAGGTTGGTAGAGCTACAAGTGGCCGCCGGCAATAAAAAGCTGCTGCGCAACGCCGACCTTGAGAAAAGCTTTTACGATACGCTGCACATTAAAACATCGCAGCTGAGCCTGGGCTTGCGGTTGGAGAATTTCCTTAGAGTGGGCAAGAGCAGTGCCCTGCTTACCCGCCTGCGGGGCGAGGCGCTGCTCAACGATCAGATCTTTCTGAACGACATGTACCGGCTTGGCGGCCTGAACACGCTGCGCGGGTTTGATGAGTACTTCTTCTACGCCTCTTCTTACGCTGTGGGGACCTTGGAGTACCGCCTGTTCACAGCCCAGGACTCGTATGTGCTGCTGTTTTATGACCAGGGCTACTACCGGAGCGACCTGGAGAACTCGCTGGCGGAAGATTTGCCCTTCGGGGTTGGCGGAGGAATAAGCTTTAGCACCGGAGCAGGCATTTTTCAGCTGGTCTATTCTTTAGGCAAGTCGGAGCAGCAACCCCTTTCCTTTAAGTATTCGAAGATACACTTTGGCATAACCAGCAGGTTTTAGACAGAAGTAACTTTTTTTGCTCTTTATAGTAAATATAGTTTGCATGGTATAAAACAAAAGCCTACTTTTGCATCATACTCTTCGGGAGTATAACAGTGCGGGATGGAGCAGTTGGTAGCTCGTTGGGCTCATAACCCAAAGGTCACAGGTTCGAGTCCTGTTCCCGCTACCTCAGTAAAAAAGCCGTTTCATGTCAAATGAAGCGGCTTTTTTGTTCGATAATTTATCTCGTTTGGTTAAATCACTAACTAACAGAATCACCTTCCACTGATTTGTTAATAATCAACGCCTCCTGCTCCAGTCCCTTTTTATACTTATGCAACAGCTCAATCATGCTAAGTATTGCAGGTTCCTCGATCAGGTTTTGATCGAAGGTGATCTTCTGAATATCGTACAGGTTTTTACTACCCCACTTTACGAGCAATGATTCCACATTCTCCGGAACAAACCAGGTAGCGCGGGATCCTAAATGCCGCTTGTACTCATGAAGATAAATTCCGATACCGGCAAAATCGAAATCTCCGAAATGAAGATAAGGGTTAGGTATAGTCTTAAGCCACCTGATCAGATCTTTGCTTTGATACTGTGGATAGCGACTCACGAAAAGCGGATGAATATTTTTAAAAAGATGTCGTTGCCTATCTACCTGACTGAAATTCTCTGGATTTTCAATTCCCACGATTGTAACATCCGGATGTGGCACAAAAGATTCATATTCATAAATAAATTGAAAAGTTCCGGCAGGTGGAGTAATTAGGTAGCTTGCTTCATGCAGAGAAGAATGTACAGGTTCGTAGCAATTCACCAAGAAACCTTTAAAAGTACGAACCTTCTTTATCTTAGAATCTGCAGCTATCTGCACCAATTGTGATCTACTAACTTCATCACTTAATACCTGAATATAGTTCTCCAGATTGGCTATGGCATACCTATTCAACAAAAAGGCTTTGAGCTCCTCTGGCCGTGGGAGGGACAAAACACTTTTAGATCTTCCTGCGCGGTTGTCAACAATAATACCCTCCTCCACTAATTCACTTACTAGCGGATAATTTAGTTTACTTGCCGGCAGCTTTTCACCTTGGCACAGCTGCAACAGTTTTTTTGCTAGCGCCTTAGACAGCTTCATTAACAGGAATGTTTTTTACAAGTTTTTTTACCGTAGTTACGTTTCTGCTATCTTTAGCTAATAAGTAAGTATAACGGTAATCCATGGCGTTGTAGGATGTAGGAGAGCTATTGATTAATAAAATGTTTCGATCGTTGGCAAACTTCAGTATACCCTTTACATTGAACCTGTTTAGAGTTTTTGATTATTACCGTTTTTTGGTTTTAAGCGGGCAGAGTTAGCAAATATACACTTCTGATTCTGGCCTATGACTTCTGGATTTTGGAGTGACTCTACACTTAGAGTCTATTTCCTTCGGATATTTTGGCTATTTTTAAAAACTCTATACAGCTTCATCTTCTAAAAGGAGTATATAAATCAGCACTTGCCCGTCAAATAAGTGAAATTTCATTGGAGTATTAGAAGTATGTCGTGTAGAACAGGAGACAATTATTTGAACATGGCATAAATTTCCTGTCATAACCGAAGCTTTCTTACACTTCTCCAGTTTCATACATCTGCTTAACGAAAGTAAATACTATTATTACAAGATACTACTGCAGTGCCTGTTGTGCTCCGTTTGAATCTACCAAGTCATCCTCCAGTCTACCTTTGGAGCCTGAGGTTAAGGTAGGGTCCGATGCTCAGGGTGTAGGTCCTGTTGAAGCGGGAGGGAACGCTGCCGCTGCCAAGGAAGATGTTCTCCAGTCCCCGCTCCACGCTCAGTCCATAGCCCAACGTGGCTGGCCCGATGCGCCTTTCCTGCCCCAGGGCAAGGCGAACACCGTAGTCTGACTTGCTGTAGCTGCTCTCTATGGCCCTCAGCTCGCCCTCTCTCTGGTGTAATAATCCCCCGTACAGCCCCACTTTGGCGGTAAGATCGGAGAAGATAGATTCCCTGTGCCGCAGGAAGTTGTGCTGGTACT
Source organism: Pontibacter sp. GD13 (assembly GCF_058216355.1). Classification (NCBI taxonomy): domain Bacteria; kingdom Pseudomonadati; phylum Bacteroidota; class Cytophagia; order Cytophagales; family Hymenobacteraceae; genus Pontibacter; species Pontibacter sp. GD13. The sequence continues at coordinate 100,866 of NZ_JBYZMQ010000003.1, forward strand.
GTACGTAAAGCTTATAGTAGGTCAGGTCAAGCTCCTTGTGCAGATAGCTGCCCCCGTCGAACATGCTATACTCCTGCCCGCTGCCGGAGAGGTGAAGCTCAGTGGAAAAGAAGCCCCCTCCGCTTATTGGGTAGTGGAACGTTAAGCCGATAGCTCGCCTGAAGGTTGGGCTAGTGGAGATCAGGCTTCCTTTCTCCAGGCTGCTCTTCGTTTCGTTGTTCAATAGCCGACTGTTGTTGTAAGCCCAGCTTATTCCAAATTCAGTGCGCCTTCCCGCCTTTTGCTTTCCTTTATTCTCCTTTTCAGCAGTCGGACGTAAAGCGGATGACCGTAACTCCACAACCCTTGGCTCCATCACTTGCCCCTGCAGGTTTGACGAGACAGCTATCACTCCCCGCGTATTGAGCTTCTCATGCACATGGGCTAAGTGTGAACTGCGAGGCTGGGACGGTATTGAGGAAGAGGATGATTTAGCGGAGGCGGTTACACTATGCATCTCTTCAACTCCAGCCGATGATGGAAGCCCTTTGACAGATGCTAAGCCTCGTTGCTTCGATAGTGAAAGCAAACTTGGCTCATTAGCCACAGCCTCATCTATTGCCCCGGCTTCAGATGGCAGAGATCTATAATTTTGAACAGCCCTTTTTTCACTTAAAAGCGCCCTCCCTTCGCTCTCCTTAGCTTGTTGAGTGGATGGAGCTGTTGAAGCCCCTCCACGTTCAGATCTTGCGGTATCTGGCGCTTTTCCTGCGGAAAGATAAGCAGGGGTCTTCTGCTGGTAGTAAAAAGCGGAGGCAAAGGAAAGCAACAGGAGCAGCGATGCGGCTGCCGCCCATCTTCTCCACGGCCTCACATCGCTGCCGTGCCCGTCCAGCTCCCTGTCAATCCTTGTCCACACGAGGTCGATGTTCAGCTGCCTGTTAACAGCCTGCCACACGTGGGCCAGCGCCCGCCTCCCGTCTCCTGCGGCAAAGCTGCACCGCACCCTCCGGTAAACAGGGTCCGACTCCGGACTTCCTTCCGCAGAGTCTTGCTCCACAGCGTCAAGAGAGGAGGACACCCTCTCCCACAGAAAGGGGGGAGCCTTCCTGTCCATCCTGTTAAAGCTGCCCTTGATCTTCCCGTGCAGCTTGTCGTCCTTCTCTTGCATGCTTTTTTAAAAATCCTCCCTTTTAGACCTTTAGTAAACGAAAAGTATCTCGGCGGCTTTCCCCACTCTTTTTTCCAGTATGTCGTAGATGCCTTCGTTTACCTCCTCATTGATAAGGATGGTGCGTACACCGTTCACTTCAACTATCTCCGCCTGTTCAAGCATTGACAGGGGCACGGCCTGAAACCAAAATATAGGGTTCAGCTTGATATAGGCCGAGGCCGGGGCCTCTTTCTTCAACACGACCTGGTCTCCGTCGGTGCGGCTCTTGGCCCTGAGGGAAAACTCTTCAGAAGACTGCAGCTCAAAAACAAATGGGTATTCCCCTCCCCTCTCTGACCGATAGATGCCCTTGATTACCAACCCGGCTGTCTCCCTATCCTTGTCATCCTCATCGTCTTCGGTTTCGCTGGCCGTCTCAAGCGCTATGCTGATACGGCTGTAGACGCCCTGCGGGATCTGAAAGCGTAGTTCACCAACCGGCTGGTCTGGCGAGAAGGTAACCGGCAGCCCCTTCTCAAACTCTTTCTCAAAGCGCACATCAGCAGCTTGCTCCCTATACCCTTCAAACTCAAAGGAAGATAGTAACATGTGCCCCTCTGTTACCCGCAGGGGACTGGAGGCATCGGTTGTCCGCTGGATGTCCACGTAAAAGCCGACATCCACGGGTACTTTGAACTCCTCCTCCTTTTCACACGAAAACAATAGCAAGGGAACCAGGAGTACCATGAGCACCCTGCTTCCCCTGGCCATTTCCCATAAGTTTATATTCTTGTTCATTTTCTTCAAACCTGCATAACAAAGACCAGCGCAAGGGGCAAAACGTTGGAATACTGCGGTGGTTGCTTCATATTTCTTCATAGGGCTGTGGCTACTATCTCTCATTTTCCTTTTGTTGCTGGACGGGCGCCTGAACCGGAAAAGGGATTACCTTCGTTTCCCGCTTCTCCAGGGCCTCTTTCAGAAGGTACCGCGCCCTGTTCAGTTGTGACCTGGAGGTGCCCTCGGAGGTGCCCATCAGTTCGGCTATCTCCCGGTGGTCGTACCCCTCTATGGCAAACAGCTTCAGCACCATGCCGGCCTTGGCCGGCAGCTCATTCACCAGTGCGATGAGCTCCCCGGCGCTGATGTGGTCTATTGTGTCGTCCACTGCCGTCTCCGCAAAACCATGATAGGCATCGCTACTTTCCTGATCTCTTTTTCTCCTCTGGTAAGAGGCCAGCGCGGTGTTGACCATGATCCTGCGTACCCATCCCTCAAAGGAGCCGTTGAAGCCGAAGGAGCCAAGGCTCCGGAACACCTTGATGAACCCCTCCTGCAAAATATCACAGGCCTCATCCTCATCCCTGCAGTAGGTGAGGCAGACATTGTACATCTTGTCGGCGTGTTGCCTGTACAGCGTCTCCTGCGCCCTGCGGTCATGGGCGATGCATCTCTCTATCAGCTCTTTTTCACTCATGTTTGCTTAGGGGTGGCAGCATGCATTACCGGGCTACTGTTCAAAGATACTCTTCGGGTCTGATATGTTGGAAAGAGTACAAAATATTTTTTCCTACTGATACTTTGGGCAGTACCAAAGCTAGAAACAACCTTTCCAGAAAGCCGGATCTGCGATGCTACAGCGGTTTTGGCCCGGAAGGGAAAGCAATAGTGCTCGTCTATATAGGCTGCCAAAAATATTTTTCGGTGCAATTCCAACGAAAAGGAGACGGGCGATGTCTTGCCATAAAACAAAAGACTTTTTTTATGAAAACAAGATCACTCTTTATGGTAGGCGCACTGGCGCTGGGACTGGTTGCCTGCGGCGATGACGCCGAGAGCCCTGTCTCCGATGTAACTGTTGTGGCGAAGGCCACGCTGGACCCGACTTCCTCTGGTGGGCGGCTTGCTGCGGGAAGCGCCGGCGTGACGCTGGACGAGTTCAAGATCAACATCCGGGAGATAGAGTTTGAGTATGACAAGGAGGACGATGAGTCAGAGGTGAAGGATGTCTATGATGACGTGAAGCTTTATGGCCCGTTTGAGATAGACCTGCTAAACGCCCAGGGTGACGCCCTCAGCAAAGCCCTCACTTCAACAAGCATCCCCAACGGTAATTTCGAGGAGATTGAGTTCAAGCTGCACAAGGGCAAGGTTGAAGGCAACACCATGTACAACAAGTCGGTGCAGGCATCGGGCACCATCAACGGCACGCCTTTCGTGTTCTGGCACGACACGGACGAAGAGTTCGAGATCGACTTCGAGGACGTGAACAAGGACATCGCCCTGCGCGGTCAGTCACTGGAGGTGATCATCAACTTCAATTTGGGGCTGCTGTTCAACTCGGCTAGTGGCGTGGACCTGTCGCAGGCCCGCGATGGTAACGGTGACGGCGTTATCACAATCGACCCTAAAAACACCGACGGCAACAAGTGGCTGGCCGACCTGCTGAAGGATGCGCTGGAAAACGCCACAGACCTAATCGACGATAAATAGAAGAATGTGCCCAAAGGCCTTTCTTAGGCCCCCAACATTCAGCTTCATGTAAGTTGGCCAATAACATCATGTCCGACAGAAATCAGCAAAGGCAGCTAAATTATCATGGATGATATTCGATAATTGAGTGCTTTGGTCTACCTCAGCAAAAAAGCCGCTTCACATATAGTGAAGCGGCTTTTTTCGTTCGATAAGATTGACAAATTTCTCTGTTATTACTCCTGATTATCTTAAGCTTATAAAGCTAAGCAACGCTCATATAAAATACTTTTAATAAAAAATAGGGCCTGCCCTATTGGCTAAGCCCTATTAAGAAACAAAACTAATCTTGACTTTCTACAGCTCCACTACCATAGAGACATTAAACGCTGCCCCTTTGCCCTTCGTGTACAAGTTAGGCCCTGTGAACCACTGGGAGCGGGCAGGAAAATAGTCTTCGTTGAAAATATTCTCCACACCAACATTGATTGTTGTGTTACCACTTAGTTTATAGCTGGCAGACAGATTCACCAGCTGGTAAGACTCTACCGGCCCCTGATAGAAGTTATAGGTGCCTTTCTCATTTAACTCAAATCTTTCTCTGTCACCAATGCCCGTGTACTGCAGGTTAAAGCCTAACTTATTATCCAGGAGCGAGTAGCGCAGGTAAGCAGTATACTTCGGGGGAGAGATGCGCTCGCCTCCCAGGTAAACATCTTCGGCGTCATCAAACTTGCCGTTCAGATTCACATCCATCTTTCCTTCCACATAAGAATAAGTGGCACCAAAGCTCAGGTTGTCGAGTAAAGCAACATCGGCAGTTGCCTCAAAACCATGGATCTTCTCCGGCGTACGCATCACCACAAACACACCGTCTTTGTAGAGTCCGCTGGCACCAAGTTCAGAGGTGCTGATAAAACCAACTCCTTCAAATCTTATCTTGCTGAACTTGCTTACAAAGCCCACTTCATAGTTATTGATCACAATTGCTTCTGTGCTGATCTTATTGATGTCATCCACTCTGGCCGAGCGTAGCAGCACGCCAATGTCAGCCACTGAGAACCCTTGCGAGAAGCTGGCGTACGGAGTAAATAATTCAAACTTGTTATATCTTAATCCTGCATTGAAAAGATAAGCGTTATAGCCCAGTTCGCCGCCCTTGACCGCAAACCCTGGATTGTCTATCTCTCCGGTCTTTGTATTCACAGTTCTGAGTGTGGTGTAGTCATCCACTGAAATACTCACCTTCTCGGCTCTGAAACCACCTTTCAGGATCAGGTCTTCGGCAATGGTAGTCTTCAGCTGCACAAAAGGCGCTACATTCATCATGTTCATTTCCGGCACCCAGCTTCTTCCATCGACCAGCGGTTGTGAAGTTACATCGTTCAGCACATCAAGTCCATAAGTGACATCTCCGTCAATGGCAGAGCTGATCTTATATGGCGTTGTAAGGACACCCCTTGCTCCTTTTTTCACAGAAGAAATCATGGACTGCCCCCCAAACTCGAAAGCAGGAGACCAGAAAAAGACATTGTCCACTGACTGGATGTAGGCATCTGCTTCGTAGCGGCTGTTCAGGAAAGTGTGCTCTCCGGAAAAGCGCAGGTTCAGGTTGTGATTTGAACGCACACCCTGCGGCACACCAAGCGTCTCACCCAGCACGGCTGTACTCTTCTGCCTGTTCTGGTAGTTGCCATACTGCGGCACATAGTTTGTCTTCTGCTCACTGCTATAGTAATTATAGGTCAGTTGTACACGGTTGAATGATGTAATATCGTAGCCAAGTTTCACAAAGCCATTGTAGGAATCCGTCTCACCCAGTCCGTAGTCAGGCGGAAGCACATCGCCTTCAGCATCTTTCCATTCCCCTGTCTGCTCATAAGCGCCACTCAGCACATAGTCAAATTTACCAGTCTTACCATAGAACATCTGGCTAACCCTTGCCCCGATGCTGTTGTCAGCATCCACCAGAGAGCCAGTCATACCGAGTGAAGTTTTAGAAGAAAATGGTTTTTGCTGAACCGGCGTTCTGGTGATATAATTAATAAGTCCGCCTGCTGCACCGTTGCCGTAAATGGCCGTGGCTCCTTTAATAACCTCAACCTGCTCGATCGCGTCCGGATCCAGGGCTCGCATGTCCACAGCACCGTTACGAAGGGGAGTTGATTGCGGCACGCCATCGATCATTACCAGCATAGCCCTGCCTCTCAAGGTCTGCCCCCAGTTACTGCTGGTGCTGGTGCTGGGAGCAAGCCCTGGCACTTTATTGCTGAGTATATCGATGATATTGGTGCTTACAAGCATGTCCTGTTCTATCGCTTTTCTGGAAAGTACAGTAATAGAAGAAGGCACCTGATCAATGGTCTCGGGTGTTCTGCTGGCCGAGACAACTACTTCGTTAAGCCCCTGTTGACTCGGAGACAAAGTCACCCGAACTTCCGTAACGATGCCTTCTGTAACCTGAACAGTTTTAGTCTTACGCTCAAAGCCTATCGCAGACACCACTAGCTTATATGTCCCGGGCTTCAGCCTTTCCAGAAGGAAAGCACCATTTGCATCAGTTGCTGTTCCCGTGCTGGTGCCTTGCAGGAAGGCGTTGCCATAAGGCACAGGATTATTTTCGGCATCATAAACGCTGCCACTGATGCTGCCTGTCTGGGCAAAAGCACTGATTGAAAGCAAGAAACAAGCTATCAGTAAGGGTATATTTTTTTTCATGAAGTTTATTTAGAATGGTTTTAAATAATATATCCGGCAAAAGTAAAGCGTAAATTCAAAAAGACAAATATTATTTAGAATAATTTTAAATAAGCTTTTGACCTTACCCCATTTCGCTATAGTTTTGCTCCTATTCTAATGCACCAAGGCTTTGCAAACTGGTAAGGACAAAGTATTTTATGATGTGAATAAATTTAAAAGATTTGAAAAAGCGGGTTAAAATAACATTTTCCATTCATCACTGGCTGGGCCTGCTGGCAGGCGTGTTTCTTCTTATTAGCAGTATTACAGGGTCAGTGCTAGTATTCCACCACGATATTGACCATGCCCAGTTTGCCCGTTTCGCTACGTTACCGGCACCAGCAAACAAGCTTATCGTTGATAATTCCATTAAGCGTATACTTGCTGATTACCCGCCAGGTGACATCCGGGTGCCTGAGCTTCCGAAGGACCCTATGCAGGCGTTGAAGTACGAGGTCCGGCAGGGAAGTACCAGAGAATGGATCTTTGTACATCCGGAAACTGGTCAAACTTTGGCCACAGTGGCGCGTGCAGACAAAAGATTGGTGCATGTGCTGCTGGATATTCATTACAATCTTTTATCAGGCACACCCGGCAAGATTATAGTGCTGTTAGGTGGCTTGTGTTTAATTGTACTTTCCATCACGGGCTTTCTGCTGTACCGTAAATCCATTCTGAAAGTACTTACGTTCAGGCAGCGGATTTCCTTCAAAAGCAGGCGCTATCTTTTCTCCAGCCTGCACCGGGTTGTTGGGGTGTGGAGTCTGGTGTTTAACCTCTTGCTGAGCATTACCGGCACCTATATAGCTTATACCATTGTACAAAGCGCCCTTGCCCCCGCAAGCGCAGGCCCAGTTGCTAATTCACCAGCAATAATCTCTGTCGATTCTGTGCTTGAAAAGGTGATGCAGGACTATCCGGAGTTTGAGGTAAACTACCTCAGATTTGCAGGCGGAAACTTATCGGTGCTCGGTCGGCTAAAATCTGACCCAGCTTATTATGGGGCAACATATAGCAATCTGCAGGTAGATTTGAGTTCTGGTGAGGTGAAAAGTGCAAGCTTTGTGCGGGACAAGCCGTGGCATGAGCGAGCCATCACGGTGCTCAAGCCGCTGCATTTTGGAGACTATGCCGGCCTAGCTGTTAAACTGCTCTATAGCTTTTTCGGCCTGATGCCTGGAGTGCTCGCTGTTTCAGGCTTCTTTATCTGGAGACTTAAAGATCATAAAACTGATAAAAGAGCGCATCAGCGCAAGGCTCCTGCTCGCTACGTGTATGCGAGTAAGGTGGTGTAATTAACTGATTGTAATACTTATTTGGTGCTGGCGGTTAATACATCCTAGTGTAAATTCTTAAAAAGAGAGTTTTGGGCATGCTGCTTTATCCTTAAATCTATTGTTGACTTTATTTTATTCTTGATTCTTGGGATGAACGGTAATACTCTGCGATAGCAATCAAGTCTTTCTGCAAAAAGTTAGATATTTGAGTGTCTTGGTCTACCAAAAAGAGCCTGATTCAGAAATGAGTCAGGCTCTTTTTATTTTAGACCACTTGCCGCTTCTTGCCCACCAAAGACTCATCCAGGCATTGAAATAAATCAGATGCATACACTTGGCTGTGGCTTAATTTGGTGCAGCCAAAAATGCGATTCAACCCTTTCGTCTAGCGGTTGGATAATATTTCGTACATTGTGCAGGATTTAGCGATAGCAAGGCGCTACAAAGAAACTAAGAGGATGAGAGGTTGTAAAATATTAGTGGTTGATGATGAGTTTTCGAGCCAGTACCTGATTCAGGATTTGTTGAATTCTTTAGGGCTGGGAAACGATGTTTGCCTGGCAACCAGTGGGCCGGAAGCGCTGGAAATATTGGAGGATTGCGTGCGAAACAACAACATTCCCGAGCTAATTCTGCTGGATATCGTGATGCCGGAGTTCAGCGGTTTTGATTTTCTGCAGCACTATAAAGCTTTGCAGCACCCCGGCCTGTCTAACACCAAAGTGGCCCTGCTCAGTTACTACGGCAGCCGCAAATACCGCGAGATGGGGGAGCATTACGCCGTAAGCGCATACTTCCAGAAGCCCCTTACAAAAGAGATGTTGCAGGAGGTGCTTCATTAAATAAGCGCTCCTTTATTCTTTCGGAATCTCAATGTAAAAAGTAGACCCTTCGTTTTCTTTTATCTCAAACCAGATCTTGCCGTTGTGCAGCTGCACAATGTTTTTGATGATCGACATGCCCATCCCTACAGATTTCTCTCCTCTGAGACCCGGCCGCCGGGCCTTCGTGAATTTATCGAACAAATAAGGCTGCAGACTGGCAGGAATACCAATGCCGTCGTCGGCTACAGTAAGCAACACAGTCGATACCCGCTCTTCTAAAGTGAGGGAGATGGTGCCGTTGTTTCGGGTAAATTTTATGGCGTTCGAGAAAAGGTTGTTGAGCACCTGCATGAACTTCATTACATCGAGGTGCACAAAAATAGCCCGGTCGGGTGCCTCAATCCTGAAGTTTTTATCCATCAGGTCTTTGCGCTGTTGGTAGTTGTCCACTAATACGCGGCATTTCTCGAGCAGGTCTACCCGTTCTTTGTTCAGCACCACCTGCGACGACTCCAAAAACTCATTGTTGATAAAGTCGCTTATCATGTTGGAGCCTTTGCGGGCGTCCTCTTCTATAATGTTCAGGAGTTCCTGCAGGGTTTCGTCTGCAGGGCTGGTACTGATCTGCTTTTTAATAAGGTTGCTGATGCCTTCTATGTTACCGAAAGGAGCTGCCAGGTCATGGGCCAGAATCTCCAGCGTAGAATTTTTCTTGGTGTTAAACTTCTGAATATTTTCGAGGCATTCTTTGGTGGTGGTGGTATCTTCGGCGTAGCCGCCCACAGTAGCTTCTCCCTGCGCATTCTGGAAAAGGTTAGCCGAAATGCTCACCCACCTAACCCCATCGTTTGGCAACACAATCCTGCACTCCAGTTGCAGCTGCACTTTGCGCTGCTCCACTAATTTGTAAAAACGCTGATACAGAAACTCCTTATCGTCGGGGTGCACCACCGTAAGCAAGCTTTTCGGGTCCTGCCGGATCGACTCGAGTGGAAGGCCGGTGAGTTGCTCCATCGCCTCGTGCAGATAGGCAAAGGTTCCGGTGCTGGTGTTTAACGCAAAGTAAGCCAGGCTAAACTTTTCTACAATTTGCTTAAGCATACTGGCGTCTGCTATACTATCTGTGCTTGGCATAAGCATTTCTAAGGGGGTAAGGGTGATTCGAATAAAATTTTAGGAAGTTCTTTACTATACGAAGCTTTTGCCATCTCGTTTGGCACTCAATTTCCTGCGCTGTACACCACGTAAAGCATAGCAAAGTTTTAAGCTCTTTTTCTGGTTAGTAGCCAATGGATTAGGTGCCGGTTTTAATATAAGAAGCTAATAACCCAAGTCGCAATTACCCCCCTAGCCCCTTCGAGGAAGGGGGGGTACTCGTGCATGTAATTCCCCTCTTTGGAGGGGGTAGGGGTGGGTTTACACCTTCCATGCATAGTATGAAATAAATCACAACTTGAATTAACAGGCAAATCTTCCCTGCTATCCGCTGCGGGTTTAAGCCGTCAACCTGCCTTAAAATTAAGTTAACATGTTCAGTAAGAGCGCATGTAGCAACATGGCTATACTTTGTATTTGTAATATATCTAAGACAAAATATAGAATATTCGATTTTAATAATTTAATAACTGATTTTACTTCCACTTGGGGGAAATATTGCAAAACTTGTATGCCTTATTTTACCCTTAATGTTAGTGAATGATGAAAAGTTACCCTGCCAAAGTCTTATTTTTCTTGCTGCTTGCCTGTAGTGTGTTGCCGGGTCTCTCGGCAAATGCACAGGTCATTATCTCCCAGTACTACGAGGGTACGGGCGTAAACAAATGGATTGAGCTAACCAATTTAAGCGGCTCAGAAATAAACACCGCCTCACCCCAGCTCAAGCTGGCCGCCTGGCAAAAAAGCGGCGACACCGGTAACATCGCCATTGCAGGCACTCCATCCAGCACCCTCGCTCTTAACGTGATCATACCTGCGTATGGCTCGGTACTGATCGGCAACCCAAATAACGGTTCAGAAGTACCCTACCTGACGGCAGGCAGTGCCGCACTAACATCTTCCAGCGTCATAAACTTTAACGGAAATGATGGTATTGCCCTGCTGGATGCGGCTGACAATGTACTGGATGCCTTCGGGAACGGCATAAATGCCAAAGACATCAGCTATGTTAGAAATGCCAGTGTTTTAAGCACCAACCCAGCGTTTACCCTGGCCGAATGGACGAGCACCCCGATCGGAACCGTGCAGGACGCAGACGGACTGGATGACTCAAACCGCCTGGGCGTGCACATTGCCGCCAACCTGCCAGCCTGTGTTACCCCGGCAAACCAGCCATCGGGCCTGGTGTTCGGGGCCACGAACACTGTAAGCATCTCGGCCTCCTTTACAGGCGCGTCCGGAACCGATGAATACCTCGTGATCAGAAGCACTGCAAACACACTTACAGCCCAACCCGCAGATGGCACATCCTATAGCCCCGGAGAAAACCTGGGAGGCGGAGTAGTGGTTAGCCGTAATGCAGCGGCTGCGTTCACGGCCTCTGGGTTAACACCGGGTACAACTTATTATTTCTTCGTGTATTCCCAAAACAGTTCTTCATGTAACGGTGGGCCGCTTTACCAGGTGGCAAATCCGCTTGTGGGCGTTCAGGCCACTACCACGCCTCCAGCTTGTGTTGCGCCGGCCGGCCAGGCTGCCAATTTTGGCATTACCTCCTTCACCTCCTCTAAAATACAGGGTAAGTTCGATGCCTACTCGGGGGTTGATGAGTACCTGGTGGTGATGAGCGCCTCCGCTACTTTGTCTGCCCTGCCCGCTAACGGCACCAGCTACCCCGCAGGCGCAAGCATAGGCAACGGCAGGGTAGTGCAGCAAAGTGCTGCAACTTCCTTTTTGCAAAGCAACCTCGACCCAGGCACGACTTATTATTTCTATGTGTTTGCTGTAAGCAGCAGCTGCACAGGCGGACCTGTTTACCTGACGAGCACCCCCCTGACCGGTTCGCAGCAAACCCGCGAGCAGAACACAGGCGGCTATAACTTTTACTACGGCAACATGCACGCGCACAGCAGCTATTCTGACGGAAACAAAGACGATGCTACCAAAACGCCGGTAGATAACTATGCTTATGCCAAAGAATCCATGCACATGGATTTTCTGGGTATAAGTGAGCACAACCACACAGGGGCAGGCATGAAACTAGCCAATTGGAAGCCAGGAAGGGATGCAGCTAAAGCGGCCACCACCAGCACTTTTGTGGCGCTCTATGGCATGGAGTGGGGCACGATTTCCGGAGGCGGCCACGTGATCGTTTACGGGTTAGATTCCCTGGTGAACTGGGAAAGCGGGCAATACCAGATCTATGTGCCAAAAAGCACCTATTCGGGCACGACAGGCCTTTTTAACCGGATAAACAAACACGGCGGCAACGCCATTGCCTACCTGGCTCACCCCAACACCTCAGACTATAACAACCTGGCAGCTAGCTACGACGAGCTGTGTGACAAAGCCGTGATCGGTTCTGCAGTAGAATCCGGGCCGGCTTTCTCTACGTTTACCGATTACTCGAACCCCGGCAGCAGCATGAGCTACCTGAGTTATTATAACAGAATGCTTAGCAAAGGGTATTACCTGGGCCCTACCATAGATCATGACAACCACAACTTAACGTTTGGGCGCACCGCCCGCTCCAGGTTGGTGGTGCTGGCCCCGGAACTTACCGAAGACTACCTGCTGGAGGCCATGAAGAGCATCCGCTTTTACGCTACCCAGGACTATGAGGCCAAAGTATACTTCACGATCAACTCGCAGCCCATGGGAAGTATATTTACCGACAGAGCCGCCCCTAATATTTCAGTAAATACCGAGACAACATCTCCTGTTACAAGTATAAAGCTGATGTACGGGGTGCCGAAAAGCGGTGTTTATGCTACCCAGATTGCCAGCAGCAATGGCCCAACCCTGGCTTACACAGACAACAACCTGGCAAACATGGCCACGGGCTATTACTATCTGGATATTACAGAAGACGATGGCAGCAGAACCATCACGTCGCCTATCTGGTATACCCGCGACGATAACACCGTACTCAGCGCCAAGGAAGATATAAGCCAAGCTGTGAGGTTCAGCGTTTGGCCCAACCCAACGCGTGGCAACCTGCATGTATCCTTCGACCTGGCAAAAACAGGGCAGGTGAACATTAGCGTTATTAGCCTGACAGGAAAGGTGGTTTGGCAGGAGAACATGGCCGGTGCAAATGGCCACATAGAGAAGCAATTAGAGCTGAACAATGTGGCCAAAGGCCTTTATGTGCTGCAGGTTCGGATGGGTGCCACAACGATAAGCAAGAAGATCGTTATCCGATAAATCAGCTATCCGGATTTGTTTAAGGTACCCAGGCCGGGCCGTGCAAATAAAATTGCACGGCCCGGCCTTTTTATGGCACTGGATGCTGGGGAAACTTATACAATTTTGCTGATTATAAAAGCGTTAGAATATAAACATTTGGGAAAAAAGGATGTTGCTATGTAACCTTTTACAGAGTTTGGCAATAGAGGTCTAGAGCGATCGTGTTTCTGTCCCTGGCTCTCTGCCAGTAGGTACATCTATCCCGGCTATCTTTTTATTGCTGCAATTTCACAGGTACTGCTTAAGGATATGTGAAATGTGAACCTTAGAATATATTGTTGTCGTAATGTAATAAGCCGAAAGGCTTTGACTTCACCCCTTAATAAAGTTTGAATGCGTCTTCATTTACCGAAGCACCTCTACTCCTGTATCTTATCCCTGTGCGTGCTGCTGGGCAGCTCCCTTTTGGCAGTGGCGCAAACGCCACCTTGCCCGGCTACTGTAACAGTAGATGGCAGAACTGCTTTATGCGAAGGCGAAACCACAACGCTAAGGGCAGGCGCAGGCGCGGGGCTTACTTATCAATGGATCAGAGACGGCATCGACCTAACGGGCTCTGTTGGGGAGACCATTGAGGTGAGCACTGCCGGCAATTACCAGGTACGGGTTTCAGGAGGCAGCTGTACCACAAACGTTTCTGCAGGAACAGCTATCACTGTAGATCCCCGCCCCAACCCGCCGGGCTTTATCGTAGACCCCTCTACTACTGCCTGCTCGGGCACGCCCCTTACTTTTTCTATCAATGCGCCGATGCCCGACCTGGTATACACCTGGGACTTTGGGGATGGCAGCACAGGCCGGGGCGCAGAAATAACCCACACCTACGATGTAAGAGGCACAGGCGTAGAGACTTTCACAGTAGCAGTGTTTGCCACCAGCTCAACCTCAAGCTGCGAGTCGGAGCCGGTGCTGCGCGATGTGCAGGTAAAGCGCCTGCCGGAGATTTCCTTTACAGAGAAAAACAACTTTTTAACCTGCCTCAAAGATTCCATTGCAGATAAAGACATAAAGGTAACGGCAGAAATAACGAACACTACCCAAGCCCCTTACTTAGCAGATATCAGAAGCTATACCGTGAACTGGGGCGACGGCAGTGCACCCGTAATCTACCGTGCTTCCGATTTCCCGATCTCCAACCCCAACCCCTACACGAAGGAGGGCGAATTTAAAATCATGATCACCGCACTGGCAGGCAACGGGTGCCCTGAAACCTTTACCCAGACCTATGTTGTCAGTAAAAATCCCAAAGCAGGATTCGAGATAGACAAGCAACGGGAAAAGCAAGATCAGCTTCCGCCCTGCGTGCCTGTAATTGTAACACCAACCGATACGGCCTCCGGCCAAGGACTTTCCTATAAATGGTCGGTGCAGCCAGAGCAGGGCTGGATCTTTGTGACAGGCAATGATTCTTCCGCTGCACCGGTCTTCAAATTCACCGAGTCTGGGGTGTATACCATCGAGCAGATTGTGAGTAATGGATGCGACAGCGATACTGCCTCGCAGGGGATCGTGGTAGGCTGGCCACAGGTGCAGCCGCCATCCGGAGGTACTTTTTGCGGGCCTACCGCCATCAGGTTCAGTAGCAGCGGACCTGCCGGCGGCGGAGGCGGCTCCGGTGCGGGGAGTATCCTGGTAGATAAAAATTTAGGGGAGAAGGTTACGGTGGCAGTAAGTATAAAAGGCCCGAAAAACTTCTCCCAAACCTTTAGCTCAGAAAGTTTCAACTTCAATTTTAACTTTGATATTCCGGGCCGCTATGTGCTAACCGTGGTCGCGGAAAACGAGTGCGGCAATTCAGACCAGATTACCGGCGGGCAGTCCACACCCATCGAGTACGTGATCCTGAAACAACCCACCACCCCATCGGTGCAACCTCCCGGCATCGTGTGTGCAGGCGATGTAGTAACCTTAACCCCCACAGGAGGAGGTCCGCTTTTTGCCTGGTTTGATACCAACGTGCCCGGCGCACAACCTGTGGCCATAGCCCCCACCTTTACCACACCTGCACTTGCAGGCGGAGAGGTGTTTTACCTAGCCGCCCTCGACACTGCCAACGGGGTAACGTGCCTTAGCCCACTGCGCGAAATACCGATCACGGTAAGAGAGAGAATTGCCAACAATACCATAGAGGGCAACGCTACCCGCAACGTTTGTAAAGGCGGCGTGGTGGCAGAGCTTAAAGGGAGCATGCCGACAGGAGGAGACACCAGCACGCCTTACAACTATACCTGGCTCCAGAGCACCACAGGCCCCGATGCAGGCTTTACAGCTGCCAGCGGCACCAACAACAATCAAAACTATACCCCTGCCCCAATTGCCGCAACCACCTGGTTCAGGCGTGTGGTCAGTTCGGGCAACTGCTCGGCTGATACGAGCAGTGCGGTACAGGTAGTGGCCGTAGACCCCGTGCCGGCTTCGGCCAATACCATTGGTCCGCCACAGGAGATATGCGAGGGCGATACCCCACAGCAGTTAGTGGGCAGTCAGCCTTCAGGGGGGGCTGGGCCACCGTATACTTTTTTATGGGAAATAAGCAGAACAGGGCCGAACACCGGCTTTATTGCTGCCCCGGCGCCAAACAACATGGCAAACTATACCATACAGAACCTACAACCAGGCGAAACCTGGTTCCGGCGACAAATCACATCGGGTGAGTGCACAGCGCCTTCTGCCCCGGTCAAGATCACTGTTTTCCAGCGGCTGGCCAACAATACCATTACACCGCCCAACCAGGAAGTCTGTTCCGGCGGCATTCCTGAGGCCCTTACAGGCTCGGCCCCAACGGGCGGATCAGGCACTTATACGTATGAGTGGCTGAGCAGCAGCACCGGTACGGCAGGGAGCTTTACCCCAGCTGCTAACCCAAACAGCACGCAGAGTTATACCCCGGGGCGCTTAACGCAAACTACTTACTTTAAAAGGGTGGTAACCTCTGCTGCCTGCGGGGCCGATACCAGCGCTACAGCCACCGTGCGAGTCAATCCACCGATTACGGGCAATAGCATTGCCGCCAGTCAGGAGGTATGCTCCGGTGAAACGCCGCAGGCCTTAACAGGAAGTATACTTCCGGGTGGGGTTACGTACCGCTGGGAAAGCAGCATAAGTGGACCAGACGCTGGCTTTACGCCTGCCCCCGGACCCAACACCGGGCCAGTTTATTCGCCTCCGGCCTTAACCCGCGATACCTGGTTCCGGCGAGTTGCTATTCTGCAGAAGTGCGAGAGTGCCTCCGAAGCTGTTAAGATCACGATCCTGCCCTTGCCTACCGCCCCGGTACTCACCGTAAAAGATGCGAGGGCTTGCGTAGGTGGCTCGGCTACCCTAACGGTGACCAATGCGGACGGCAACACCTACCAGTGGTTTACCTCCGCTACAGGAGGGGATCCGATCTTTGTAGGCCCTTCTTTTACCACACCGGAGCTGTTTCAGAACACCACCTACTATGTGGCTGCAGTAAACAACAGGGCCTGTGCCAGCGCTACACGCACAGTGGCCATGGTAACGGTAGTTACCCCCGAAGCGAATGCAGGCGAAGACGTTACCATTATCCAGGGCAGGACTACCGAGTTGCGGGCTACAGGGGGCACAACGTATGTATGGGAACCGGCCGCAGGGCTGAATAACCCGAACATCGCTAACCCGATTGCCCGCCCGGATGAGACGACTACCTACACTGTAACGGTTACGACCGCCGAGGGCTGCGTAGCCACCGACGAAGTGACGGTGGAGGTGATACCCGCACTGTTTATCCCCAATGCTTTTACCCCCAACCGGGATAATGTGAATGAAGTATGGGAACTAGGCAATGTGGAGAACTATCCGGAAGTGCGGGTGGAAATATACAATCGTTGGGGCAACCTGATCTTCACGTCTGAGGGGTATGGCACGCCCTGGGATGGCACCTACAAGGGGGAGAACCTGCCGGTGGCCACCTACTATTACATGATCTACCTCAGCAAGTCAGAGAAGCCGATTGCCGGGAACGTGACCATTATCCGTTAAAAATGAACCGAATACTATTAACCATATTAATCTTTGCGACTTTGGCACTGCAGGCAAATGCCCAGCAGCGCCCGCAATACAGCCAGTACATGCTCAATAATTTCCTGCTTAACCCTGCCATTACCGGCATCGAGGATTACGCGGATGTGCGCGTGAGCAACAGGCGGCAATGGGTCGGTTTGGATGGGGCCCCGGTTACCTATTACCTGACGGCGCATACCCCGCTGAACAAGGGTTCCTTTGGCACTAAATACCACAAAGGCGTCGCGCACCACGGGGTAGGCGTCTCGTTCCATACAGATAAAACGGGGCCTTTGCGCCGCTCCGGCCTCACGGGCTCCTATGCCTACCACCTACCGGTTACGCGCTCCATAAACGTGTCGGCGGGCGCTGCGGCAGGTGTCATCCGGAATAGTATAAACGCAAGTGAGTTACAGCTTACGAACCCAGGCGACCCGCTTTTGGGCGGTGGGAGCATTGGTAACAACGTGCTGGACCTCAACCTGGGGATTTGGGTATACTCTCAAAGCCTTTCGGTTGGTGTGGCCGGCGCGCAACTGCTGGAGGATGCCGGTAGCTTTGGGCCCGAAGGCAGCAGCGAGCCTGCGCTGAATTTGCAGCGGCATTACTTCTTAACAGGCAGCTACCGCTTCTCTCCAACCTCCGAGTTGGATGTGGTCCCGTCTGTGATGGTAAAACTGGCCGCGCCCAGCCCCGCCTCTTTCGATGCAAGCGTGCGGGTGCTGTATAACAAGCAGTTCTGGGTAGGCGGGTCTTATCGCCACAACGACGCGCTGGTGGCTATGGTAGGCGTATATGTGAGCCCGTTGCTGGATGTCTCCTACTCTTATGACGCCACTACCTCTAATTTGAACAGGGTAAGTGCCGGTACGCACGAAGTGGTGGTAGGCTTTAAGCTGCTCAATCCGCGTGGGATTGTCTGTCCACAATGGATCTGGTAATACCCCTTCATCATTAAAGTAGCCTTCCTCTCACATCGGCTCCCTACAAGTATGGCCTAAGGGCCGTCCAAAGTTGTACGCAGGCTACCATAAACAGCTTTTGCCCAGATTGCAGGCTCTTGACAAGTGTGCATTGGCCCTTTTGCATTTATGGCAACCAGCTATTAGTTAAGCCTTTGTGCGCCGATCCAAACAACATCCAGTTAAGTCTATAAACTTCCCCCACCTCTTTTTATATTAAGGATTCAAAATATTATTGCATTCCTTTTGCAAGTGTGCGCCCTTATAGTACCTTTGCGCGCCGCTGCTTTGTGATATTGATAAAATTCTATTTATTCTTTGGCAAGTCTGTTATGGGGCAACAAAAATCAGCGTCTGAAAAAAGGGGATAACTAAAGAAAGCCTTATAAATTCAATTTTCGCTATATTATAGGATTTAATATTTTTAATATAATTTGGATTGTATAAAAAATATGTAAATTTTAGTAGCAAGTTTGTGCTGTAGGCGGTCTACAGTCCACTACTGGATGCATTCAGCCATATTCTTATTTTAAATTGGATCAAAAGCATCAGGCTTGTTCCTGGGCATTGTTAAAACGGCCTTTATAATGCAAACACAATTGCAGGGGCGGCCATATCTTTTTACCTGAAAATTAAATCTTTATAACAAACTTTTACAAAACCCTAATGAGAAGCACTTTTGGAAAAGTTATACTTTTGATAGTATACTTTTGCGCTATTACCACGCTGGCTTTCGCACAGAAGGCTCCCCCACTTGGCGCTGCCCGCGCGTATCATGTACTGGCAGACAAAAAAGTAATCAATAAAAAAAGTAAAGTAGCGAATGCCAGACTGGGCGTAGCCAACGGTGCAGTCAGTGGCTTGTCGCGTGAAAGCGCCGCGCGAACAGCCGATGTGAATAACCTGACATCCAGGCAAGCACTACGCGATGCACGGCTTGCTTACAGCAATGCATTCGGACAGGCACCGGCTATCGTAAAATCCGGGGAAAAAGCATTTGCACCCGGGGTGTTTAAAACTACGGGCGATGCGGTTTTTGGGGGTAATATCGTGTTAAGCGATAGAGGACAGGCAAAGCCGGTCTTTATCTTTCAGGTGCCGGGCAACTTAACGATCACGGAGAACACCGTGTTTTCTTATCCGGCAAGTATAGATCCTGAAAACATCTTCTGGGCAGTGGAGGGTAACCTGACGGTTGGGAAAAACGCCAAGCTGGCGGGTACGTTCCTGGCAAAAGGAGAGGTAAACTTACATGCAGGCGCAAAGCTAACCGGACGGGTTATTTCACTCGAGAACCAGGTGGTGCTCAGCCAGGCGGTATTGGTAACAAGTTCTGATCTGCTGGTAACCATAAGCGTGACCCCAAGTACCTCCGGCACAGAGTCGTACTTGAACGGTGAAGTGGTAACCATCACGCTCCTGGCCACCAACAGAGGGCCCGATAACGAAGATGGTGCCATTATCAGCAACATTTCTTTTACAGGAGATCTCATTAGCAGCACTTCCAGCGTGCAGGGTGCTAACTTTAACGCGCAGAAGGGCGAATGGAACATCCGTAACCTGGCTAGCGGCGAAACGGCTACGCTGGAGTTGCGCGTGCGATTAACTACTGCCGGTCTAGGGGTAGCGAGGGCTATTATAGAAGGCAATAACATAGACGAGAATATTGCCAACAACTCTACCTCCATCACTTACTGTGTGTTGCTTCCTTCTACCGGCTTAATATCCGGCGATACGGAAGTATGCGCAGGTAAAACCTATGACTATAGCATTGAGCCGGTAAACGGAGCTACCCGTTATACCTGGAACGTACCAGTAGGCTGGGATTTCATTCAGTTAACCCCCACCAGCATCCGTGTTACGCCAAAAGGCAATTCCGGAGACATCACGGTACAAACGAATAACCTCTGCGGCCAAAGTCCACCGGTAAAGTTGACGGTAACCGCAACAGACGGCTTACCGGATAAACCGGGCGCTATAGCAGGACCGGTTTCCGTATGCGCCAACACGGCAGGTTTAGTGTACACGATTGCTCCGGTTGCAAACGCGACTTCTTATAAATGGGTACTGCCTGCAGGCTGGAACATTACAAGCGGCAACGGTACCACCCAAATAACTGTAACGGCTGGCACCGACGGGGGCGCTATTACCGTGATGGGTACCAATGTATGTGGCGACGGGGAAGCACAGACACTTGATGTAACAACAACACAGGCAGTTCCGGTGGTAAGCGCCATACGCGGTCCGCAGGACGCCTGCGTGGGCAAAAGCGTAACCTACGAGGTGGACGCCATTGCCGATGCGACAGCTTATAATTGGTCAGTGCCTCAGAACTGGACGATCACGGCTGGCCAGAACACAAATAAAATCACGGTAACTATTGGCAGCGACGCCGCGGATGTGTCGGTTATAGTGACCAATGCCTGCGGCGACAGCCAGCCGGCGACACTGATGGTAACGCCTACGCTGGATGTACCGCCAACACCTGGCGCCATCACGGGCCCATTAAATGTGTGCGCCGGGCAAACAGGGCTTACTTATACCATCGAACCGGTGGCAGGTGCCAAAAGCTATGCCTGGACCCTGCCGAATGGCTGGAGTTATGAATCAGGAAAAGACACCAACACGATTACGGTAACCGCTGGCACATCAGGTGGCGTACTTGGCGTGGCCGCTGTAAACAGCTGTGGTAACAGCACCGAGACAACGTTAACGATCCTGGCTGACCAGGGAGTGCCTGTTGCCCCTGGCACCATCACCGGCATGCAGTTGGTATGTGCAGGCTCCACCAACACCTATAGTATTGCCGCCGTAAGTGGCGCGGTATCTTATGTGTGGTTGGTTAACGGCGACTGGAAAGTAGAATCCGGGAACGGCACTACCTCTGTGGAGGTAACAGCTGGTTCTGGGAGCGCAACCCTTTCAGTTATGGCAGTGAACGCCTGCGGCGAGGGCCCGGCAACACAACTCGCGCTGACCTCACAAAATGCGGTACCAACCGTAAGCGCCATTCGCGGTCCGCTAGACCCGTGTGTAGGCAAGAGCGTGACTTATGAAGTTGATGCCGTTACTGATGCTACCAACTATGCCTGGACAGCACCGGGCAACTGGACAATTACGGCTGGCCAAAACACCAACAAAATTACGGTAACTGTTGGCAGCGACATGGGCGAGGTGCAGGTAATTGTATCCAACACTTGCGGCGACAGCCAGCCCGCTACGTTAAGCGTTACACCTACACTGGATGTGCCGCCAGCACCTGGGGCGATTACGGGTAGCACAGTAGTTTGTGCCAGCCAGCAAGGCGTAACCTATTCCATCGAGCCAATAGCAGGCGCCAAGAGTTATATCTGGACACTGCCAGGTGGCTGGAGTTTCGAGACAGGATCAAGCGAAAACACAAACACTATCACGGTAAACGTAGGAACTGCCGGCGGAACTCTCACAGTGGCAGCGGTAAACAGCTGCGGTGCGGGTCCGGAAACTGCCCTTGCCATTCTGGCTGATCAGGGCGTTCCTGCCGCGCCGGTTGCCATTACCGGAAAGCAAATTGTTTGCACCGGCAGCACAGCCACTTATTCCATAGCCGCCGTAAACGGAGCGGCATCTTATAACTGGTCTGTTAGCGGAGACTGGAAGGTAGAAAGCGGAAACGGTACTACCTCGGTGGTGATAACAGCAGGCACTCAAAACGCAGTAGTATCGGTTAGAGCCGTGAATGCATGCGGCGAAGGAGATGCAGCAATGTTCTCGGTAACACCGCAAGGTGCCGTGCCTGCTGCTCCTGCCTTTACTGCTGCTCCTACAGAAGTATGCGAAGGCAATACAGGCCTTGTTTACAGCGTGAACCCTATAGATGGCGTAACGGCTTACACCTGGACCCTGCCTGCCGGATGGGTTTACGAGAGCGGAGAGGGCACAGCCAGCATTACGGTTACCGCAAGCTCCAGTAGCCTGACACAAGGAACAGTTTCTGTTACAGCTACCAATGAGTGCGGAACAGGAGATGCTGCCAGCATAGATGTGAAAATAACTGCATCAGTGCCGGATCAGCCTGTTGCCATAAGCGGTAAATTATCGGCTTGCAGCAACGAACAGAACATAACCTATACAATAGAACCGGTAACAAACGCTACCTCATACCGCTGGAGGGGCACAAACGGCTGGACCGTTGTTAGCGGCCAAGGTACCACAAGTGCCACTTTCACCGCCGGCACAGCAAACGGCACTATCCTGGTAGAGGCAGTGAACGCCTGTGGTTCTAGCAACGAAACAACCTTAGCCGTTGCAGTTACCAGTGCAGCCCCTGCCACCCCGGGGCCGATAACGGGAATGGCGACACCTTGCGTAGGCAAACAGTACACATACACCATTACCAGCGTGACCGATGCCCTGACCTATGCCTGGACGAAACCAGCAGACTGGACAGTAGTTGGCAACAGCGACGGCATTTCCTTTACAGTGATAGCTGGCAGCGATGCCGGCACCATCAGTGTTACCGCCACAAATAGCTGCGGAACAAGTAACGCGCAATCCTTTGCGGTAACGCCTACAACCGAAGCACCTACCGGAATTACCAACATTGTGGGCGCGACGAGTGCCTGTAAAGATGAGGTGCTTACGTTTAGTGTTAGCCCATCCGCCAATGCCGTATCCTACACCTGGAGCGTGCCTGCCGACTGGACAGAAATGACCGGCCAGGGAACAACAGAAATATCCGTAAAAGTAGGAGCGACCACCGGAACAGTTAGCCTGACGGCCGCCAACGAGTGCGGGCAGGTTACCATCGGTAAAACAGTAAAAGTTTCTACGAGCGTTCCGGTTGCACCGGGTACGATCACCGGACCTACTTTGCTGTGCGAAGGTGCAGTAGCTACCTACTTTATTACAGATGTAACGGATGCCGCTTCTTATATGTGGAACTTCCCAAGCGACTGGGTAAAAATGGGTGCACAAACCGCTTCCACTATCCAGGTAACGGTAGGCAAAGCAGCAGGCGTAGTAACGGTGAAAGCAGTAAATGCCTGCGGCGAAAGCACTGAAAGCGACGCCCTTGCCGTAGCGCCACAGCCAGGCACGCTGGTTATTTCATCGGCCATTGTAGCCTCTAATGCTACCTTCTGCCAAAACGCAACAGGCCTGAGCTACAAAATACAGCCTGTAACCGGTGCCACAAAGTATGAATGGAGCATCCCGACAGGGTGGTCATACCTTTCAGGAGAAGGCACAACAGAAGTAGTCTTGCAAGCCGGTTCAGCAGGCGGCGATGTTACCATAACAGCCAGCAACGAATGCGGTGCCACTGTTAGCAAAACACTCGCGGTGCAGCCTACGGCAGCCCCTGCTCAGCCAGCCACAATTACAGGCCCGCTTACACCGTGCAGCGGAACAAGTGTAACGTACAGCGTAGCCTCGCAGACAGGAGTAACATACACCTGGAACTTCCCAACTGACTGGACAAAAGTCTCAGCGCAGGGTGCCAGTACTTTCACTGTTATCCCGACAGCTACTGCCGGCACGGTTAGCGTTGTTGCCAATAACGAATGCATCACCAACGCACCGGTTACCCTACAGGTGCAGCCAACAGCGGGTATTCCGGCTGCTCCGGCTGCCATTAATGGCGGAACCAAGGTTTGCGCCGGACAAACGCTTACCTATTCCACCACCGGTTCTGCTTCTGCCACATCGTATACCTGGACCCTGCCACAGGGATGGTCCTTTGTGCCGGGCACAAGCACAACCACCGCACAGATTCAGGTAGTTGCCGGAAAGGGAGCTGGAACACTTACAGTAGTGGCGGTAAACAGCTGCGGCAACAGTGGCAGCACGAGCCTAAGTATAGACTCCAGGGAACTGGTAACGCCAACAGCTATCCTCGACAAAAGCTCGCCATGTGTGGGACTGGTGTATGAGGTTGCACCAATTGCCAACGCCACCGCTTATAACTGGACAGTACCAACAGGCTGGACTATTACAGCCGGCGCCGGTACCAACAAGATTGCTGTTACAGCAGCCAATGGTGCCAGTACAGGTACTGTGTCGGTAGTGGTGGATAACGGCAACTGCACCAGCCAGCCAGTAAGCCTAATGGCCAACAGCAGCTTAGCCAACAGCGTGCTGGAAATGCCTAACGTCTTCTCGCCAAACAACGACGGCAACAACGACACCTGGGTGGTGAAGAACCTGGATAATTATCCGGACAACGACCTGACCATTGTGAACCGTTGGGGCAACGAAGTGTACCGCGCCAAGACATACCAGAACGGATGGGCTGGCGACGGCTTAAGCGAAGGCACCTACTTCTACATACTTCGGGTGAAGATGTGCGATGGAGCTGATAAAGTATATAAGGGTTATGTGATGATTGTAAGATAATGGTTATGAAAACAAATAAATGGAGTCTCGTTTTGGTGGTGCTCGGCGTGGCGATATCTCATTTCGCCACTGCCCAGCAGGCACCCCAGTACACACAGTACATATTTAATGAATTGGTAATAAACCCGGCTTACGCAGGCAGCAAAGGCATCCTGAATGTGAATGCAACCTACCGTAACCAGTGGACAGGTTTGGACGGTGCCCCCACTACGCAGTTTTTAAGCGTAGACGGCCCCACCGGCAGATCTAATATGGGTTGGGCCGGCCTTATCGTGCACGATAAAATAGGCGCCCAGAGTCAGACAGGGGTTTACGGCAATGCCTCCGTAGCCCTCGACATGAGCGCAACCACTAAACTATCGTTCGGCCTGTCGTTGGGTGCTGTGCAGTATACCCTGGATGGCACGATGCTAAACGCAGGAAGCGAAACCCCCGATGCGGCCATTCCGCCGGGGCGGGAGTCTAAGGTGCTGCCGGATGCAAAGATTGGTGCCTTTCTGCACTCGGAGCGTTTCTATGCGGGCCTTACTGCAGCAAGCCTGATCTCATTTAAAAGTGAGAACATGTACATCGCCTCCCCGCGCCGGCATTACTTCCTGTCCACAGGGTACACCTTCGACCTGAGCAGCGAGTTGCGCCTGAAGCCAAGCATACTGGTGAAAGACGATTTCAAGAGCCCGATGAACATCGACCTGAATACTTTTCTGGTGTACAACGACCGTTTCTGGTTCGGAGGGTCATACCGTACGTCGGCGCCGGTATTTACCGATGTAGAGACGGAGAACCTGAAGAAGCGTAACGCATTTGCTGTTTTAGCGCAGGTGTATGCCACGCCCAGGTTCCGTGTTGGGTACTCCTACGACATTAGCCTTGGCAAAATGAAGCGCTTTAGCACACATGAGATCTCTGTTGGATACTCGTTCTTTAAATCGGAGAATGGCAGAATCCTCAATCCTAGAAATTTATAATCAGGTACTGATGACAAAGTTACGTTTAAAACTTATCACACTATTGTTGGC
This sequence comes from Pontibacter sp. GD13, assembly GCF_058216355.1. Classification (NCBI taxonomy): domain Bacteria; kingdom Pseudomonadati; phylum Bacteroidota; class Cytophagia; order Cytophagales; family Hymenobacteraceae; genus Pontibacter; species Pontibacter sp. GD13. The sequence goes on from NZ_JBYZMQ010000003.1 coordinate 126,093, forward strand.
AGGGTCCTGCGGAGCGCCATTATGCTTACAGGCGCAAAGCATGGACCAGGCAGACAAGCATTTCAATGACTATGAGTATGCCCAGGCCCTGGATGCATACCAGAGCATGTACCAGAACGGGCGTACCGACCTGGCCGTGGTGCAGCACATAGCAGACAGCTACCGCATGCTGAACAACAGCCAGGAGGCGGAGCAGTGGTATGCTAAGGTGGTAGCGTTTCCGAATGCGGCCCCTATCAATACGTACTATTACGCCAAGGCAGCAAAGCAGAACGGTGACTATGCAAAGGCCAAAAAGCTCTTTTTAGAGTACGGCCAGATGGCCCCGGAGCAAGCGGCGCTGGCAACCAGAATGGCTGCGTCTACGGACACAGCTGCGAACTGGCTGGCAAACCCCCGTGCTTTTGAGGTAAGCAAAGTAGAGAGCCTGAGCTCTTTGGCAGCAGACTACAGCCCTGCAAAAGATAAGGGCGGGGTGTTCTTCGCCTCGAACCGGACGCAGATGCCGGGTGCGGCGCAACAGCCTCAGGCTGGGGAGAGCTACATTAAAATGTACTATGCCAAAGCGAACAACGACAGTACATGGGCTGAGCCTGTTTTATTAGCGGGCGGCGTGAACTCCACTTACCATAATGGCCCGGCCACTTTCTCAGCAGTTGACCAAACGCTGTATTTCACCCGCACGCAGGTGGTAAAGCGCAGCGACAGAAAAGCTGTTTCAGACCCTACCAGCTGGTTGAGAGGGAAAATCGGCAATGTGCACACCAACTTCCATGGCATCTATCTAGCCGACAGAAAAGGGGAAAGCTGGGAGAACGTAAGGCCTTTTAAGTACAATAACACAAAAGAATATTCGCTTGGCCACCCGGCTATTACAGCTGATGGGCAGGTTTTATACTTTGTTTCGGACATGCCAGGCAGCCTGGGCGATACGGATATTTATTATGCTGAACGCCAGGCCGATGGCTCCTGGGGAAAGCCGGTGAATGCCGGAAGTGTAATAAACACAAGTGGCCGCGAAAGTTTTCCTACGATCGGCGAGGATGGCAATTTATACTTCTCCTCTAACGGCCATTTAGGCATGGGCGGCCTCGATATCTTTAAAGCGGTTGGCGGGCACAAAGCCTGGAGCAAGGTAGAGAACATGCGGGCTCCCATCAACTCATCGAACGATGATTTTGGTCTGGCGATAGACGCAGCAGGCCAGCACGGCTTGTTTTCGTCGGCACGCACGGCCCAGGGCGGAACGGATAACATCTACAGCTTTAAACCTATAAAGAAACAGCCGTTTTTACTAAAAGGGCAGGTTATTGCGAAGTCAGACGCTGTGGGTAAAAAGGGCAGCGCCATAGACAGTGTATTGCTGCAGCTATCGGAAAACGAAAGCGGAAAATCTGTAGAACTGTATTCGGATAAGAACGGGGCTTTTGCCTTTGAACTGAAGCCTGGTAAAACCTATACCCTGCGCGGCTCGAAAGCAGATTACCTGTCTCAAAACATTACCTTAACGGCAGATGAGGCTGTATTTACGGGCTCTAAGGCAATGGAGCTCGTACTGGAGCAGAAGAAACGCAACGTACCGGTAACGTTGAACAATATTTACTATGCCTTTGATAAAGCAGAGCTAAAACCAGCCGCAGTAGAGGAGTTGGACAAGCTTGTGAAGATGTTAAACGACAACCCGGATGTAGAGATCGAGCTTAGCGCGCATACCGATAGCCGGGGCCATAGGAAATACAACAGGCAGCTGTCGGAGCGTAGAGCAAAGTCTGTGGTGAGTTACCTGGTGTCGAAAGGGGTTGACCTGAGCCGAGTTACAGCAAAAGGCTACGGGGAGAAATACCCGGTTAATAGCTGCACAGATGGCGTGAAATGCGAGAACGAGGCACATCAGCTAAACCGTCGTACGGAGTTCAAGATCATCAAATAACAGCTTTTATAGCAGAGCATATACAAGCGGGGGCTACAGTAGATCTACTGTAGCCCCCGCTTGTTTAGCTTAAAAAGTATCTTATTTGTCCCGAAAGCCATTTTGTAGTAAAAAGCCTCCGGTACTGCCCTAATAAGCAACTGCACTGCGGCAAGTTTAGCGTAAGCTTAATGTGGCTGTCCATGAGGCCAGTTTGTAAAGGTGGAAATACCCAGCCCTTACATGCTTCTTTACAAGCTTGGTTTACATCCGCCTTTACAAACTGGCCCTATACACAACCCCAGTTCCCGCTGTGCCCAAGCTGACGGTTTAAACGGGATTTTTAGACATGACGAATTCATCAGCGAAACAGCCTTCCCGTTACAAATCTCCCCGCTAAAACTTTTCCTCCAGCCACAGAAAGCCACTGCTCAAGGCAAACAGCAAAAAGAACCAGATAAGCGGTACAGGTTCTTCTTTGTAAGCGACAATGCTTTTTGAAGGACTTATACTTTGCTTTGCCAAGTATTCCATTGTAGCCTGCTGCCTGGCCTGAAAAGCAGCAAAAGGCCAGTCAGGAGCAGCATGAACATAAAAGTAATACGGTGCGGCATCCGTAGTCTGAACCTGGTGCCAACCACTGCTGCGTGGCCAGAAGGTGCCCTTATACTTTTCAGGTTGATGGATGTGTTGGGCCAATGGCAGGTTTACAGTGACAGAGTCGGACAGGCTCGTAATTGTAGCGTTGTCGGGTGTTCCAGGCTTCGCCTCAGAAGTATAATCTGTGTAAACTAACTCCATCGGCTGGTCTGGCTGCGGCACCTGCGGTTGCGCTACCATCCAGAATTTTTCCAGCGTCTGCTCCTTTGCCACCCCGGCTAATAAGTTTGCCCAGTAGCTGGCGTATACTTCGTCTTTGCCTTCCAGCTGCCACGGAAACGTTTGCGGCACGAAACTCATGGCCACTTTTCCCCAACCTGCTTTTTTTGCTCCTGCCAGCAATACGTTGCCCTGCTCCTCTACCAAGTTGTTCACAGCAGTAGTGTTTATAAGTGCATAAGGGGCAGCAGTGGCCGTGGCGTTTGTGTTGCCCGACCAGGAGGCGCGGGCACTGCGGGTATCCTGCTGTGAAAGTCGCCTTGTTTGGAACGAGGTAAAGAAGGCGGTGCTACGGCTGTTAGCAGGTGCCGTGGCAATAGTTAAAACACCTAAACCATCTTCAGAAACGGCTTTTTGCAAAGCAGTTCTTTCGGCAGTACTCAGGTTGTCCAGCGCCTCTGGCTCCGTTACCACAACATCAAAATACTTTAACAGCTTGGGTGTTATCCGGGCAAGCTCAGTTTTAGGCATGTTAAGCCACTCCGTTTGGGTAACAGCTTTGCTGACCGTTGTTCGTAGCGCCACTTTGTGCTGCAGTGCTGCCAGGTGGTTTTTCAGGAATCTGAATTCGAAGTTCGGGGAAGATGCCAGCAGCAGGACTGCCAGTTGTTGCGTTGGCTTTACCTGCACCGGCACCTGGCCAAGCGTGTCTGCCTGGTCTCCTGTTTTAGCCAGCAAAGTATAGGTAAAGCGGCCTGCCTGTTTTGGGTTGTAGCGAAGCCTGAAAGCGAGCGTGCTATCGGGCTGTACAGCAATGGAGTCCTGGGCCTTGCCCGCCGCATACAAATAAAGCTTTGCTTGTGCCTGCTTACCAGGATTATATTTACCGGCTACCTCCACCGCTTCGCCAAGCTGTACACTTTGCGGCCACTGTACCCCTTGCGCACCGGCAGGAGTGGCTGAGAGGTGAGGTTGTAACCGGATGCTCTCTAACTGGTGCAGTTCATTTTCATCCAGGCCATACCCCAAAAGGTGCAGCGTGCGAAGGCCAGGTTGTTGCTGACGAAGGCTCTGTAGTGTTGATAAGGAAACAGCTTCATCTGCCGGGGTTGTTTTGTAAGTATACACCTGCGGCTTTGCCTCCAGCCTTCGCAGCAGCGCAGCCAGTGTATCGGAGTCGTAGCCTTTTGTGAGGAGAATAGCCGTACCCGGGCTTATGGCCTGCTGCGTAGTAGGCGGAAACACCAGCAGCACCAGGCTTACACCTGCCACGGCGCTGGCAAGCAGCCGCCACACCAGCCGCTGCCGGTTGGGCCTGCGCCATGCCAGCCATAGCAACAGCAAAACCACAGCGGCTGCTATTAACCAGGGAAAGTACGTTGGTGCGTTTATCATTTCTTTCGTCTATCTCGGAGGGAGCCCCAGTATCGCTCTGAACTCCTCTTTGCCCTCTGGCAACTGCTTCAGGTTTTCTATGAGGGTAATGGCCCTGTCTACGCGCAGCTGTGTGCTCTTTACCGCCCCTACATGATGGATGATGTAGCGCTGCATGCCTGCTGTCAATAAGCCGAACCGCCTCGCCCCTTCATCGTCCTGGCGTAGCAGCTCTTCGAACTCCTCGGGAACAGCAGTGCCATACTTGCTGTCATCCTTCTCCAGCTTCACCCGGGTCTGGTCGCCGCACTGGAGCCCGAGCGCCTGCATTCTTTTCTTGCTGATGCTGATATAAGCCCTGCCTTGCCCCAAAGCCATTAGCCCGCACTGGAATGTAAGGCTGCCGTTTACGGTGCAGTGCAAACGCAGCTTCAGCTTACCACCTAACTGCTGCACGATCTCCTGCGGCACCTCCAGGTAATGCATGCCCGGCAAGTGTGGCAACAGGTTAATATAGGTGTTGAATTCTAACATACTTTCTTTTCCGGGCTTTTCAAGATTTAGTTTGTAGTCCGACTGGGCCGGAGGCCCACGCTATTGTAATTCGCCCATGCCGCAAGTTTAGCGTCAGCGTAACTTGTGGCTATTATTGGTGCCAGTTTGTAACTGGCGTATTCCATAACCATACATCCACCACTTACAAACTGGCCCTATGTCCACCCACCAGTTCCCGCTTCGCTCAAACTGGCGGGATGTTATTTCTCCAGCCGTTTCATGTACTCTTCTGCCAGCTTGCTGCGCACCGTTTGCTGTGGCTGGGGCGTTTTCTCGGCTTCGGGCAGCAGGTTAACCCACGCCCGCTCCACAGCTAGCAAGCATGAGCTGCACAGCTTCTCTCCGACCTTGATCTCTGTAATAAGCATTCGCAGGTCCTGCAGGGCACGAAGGTTTTGCCCCGGTTTGTTCAAAACCACCTGCGCCAACTCCCGCCCGGCCTTCTCCAGCAAAGCCGCATCCGATGGTTTATACTTTCCGGACTGTTTATACTTTGCCAGCCATTGCAGCGCCGTTTGTGTGTGCGGAAGCTTCTGCTCCTGCTCAATTACTTTTCTTTCGGATGGTGCAGTGATCTTATCCAGCTCTCCTGATAGCCTGAGTTCAGGCTCTTTCAGAGGCGGTGCCTCAAAACCGGTTTTGGCTACATAGGCCCGCTGTGACTGCTGTACCTCTTTCAGCATCCGGAGCGCTTTGTACTCATATGGTAAGGCTTCTTTGGGTTTATGCGTGCGCAGCCTTAATTCTGCCCCCCACATCTGAGCCAAGGCTCCTTTGAGCTTCGCCTTTACAGCAGGTTCAAAAATTGTCGCTTCATCCTCCTGGTCGTGCTTGTGGATGTAAGGGTCGAGCAAGGCTTCGGGGCTGTTAGGGTTTTCCTGTTGCTGTCCGTGGTCGTGGCCATCGTCGTCGTGGTGTTCCGCGCCTTCGGGTATGCCGCCTCCCGGACCGATGCCGCTTTCAAACTCCTCGCCTAAAAACTTGCCGTAGCGCAGGCGCAGTAGCTTCTGGTCTACCCCCAGGTTATTGGCGCGTTCCTCAAATACGGTCCGGCTTATACTTTGCTGCTCTTTTAGGAGCTTTTCGGTGTCGATAATGATCTGGCGCTGGCTCCGGAAATACTCCGGCACCGGGTTCACGCCCATCGACATATCAAAAGATGCCTCTACAATCGTGGTGTCCTCTATCTGCACAAAGTATGTTTCGGAGCGAGTATAGCCCCGGTGATTGTCCCAGGCCTGCAGGAAGAAGTATAGCTCATCGCCATAGGTCATGCCCAGTTTCTGCAGGTCCAGGTTTTGGTTGAGGCTGTAGCTGCGGCGGTTGCCGCTTAAGTTTAGCTTGATCTTCTCTTCCCGGAATTTCACGGCTTCCCCTGTTCCCTTGGCCACAGTGGCGATCATGTTGGCCTCCCGGATGCCGTAATCGTCGGTTAGCCGGGCCTGTAGCTTTACGCGCTGCGGTTCGCCAAAAAGGATTTCCGTGTACTGCTCCGGCTTTTGTAGCTGAATGACTGGAGCATTATCCGGGATGATCTCCAACGTATAAAAAGCGGATTTCTGCCCTTCCAGGTTAATGGTGTACAGTGCCGATGCCGTAAAGCTGCGCGATAAAGTATAACTGTTCCCTTGTGCTTTAAAGGAAAGAGGCTTCTGCTCGTTCAGCTCCAGCTGTATCTGTCTGGCAGGCCTGTTGGTTTCGATGCGCCAGGTAATGGTGGCCCCTTCTTCCACACGCAGGTTTGGATTATCAGCCCGGTAAGGTTGCTTGCCGGTATAGGCGGGGGGATTTACCGTGATTTCGATTCGCTCGATCTTAACTGCTGTATCGGCTACGGCTGTAGGCTGATCGGGGAATTCCAGCTCTACCTTAGCTGGCTCAGTCATACTTGCCAGGGGTGCTGCAGGCAAGTATAAAATACCTGCCGAAACGAGAAGGGCCAGCCCCAGCGCCAGGTAGCTGGCAAGGCCGCGGATACGGAAGGTTTTCTGCTGCTCCGGATGAAGTTCCTGAAGTATAGTTGCTATTTTCTTTTGCTGCAGTCGCTCCAGCAGGTTCCGGGGCTCGTGAAGCAACAGGGAGGTACTGTCTTCCAGCTGGGGATATTGCCTGTTCAGGTGCCGCGCCACCTGTTGCAGATCAGTTTTATAAGTGCTTTTCCAGGCAAGGGCAAAGTATAAAATGCCGCAAAGTATAATCGCCAGCGCCGTGACAACCAGCAGGGGCACTTCCCATTGCCAGCGCCAAAGTATAGCCGCGCCCAAAAGTATAATTGCCGAAGCCTGAAGCGCATACAGCCACATCTTCGCCTGCACGTACTGCCTGCGAATGCGCTGAAGGATATGGATGCTCTCTAACTGGCTCATGACTGTATTTTACTGCGCCGGCTTACAATAAACCGCTCCATTAAAAATAACACAACCGCTGCCAACACTACCCAGGGTAAAAGAGGCTCCCGCTGCGTTTTTTGGGCCTCTGCGGTTGCTACTTTAGTTCTTTGGGTGGGCATCAGTTGCTGCTCGTCCAGTGCCCGCAGGTCATAGGCTGCTGCTGGCGCTGGCAATAGTAGGGGCAGTAATAAGTCGGGTAGCTGTGCGCTTCGGCCCAACTCGCTCCAGGCCGGACTAAAGCCGCTCCTGAAAGTATAAATTCTGCCCAGGCCCATTGGCTGCCAGGAAAGTATAGGTTGGCTGTTGGCAGCTGTCCAAAGTGCAGCAGCTTTAGTATTTTGCTGATTCGCCGCACTGATCTGATGAACCTTAACAGTTGTACCGGCAGCGCCGGCTATACTTGTGTTCAGCTTTGTTGGCTCAGCGCCTTGCTGCACCCATAGCTGCTGTCCCTGCTGTACTTGCTTCTCCAGGCTTACAGGTACTTTGGCGTTGCGCAACCAGAATACCCAATCCGCAGCGGCAGTATCGGTTTTTAAGTGGATCGGGAGCCGGGTATAGTTACTGATTGCCTGTATGGCTGCTTTGAAGTAGCGCGCTTCCTGCTTATGGGCTTCGTCGGGGAGTATGGCAATCTGCAACGGCTCTTTTTGCACTTGTACCTTGCTAATAGTATTGCCAGCAACCGCCTGCAGCGAATCGTTTTGCCTCTGCAGCTGCAGCACCTGCTTACCCGGCAGTTTCAGGCTTGGCGTGGCTTTGCCTATACTGTGGCGGTTATAAGTAATGCCGTCGCGGGTGCTGTGCCCGGTGATCAGCAGCAGGCTGTCTGGAGAGGTTTGCACGGCTGCCTGCAGCCAGGTAGCCGTGGCTTGGGTGGCAACAGGTATCCAGTGTATGTTTTCCGGAAGAGTCTCCGGGCGGTCACCGGGAAAGTAGCGCTGCTGATCCGACGTGAAGAGCCAGACGCTATCCTGCGGCTGATCATACTGCTCCGAAAGTGCAGGCAGCAGGCCCCAGTAGCTTGCGCTAAAGTTCAAGGTGCTGTCTGTGGTTCGTTTACTGATTTGCTGCCACGCTTCCGGTGTTATCTGCCTGAAACCGGAAGTATACGCATACAGTGAATAGCCCTGTTGCAAAAGCGAGTCTATGGCGGGCTTTATAGGTTGCAGGGCAGAAGTATAGAGCAGTTCCTGCCCCACGTAGATGGCTTTCTTTGCCTCGGGTTGTTGTGGCTGGTGTACCAAAACCGGCTGTGCCAGTGCCACGGCCAGCAATATAAGTATGAGGCAACGCAGCAGTAGCAGCCATACATCGTTCAGCTTAATGCTGCTCCAGCGCTTGCTTGCCGAAGCCTCCAGCCAGCGCAGACTGCCCACCTTCACCGTCTTCCCCTGCCGCTTGTTCCAGAGGTGAATGGCGATCGGGACAAGTATAGCCGATGCTGCAAAAAGCCAATATGGTGCGAGGAAAGTCAATTCTGAATTACTGAGTTTTAAATAACTGATCTATACTTTGCCTACCCGGGCGATAATGTCGAATACCACTTCTTGTTGCTGTGCATTTCCCCAGGCCTCACGCAGCTCCTGCTCTACCATGGCAACCGGGTTTTCAGAATGCTCCCGTTCGTAGTGCTTCACCGCCGACCAGGTATTCAGGTAACCAACAAGCTGCCCGAAAGTCCAGGTGGCGTTTATACTGAACTGAGGCACATCCAACTCCACAAAAGGAAAAGGAATGGTTCTGTAGTCTTCGTCGATGTAGCGCCGTTCCGGGTCCCAGTAGCTATTCAGAATCCCATCGTACAGTTTCATGATCACTTCGTCTATAGCTGGATTTATTCTGATCAGGCCATAGCCGATGAGGGCAACCACACCTTCCGGTCTTACAACACGCTTCACTTCCTGGTAAAACAACCCGAACTCAAACCAATGCACTGCCTGCGCCACCACAACCAGGTCTACAAATGCGGCTGGCAAAGACGTGTGCTCCGCAGGCTCTTCCAGGTAACGGATGTTAGGCGCCTGCACCGCGTTTTGCAGCTGCTGCTCACTGATGTCAGTTGCAACGACCTCTGCAAAGAACTTGGCCAGCATAACGGCTACCTGCCCGTTGCCTGTAGCGCAGTCCCAGGCCAGGTGATGCGCAGGAGCCAGAGACACCAGGTACGCAATCAGCTCATGCGGATACGTGGGCCTGTAGGTTGCGTAGTCAGCTGCGTGGCCGGAGAAGTTATCTTTCATGGTTTTTAAACAGACGTCAGTATCAGGATGTAAGACACAAGGTATTCATATAATAGCACATTATCCATACAGCAGTCGCTTTTGCAGGAAGGTGCGGAGCGCTTTGTCCAGCGGCTCGTCGGTTACAAAACGGTCATAGGCGATCTGGTGGTCGCGCATATCTTTTTCTGTTTCCTGCAGCCATTCCGCTTGTTTTTCCAGATAGGCTTTGCGCTGCTCTGCGGTGCTTACCTGCAGCGTTTGCCCTGTCTCCAGATCTTCGAAGGTAAGGGTGCCGCTATAGGAAAAATCCAGTTCGTTTCGGCTCATCAGGTGGCACAAGAGCAGTTCGTGCCGCTGTGCCCCCAGCTTGTAAAGCAGGTCCTTTATCTCGCTTTCGTGCTCATACAGATCTGTCAGGAAAACAGTCAGCTCTTTCTGCCGCCTGTCGGCAAACAGGTTCGCGGCTGTTTGTGCATCCGGGAATTTACCCTGCGGTTTTATTTCTGCCAGTTGGTGCCAGAAACGCTGCAGGTGCATATTATCGGAGCGCGGCGTCAGGTTGATAAGCTGGTTCTCGTGCATTACATACAAGCCCACGGCATCGCCCTGCGTGGTAGCCAGGTAGGCGAGTGAAGCCACTAAAAACCGAGCATAGTCTATTTTGCTGATGCCGTTCACATCCTCATGTGCCATTGAGGCGCTGCCATCCAGTATAAACCGCACCGTGATATTGGTGTCTACTTCGGCCTCACGGATGTAATAGCGGTCGGAGCGGGCAAACATTTTCCAGTCGAGCTGGCGCAGATCGTCGCCGGGTTGGTAGCTGCGGTACTGGCTGAACTCCAGCCCCGCTCCACGGCGCAAACTCTGGTTCTGCCCCGTCAGAAAGCCCTCCACTACCGTTCTGGCCAACAGTGGCAGGGCTTTTATGGTAGCCAGTACCCTCGGGTCGATGAATTTGTGGGTAGTCAAGTCTGGATCAGGATTAAACGTTAGCTATACTTTTTTACACCAGAACCTCCTTCGGTAACTGTATACTTTGCAGCAGCTCATCCACTACCCTGTCTGGCGTTACACCCTCTGCCTCGGCTGTAAAGTTAACCAGTATGCGGTGGCGCAGCACCGGGTAAGCCATGGTTCTGATGTCATCCAGAGTTACAGCAAAGCGGCCGTGCAGCAATGCCCGGGCTTTGGAGGTGAGTATAAGTGCTTGCCCTGCTCTGGGACCGGCTCCCCAGCGGCAGTATTTTCTGATAAATTCGAGGTCGGTGCTGTCGGGGCGGGTGGCGCGTACGAGCTGGTTCACGTAAGTTAGCAGTTCGTCGCTGATGCTGACCTCGCGCACCAGTTGCTGTAGCTGCAGCACTTCTTCGCCGCTTATGCTTGGCTGCACCTGTACCCGGCGTGTGCCGGTGGTGCTGGTAAGGATGTTCAGCTCTTCCTGCGCGGTGGGGTATTTTATTTTGATGTACAGCAGGAAGCGGTCTAGCTGCGCCTCGGGCAGTGGGTAGGTGCCAGCCTGCTCTATCGGGTTCTGCGTGGCCAGCAGGAAAAAGGGCTTGGGCAGGAAGTATGTTTTCCCGGCGTAGGTTACCTCATGCTCCTGCATGGCCTCCAGCAGCGCGGCCTGTGTTTTGGGGGGCGTACGGTTTATCTCGTCGGCCAGCACGATGTTGGAGAAGATCGGCCCTTCGTTAAACTTGAAAAACCGCTTCCCCGTGGCGTGGTCCTCCTCAAGTACCTCGGTTCCCAGAATATCGGTTGGCATCAGGTCGGGGGTGAACTGGATGCGACGGAAACCCAGGTCAACGGCACTAGCCAGGGTGCGCACAAGTAGTGTTTTAGCCAGTCCGGGCACGCCCTCCAGTAAGCCGTGGCCGCCGGCCAGCAAGGTGATTAGCACCTCGTCGAGCACTTCCTCCTGGCCTACAATTACTTTCTGTATCTCCTGCTTTAGCTGTGGTAGTTTGCCCAGCAGGTGGTGAATGTCTTGTTCAGTCATTTTATACATTGACTTATATAGCGTTGTAGTTGAGGTCTCTGTTTGTTCAACTTGAACTATTTCATAGCTCGCCTGTCCGGCGGGGACTTACTTTTCTCCTTGATGAGATAAACCACCCCGCCTTCGGCACCCCTCCTTGAAAAAAGGAGGGGAATGCAAAAAGTCAAGACGATTTTGTTTATCGGGGGCCCCTACCCCCACTCGCTGAACGCTCAAACAAAAAATCGTCATCAGCGCACATGGCAAAGGTTATACTTGCATAGCTATAGTAATTAGATATTTTACTATAGAACTTATACTTTAAAAATTTTTGCCATTGTTGGTGTTTTCACCAACAATCTATACTTCTGCAGCCAAAATGCTTGCTGGTGAAAACACGCAGCAAGGGCGGTTTAAATCCATAGATCAACTGCTAACTCGTCAGCGCATACATTATTATATTCACACCAAACTTCGTATTATCCTCGGCCAGCCAACGCTTGTTTCTAAAGTCGTAATCCCATTCGCAGCCGTAGTCTTTGTTGCTGTAGAGCACGGCTATACGGCCGTTCACTTCTATGGCTTTCAGGTAATCGTGCACCAGGTCGTCGCCCCAGCCGTTGAGCTCGAAACTAGTGGTAGGTGGACCCTCCTCAAACGTGAAGAAGCTGCGGTATAGCTTATGGTTGTTCGGGATATTCTTCAGCGCACCGGCTCCAAATATCTGCCGCATCTGCTCTTCAAAAGAACGTGCAAAAAGCCCGTCTATGTCGTGGTTGCAATCATCTACAAACACAAACCCGCCGTTTTTTACATATGTCTCGAAGTTCTGCCGCTCCTTCTGGTTAAACTGCACCAGCTTGTGCCCACTCAGGTAGCTGAAGGGGTATTTAAACAGCTCCGCGCTCTCTAACGACACTACCTTCTCCTGCTCGGTTACCGGCACCGTGGTGTACTGGATAAGCGAGTGCAGCAGGTTGCTCGGCATCCTGGGGTCCGTATCCCAGTTGCCGGAGCGGTATTGCAGGCGCACGAAAGTGAATGGTTGCACTTAATTAGTTAAGAGTTAAGAGTTATGAGTTTGGAGTTAAGCAGTAAAATGAATGCCGCACACAGCAAGCTGTATACGGCATTCAAAGTATAAATCAGCAGCTTTTATACCGCATCTGATAAACTCGTGAACGTGAAGTCGCGGATCTTCATGGGCGGAATCAGGCTGCCGCTGATGCGCTGCGGCTTGCCTAGCGCCTCCAGGTTATTGAGCATGATCACGGGGCTCTCGTTGAAACGGAAGTTCTTGACAGGGTACATGATCTTGCCGTTCTCGATGTAGAACGTTCCGTCGCGGGTCAGGCCGGTATAGAGCAGGGTTTGCGGATCTACGGCGCGGATGTACCACAGGCGCGTAACCAGTATGCCGCGCTTGGTGCTCTTGATCATTTCCTCCAGGCTCATGTTGCCTCCCTCCATGATCACGTTGCCCGGAGGCGGAATAGAAACAGCACCTTTGTTAGAGGCCCAGAAGCGGGTGTTGTAGAGGTTCTTCACCACACCGTTTTCGATCCAGGTAACTTTCTCCTGCGGACGCCCGTCGCCGGCGAAGGGCGCCGATGGCACTTCTAAGTTATTGGGGTCGGAGTATACGTTGATGCGCTCATCTACCAGTTTTTCGCCTACCTTTGTCTTTCCCCCGGCCTTGCTCAAGAAGCTGCGTCCTTCTTCGGCGGCACGCTGGTCCATGTTAAAGAACATGTTCTGCAGCAGGTCTATCGAGGCGGCGGGCTCCAGGATAACGGTGTACTTGCCAGGCTCCAGGGCTTTGGCATTACGGGAGTTGGCGGCTTTCTCGGCGGCTATCTGCGAGGCTTTGCCCGTGTCTAGTTTGCTGATGTCAGCGAAATCCTGGGTTACATAGCCGGAGCCGGTGCCATCTTCGGTACGCATGGTAACCGAGAAGTCCACTACTGTAGACGGATGGTAGCCGAACAGGCCCTTGTTGTTCATTTTGGCGGTGAAGTTGCTGTAATGCTCCAGAAAACCCGCGGCAGTAAGCCCTTTGGCCGTAGCGGCTGCAATGCTTCTGGCGGCGGCATCGGCGCGGTAAGCAGGGTCTACCTTGTTGGTGCTGTCAAAGAACGCTTTGGTGATGGTGTATTTCTGGGGGCCCAGAAAGGCTACGTACTCCGGACTCTCCGGGGCCAGTCGCGCCGTTTCCTCCGATCTCCGGATCACCTTCTCCAGCGACTTGTCGTCGAACTCGTTGATCGTGGCCACGCCTGAGCGCTTGCCAAACCGTGATTCCACCGACATCGACACGTTCTCTTCCGCCCCGCTGGTAGACACCTCATTGCGGGCGTAGCGGATGTTGCCGCCCTGGTTGCCGTTCAGCGTTATCTCGCACTCGTCGGCTTTGGAGTAGCTCAGGGCTTTTTTAAGTATGGCCTGTGCTTCTTCTTTACTTAATATTGCCATCTTTTGATAGTTAAGAGTTGGGAGTTTTGAGTTAAAAGTTATTTCGGAGAGGTCGGTTTGAAGCCATCTTCTCAACAGTTGTTTTAAGGTAAAGAGCTCTTTATCAGCACTCTTTAATATTAATTTTTAACTCTAAACTAAAAATCATTAGATTTTCCGGGCTGTGTTGATCACGTTTACCCCATTAAAGCGGGTGTGTGCCGAGCCATGCGATACCGCGCTTATCTGGCTTGGCTGCCCCTTTCCGTCGAAGAACGATCCGAACAGGCGGTAATCGCTCTCATCGCAGGAGCCAACGCAGGAGTTCCAGAATTCCTGGGTGTTGCTTTGGTACGCCACATCCTCCAGCGGTCCCACAATTTTCCCGTTCTTGATCTCGTGGAAGGTGGTGCCGCCAAACTGGAAGTTATAGCGCTGCTGGTCGATGGAGTAAGAGCCGCGGCCGGCAATGTAAATGCCTTTGTCCACGCCAGCAATTAGCTGGTCTACGTTCATTTTCTCTTTGCCCGGCGCCAGCGACACGTTAGGCATGCGCTGGAACTGCACTGAGCTCCAGCTGTCGGCGTAGCAGCAGCCATGCGACTCGTCTTCGCCGATGATGTGTGCCTGGTCGCGGATGGCCTCGTAGTTCACCAATACGCCGTTCTTGATCAGGTCCCATTTCTTCGTCTTCACGCCTTCGTCATCCCAGCCTACCAGGCCCAGCGAGCCTTTCTGCGTTTTATCAGCGAAGATGTTTACCTTATCGGAGCCATACTTAAAGTTCTTTGATCTCCATTTATCCAGTGTGGCGAAGGAAGTACCGGCGTAGTTGGCCTCGTAGCCCAGCACGCGGTCCAGCTCCAGGGGGTGGCCCACAGACTCGTGAATGGTAAGGCCCAGGTGGTTCGGGTCCAGCACCAGGTCATACTTGCCGGCTGCTACTGATTTAGCCGTTAGCTTTTCGCGGGCCTGCTGCGCGGCCAGCTTGGCATCCTCCAGCATGTCGTAGGCATAGCGGTAGCCCATCAGGCCGGTGCCCTCGGGGCCTTTTATTTTTTCAGCCGCCTTGGGGTTCATGTACTCGTAGCCCATGCCCATTGGGGCGCTCAGGGCCTCGCGGGTTTTAAACTTGCCAGAGGCCTTGTCCACCACGGTTACGGTAAAGTTTGGCCAGATGCGGTGAATGTCCTGGTCAATGTAGGAGCCCTCGGTAGAGGCAAAGTATTTCTGCTCGTTCACCTGAAACAGGGCTGAGTTCACAAAGCTGGCGCCGTTATCCATGGCGGCGGCATTGGCGGCCAGAAGCAAGTCGGCTTTTTCGCCCACAGGCACTTCAAAAGCGTTCTTCTCAATGGGCGTTTGCCAGCTTACCTCGCCAAAGCCCTTCACCGGGGCCAGCTGCACGGGTTCTTTCTGCAGCTTGGCGTTGGCTTTGGCAATGGCCACGGCTTCCCCGGCAGCTTTGGCAACCCCTCTGTCCGACACGTCGGAAGTGGCGGCAAAGCCCCAGGTGCCGTTCGCCAGCACGCGCACCCCCACACCAAACGACTCGGCGTTCACGATGTTCTGCACCTGTTTCTCTCGGGTAAAAATATACTGTTGCAGGTAGCGGCCAATGCGCACGTCGGCGTAATTGGCCCCTTTGGATTTGGCGGTGTTCAAGGCGACATCTGCGAGGCGCTTTTTCAAGGCCGCATCCACAGGCTCCAGTGCTCTTTCCGGGGATATGATATCGCCGAACACGGGTATGGATGGCAGCATCAAGCCACCGAATCCGAGCGCCGACAGTTCAAGGAAGTTTCGTCTTTTCAAAGTATGGTAAGGTTAGTTAAAATTTAACTGGTTTTGTTTGAGTAAATAATAATAGCCATTCTGTTTCTTAAATCAAAGCATCGCCACTGACTATAAGCTTAAAAGCGCTTTTTTATAGATGAACTAAAGCACTGGCGCTATCAAACTTAAAGTGACAAAACGCAAAAAGCGCAGCACCTGATGCAGGCGCTGCGCTTTTATTCTGGAATCTGTAGCAGACTAGGCTTCTTTTACCAGGCCCGAAAGGCCTTCTTCTTTTAGAAGCTCGTTAAAGGCCTCTGCCTCATGGCGGTTGTCAAAGTGGCCCGCTCTGATGCGGTGCACCTTTTTGCCCTTTACCTGATCTTCCGTTAATTCTATGGTCAGGTTCTTATCAAAAGCCTTCAATCTTTCGGTAAGTTGCTGCACGTTTTTGTAGTTGGTGTAAGCTCCTGTCTGGATAGTGAAGAAACCGGCGTGCTCTGAGTCGTTATCGCCGGGCAGGTCGAGTATCTCGATCTTCACGTTGCCGATGCCCTTGCTGCGGAAAGCAAGCTTGCGTGCTGCGGCTTCGGACACATCAATAATGCGGTCGCCTACAAAAGGGCCTCTGTCGTTGATGCGCACGATAACAGATTCGTCATTGTCGAGGTTGGTGACTTTCACCTTCGTGCCGAAGGGCAGTGTCTTGTGTGCGGCGGTCATGTCGTTTTTGTTATAGCGCTCGCCGCTGCTGGTCTTTCTGCCGTGGTATCTGCTGCCGTACCACGAGGCTTCTCCTTTTTGGATGTCTTGGTTCTGTGCGAAAATTGGTTGGTTAATGCCAATTAATAGAAGAATGATTACTGTTAAGAGGTAGCACTTTCTATTATTTATCATATCAAATTTAAGTTGATGAAGCCGCAAAGATACGGAATATTTTACAAACGAGCCCTTTTGCGGCATTATTGTGCCTGGGATGTGGGGGGATACAGGCTGGCGGGGAGAAATCGCTGTAAGTCAGATTTGATAAAAATAGCTGTTTTTAGAATGTTACGGACGATTTTAGCAGGCTGAGGGTATGGTATATGGCCTATAAAAAATAATTAAAAGTTTTTTGCAACGCAAGTCCTTTTATTACCTAGTTTATTTATTTTTCAGTAAATTTAATTCACCTCGGCCCTCGCACCAGGCGCCTCTTATGGACTTGGTTTAAGCTGTTTCGTATAGGGTTTAGACGCATAGCTCATGGATTTTGGAAAGCTACAAGATATAAGCCGCGTAGACTTTACGCTGCCGCCCGATCACCCCGACACGCTGCGGCTGTTGCGGCAGTCGGGCAGCTACCTGAAACCACAGGTGCACATTGGCCTGCCGGTGTGGGTGAACAAGGCCTGGGTTGGCAAATATTACCCCGCCAAAATGCCCGAGAAGGAGTCGCTTTTGTGGTATGGCAAGCAATTTGAAACCATTGAGCTAAACAGCACCCATTACCATATTCCGAGTCCTGACACGATTGACCGCTGGCGCAACGCGGTGCCAAAGGGTTTTAAGTTCTGCCCCAAGTTTCCGCAGCTCATCAGCCACGAGGCCGCCCTGCGCAGCACACGCGACCTGACAGCGGCGTTTTGCGAGGCCATTGCCGGACTGGAGGAGAAACTGGGAACGGCTTTCCTGCAGCTGCCGCCATACTTTGCGCCCCCTCAACTTCCCGACCTGGAAGCCTTTGTGCAGTTTGTGCCCGAAAGCATACCTTTTACGGTAGAGCTGCGCCACCCCGACTGGTTTGTGGATAATGTTGCCAGCCTGGCGCTTTTCGAGGTGCTGGAGAAGTATAAAGTTGGAACGGTGCTGACCGATGTGGCAGGCCGCCGCGACGTGCTGCACATGCGCCTGACCACGCCCTCTGCCATGATCCGCTTTGTAGGCAACGGCCTGCACCCCACTGATTATTCCCGCATTGATGAGTGGGTGGCGCGCCTGAAAGTATGGTTTGCTAACGGTTTGCGGCAGCTGTACTTTTTTGTGCATGAGCCCGACAACACGCTGGCTCCGGAGCTGGCTACTTACCTGATAGAGCAGTTGAACAACGTATGCGGCTTTGATTTGAAACCGCCCCAAAAGATTGTGCAGCCGGTGCAGGGGGAGTTGTTTTAAAACATCTTACCTGGGCAGGTTAACGAACGCCCAAATAAAAAAGCGGGCTAACCACCTGGGTTAGCCCGCTTTTGTTCGGTAGTAAGTATAAACTTTTGGGCTTATGCCTGTCAGTTAAAATCTAAACATCTACAGTTTAAACGTGTCGTCGCTTAGGTTTTTATTAACCTCAATATTCTGCACCTCCGCTTTGATCACCTGCGGGCCAACACTTGTTTCAACTACGTAAGGGAATTTCACGCCGCTTACTTCTTTGTAGTTGCTGTAGTTCTTGGTTTGTGTAATTACCCCCTGTGGCGACTGCAGGTTAGTTACCTCCTTGATTTTCAGGCCCGAATCTGTGGCGAAGTAGTGCGTTGCTTTCTGGCCGTTTGGCAGCGCAACCTCTACTGCATACGCATCTTTCCCGTCCACTTTCTCCATGCCTTTCAGCTCGGTTTTGATACCCAGCTTGTCGTACTGCAGCGAAGGGAACATGTTAGCATCCAGCTTCTGTCCGGCCAGTTCTTCGGCGGTCATGGCTTTGTTCACTCCCTGCATCGGGGCTTCCATTTTACCCTTGTCGCCGTTTATGATCACGCGCTGCATGGGGTTGTTGTTCATCAGCACCTGCACAGCAAACTTATCGTTGCCTTTCTGCTGGTGGATAAAGGTCAGGGGCATGCCCTGAATAGTGGCGTTGCTGGTAATGGTCACGTCCTTCAGCTTCTCGATGTTTGCCTTGCCGCCGATGGCCTTGATGTAATCCGCGATTACCTGGTTGGCGGTCAGGCCGGCGGGTAGGCTCATGGCCGCTCGCACGGCTTTCTCGCCGGTTGTGGTGTAGTAGCTGATGCTGTTGTCGTCTTTATCGAACTTCTGCAGCTTGTCGGCTATTTCGGAGGCGTTGCCTACGGCAATCACGTACATTTTGTCCGGGTTAATGTATTTCTGCGCCACGCGCTGCACATCCTCGGCCGTTACGGCCTCCACTTTTTTCAGGTAATTGGCGTAGTAATCTTCTGGCAGGCCATAACGTGCCGTGTTGATCGCGTACACGGCTACAGTGGCCGGGTTCTCCAGGCCACGTCCGTAACTACCCATCACGTAGGCTTTGGCATCGCGCAGCTCCTCGGCTGTTACACGCTCGTTGCGCATCTTGTTCAGTTCCGTCATAAACTCTACCACGGCGCTGTCGGTAACGGCATTGCGCACGTTGGCGGAGGCGTTAAAGCGGCCCAGTATCTCATCAGGGCTTACAGCAGAGTAAGCGCCATACGTATAGCCGTGCGTTTCGCGCAGGTTCTTAAACAGGCGCGAGTCCATGCCGCCGCCCAGTATGTTGTTCATCAGCGAGGCAGCCACCGCATCCTCCGCCCCTGGCTTCAGGTTGGCGGGGTTGGTAAGTATAAGCGAGCTTTGCACTGAGCTTGGCCTGTCCACGATCACTACCTGGGTTTGCTCCGGGGCTTTAGGCAAGGCAAAATCAATGTCCTTCACGTCGCCTTTCTCCCACTTGGCAAAAGCTTTTTTCAGGAGCTTCTTCATCTCCTTCGGGGTAACATCGCCTACCACAGCCAGGTAACCGATGTTTGGCTTAAAGTAGCTGTTGTAATAGCTCTGGATGTCCTGCAAGGTAATGTTATCCACAGTTTCCTCGGTCATCACCTCGCCGTACGGGTGGTCCTTGCCATACAGCGCCAGGTTGCGGGTGCGGCTGGCAATGGCGTCGGGGTTATCCTTAGACTGTGCCAGGTTGGCCTTCATCTGCTTCTTTACCTTGTCCAGCTCTTCCTGCGTGAACTTCGGGTGAAGCAGTGCATCCTGTGTCAGGTCTACCAGCGTTGGCAGGTGTTTCTTAAGCGACGAGGCATTGAAGCCACTAGCGGAAAAGCCCAGGTTGGCGCCTATAAAATCCACCTGCTCATCGAACTGGTCTTTGGTGCGGTTCTGCGTGCCGGTGCGCAGCATCTGGCCCGCCGCCTGTACGTATCCTGCTTTGTCGCCTTCCAGAATCGGGTCTCTGTCCAGCACAAGCGACATAGATACTACCGGAAGTTTGTGGTTTTCCACCACGTATACTTTCAGGCCGTTCTTCAGGGTGAAGTGCTCGTAATCGCCCAGCTCAATTTTAGGGGCTGGGCCCGGAGGTGGCGGGGTTTGCTTGGTTTGGGCAGGCGCAACCGAAACGAGTGCCAGTGCCAGGAATAGGGTACTATATAGTTTCTTTATCATGATTACTTTCTTTATAAAAGGACAGTATGAGCGATAAGCAAGGCGCTTCAGGTGTAAGAACTGACCGGAATCCGGTCCATGCTGTACCTGCGCCTGCTGGTGTCCGGGTTTTATTTAGGTTGTGCTGATTTAGGAAGGTAATGCAATACCACGCGGTTGTCTTTTGTTAAATACTCGTTCGCCACGCGCTTGATGTCCTCCTTGGTCACGCTCATGTAGCGCTGCAGCTCGGTGTTGATCAGGTTGGCGTCGCCGAAGTATACGGCATAGTTTGCCAGGCTCTCGGCACGACCTGCCACGGTGCTGTTTTGCTGCACAAAGCTGCTTTCGGTCTGGTTGCGCAGTTTCTGAAACTCACGGTCAGTTAAGGGCTCGGTTTTAACGCGTTCTATTTCAGCGTCAACGGCTTTCTCCAGTTCCCCTACTTCTACGCCCATGTTGGCGATGGCAAAGGTCAGGAACAGGCCCGGATCTTCGGTTGGGAAAGGAATAGAGCCTGCGGCTACGGCTTTCTGCTGTTTGTCTACCAATGCTTTGGTTAAACGCGCGCTTTCACCTCCTGACAGTAACGTAGTCAGCATCGAGAGGGCATAATAATCTTTGGTACCCTGCGCCGGGATGTGGTAAGCCTGGATAACGGCCGGGAGCTGAATGTTGTCGTACACTGTTTTGCGGCGCTCCTCTTTTTGCTTGGGCTCTACCACGTTCGGGCGCGGCACCTCTACGGTTCCTTTTGGAATGCCCGCAAAGTATTGCTCGATCAGCTTTTTGGTGTCGTTAATGTCAATGTCGCCGGCGATGGATAGCGTGGCATTGTTAGGCACATAGAAAGTCTTATAGAAATCGCGGAACTCGTTGATGCCCGCTGCATTCAGGTCTTTGAATGAACCGATCGGCATGGTTTTGTACGGGTGCTGCTCATAAGCCAGGGCAAACACATTCTCCCCCATCGACCCGTAAGGCTGGTTGTCTATGCGCTCGCGCTTCTCCTCCTGCACTACCTTGCGCTGTGTTTCCACGCCTGTCTCATCAATTTTGGCGTGCTTCATACGCTCTGCCTCCAGCCACAGGCCCAGAGCCACCTGGTTCGACGGCAACAGCTCGTAGTAATAGGTGCGGTCAAAAGAAGTGTTGGCGTTCAGGGCGCCGCCGGCCTTTTGTACCAGCGAGCTATACTCGCCACGGTCAATGTTCTGGGTGCCTTCAAACATCAGGTGCTCAAAAAAGTGCGCGAAACCCGAACGGCCCGCAACCTCATTCTTCGAGCCCACATGGTACAGCACCGACACGGCCACATTAGGGGTTGATTTATCCTGATGGAGAATTACATGCAGGCCATTCGGAAGGGTGTATTCCGTAAAATCGATCTTGTTGCCCTTGGTTTGTGCTACTGCCGCAAAGCTGGTAACACCGCATAAAAGGCTAACTAATAACTTGTGTTTCATTGGTATATTTTAGTTTGATATGCATTTTTGCCACCTGCTTTTTACGGCATGAGGACCTGTTAACAAGGTTAAAATTAATGCAATTCCAGGCTGGATACCAATTTAAGTAGCATCAACTCCCCCTGATTCGGCAGAACAGGTATGGATGCAGATGAACCCGGCGATTTTGTAGACGAATCAGCAGCAGGCCAGCCTTAATACATCCTGGGCAACTCAATGCCCTTTATTTTACGGTACAAGCCCAGGGCGGCCTGGTCGGTGAGGCTCGTCACAAAATCGGTGATGTGGAGGATGCGCTCGTAGTCCGTGGCTGTTTCGGGTAGGTGAATGTACTGTGGCGGAATTAGTGCCGCCAGCTTGCGGTGATGCTTGGATTCTGGTCTGAAAGCTGCCTTAATGCCTGCATCGAGCAGACCGCCCAATACCTCAAAGCCTGCTGCCTCAATTTCCAGCACCGGGCGGTTCTGGTAAATTAACCTGACAGAGAGGTCCCGGATCTGGTCAAGCACCGGTTTGCAGGGCAGTTCGTTGATCAGGGGCTTGTCGTAGGCGCCGTGCAGGATCTCTTGCTCGTGCTGCAGAAAAACAGCGGTGGTCTCCTCAATAAGCTTGTTGATAATGCGGGCACGCAGGTACCCGATCTCCTCGCGCCAGTCGTAAAACGTGAGGCTGGAGGTGCGGTCCGGGTTGTCGTTGAGTATCTGGCGGAGCAGGTGCATGCCTTCCTCTTGCGGCACCAGGCCCAGCTTCAGGCCGTCCTCAAAATCAATGATGCGGTAGCAGATGTCGTCAGCGGCCTCCACTAAAAAAGCCAGTGGGTGCCGGTGGTAGAACACAGCCCCGTACTCAGTTTTTTGGAGTAGCCCCAGCTCCTGCGCGATGTTCTGAAACCACTCCTTCTCCGTCTGAAAGAAGCCATACTTCTTCTCGCTGGTATTTTTGGTGCCCGACACTGTTGGCAGCGACTCCTTCGGGTATTTGGTAAAGGTAGCGAGAGTGGTGTAGGTCAGGCTCAGGCCGCCGGGCAGGTTGCAGTGGGTGGGGTAAGTATAGGTAAGCACACGGAAACCAGCCGCGTTGCCCTCGTAACGCTGCAGGTCGGCTTTTTCGGCTTCAGCCAGGTTCCTGAGGTATGGCTGGGCCTCGTCGCTCAGGAAGTAGGAGGAAATGGCGTCTTCGCCGGAGTGGCCGAAGGGTGGGTTGCCGATGTCGTGGGCCAGGCAGGCGGCAGCCACCATGTCTCCGAAATCTGCTTCCTGTATGTTCTTTTCCTGGGCCAGCTCGGGGTGGCGCTCTAAAATGCTTTTGCCCACAATACGGCCCAGCGAGCGGCCCACCACCGATGTTTCCAGGCTGTGGGTGAGGCGGGTATGCACAAAGTCGCTCTCAGGCATGGGCATTACCTGCGTCTTGTTCTGCAACCTCCTGAAAGCCGAGGAGAAAACGATGCGGTCGTAATCGCGCTGGAACTCACCACGCACCGACTCGTTGGAGGTATACTTGGTGGCTGTGGTTTCAAAGCGCTTCTTGGAGATCAGTTTGCCCCAGGTGGTAGGTTGCATGGCGTAGAAATAAGGTGTTGGCTACAAAGGTAGTGCTTTAGCTCATTATTACGCTGACCACTACTGTGCCCAATAAGAAAATGGTTGGTATGATGAGGTAGGCGAAACAAATTAGAATATATGCAAGCAGCACCTGTTTACCTTTATCAAATATAGTTTTACAAGGATAAAAGAACCAGCAAAAGACAGTGAGGTTAATTGAGAAGTAGAAAAATGCAGGCCGCGGCGGGTTGTAGATTATAGTACATGTTACAAATCGACTGGATTTGACAGCTTTAAAAACAGCCAGGGAGCGCCTATGCGGCCTTTAGGGTGAGCTATGTAAGCCATTTCAGGGGAAAAATTATGTTACAAAAGCATGTGAAAACATGTTGTTTTAACCCCATAGAAGCGTGAGTTTTGCAAGGCGCACTGTAACCTTATCCAGGCTACTAAAACTTACTTAAAGCCGAAACCCGGTTTTGGCTAAACTACCTTGATTTTTTTGTGCCAAAGGTATTGAATACGAAATGTTTAAGGTTGGCAAAAGGCAGGTGAATGATCCGCTAAGGGTCTATTTCATCTGCTTTTTTGCTTAATAGCCCCTTGCTGCGTTAGAGCCTGATAATTTTGAACTCACCGCTGTTATTTCGCTCCTGCCACTTCAGGATATAGACACCGGAAGCCAGGCCGCGTAACGGGATATCAATCGGGGTGTTCACATCGGATAGGTTAACGGTGTACTCCCTTACCAATTTTCCTGTGGTGTCGTAGAGGTTTAGTGTTAAAGTAGAACTGGCCGTAACCAGGTATAAAAGCCGGAGCGAGTGCCTGCTTGGAGCAATCGGGTTGGGGAACACACGCAACATGCGCAGCGAGGCAGGGTCTAGTACCCGCACACGAGGCGAGAAGCTAGTAGAGCCATCCACATACATTACCTTTAAGCGGTAATAACTGATGTCGGGAAGTGGTGCGGTGTCGGTGTAAGTGTAGTTAAGCGTGCCTGTGGTAGGGCCTTTCGAATTAACCGTGGTTACGTCCACCCAGTCTAAGCCGTTTTCACTGCGCTGTACCACATAGGCGACGACGGCCACTTCGGCCTTGGTTGTCCATTTAAGCACTACCTGCCCATTCTGAAAGGCGCCTTCAAACGTCAGGATCTCGGGAGCCAAGTTGCAATCTCCTTCCAGCTCCGGTATTATGGGCGATTTCTGACAGAAGTTTGGGCCAACGCTACGCGCCATCACAAAATTCCCGCCTCTTACATCAGCTTCGCTTAGGTCGCGCACCAGAATCTCAAACTCAACAGCATAATGCATAACGGCGCGTGGCAGGATCACGTGCCCCAACTGGTGGGCATGGCCCAGTTCATGGAGGGCCACGGTTTCAAAGTCGAACTGCCTGTTAACAGGTGGTCCAGGGCCATACTGCCAGTCTATGTTGCTGTTTATCTCCATGTCAAACTCTGATACCCAGAAAAGCGTGTCTGTGCTATTGCCACACCCTTCATAACGGCTGATGGTGCGTGCCAGCACTCCTTGCCCTGTTTCAGAGGCAGGTGCGAAGCGGATGATGTTTCTATCGTCCTCAACGGCTTTCTCAATAGTGGTAGGGGTGCCAATTTTCCAGTTGACCTGCGTGTTGCAGACCCAGCTGTTCACCGCCCTGCGGAAGCCTTCCTGCGCAGCGTTGCGGCTCTGCATGCTTGGGGCATACTGCATGGTGTACCCCCCCTGGTTATCGGTGCTAATGAGAATGGGTTTAAAAGCCCGGCCACTCAGGCCTACATTTGAGTAGGCGAATTCGATCGTTATCGTTTGTGAGGTAGTAACAGTGGTGCCATCGTTGGCAGTGATTTTAAGCTGGCCGGAGCCGGCGGTGCCATTGTCCACCCCGGTGGAGGGGATATACATCCGGATCTGTGTGTTGCTCCAGCTGATGTATTCTCTGGGTAGGGGGGTGATGAAAGTTTTGCCCCCATCGTCGGCGTTTTTGTATTCCACCTTGCCATTTCCGCGGGTGCTGCCAAAACCAGATCCGTTAATAGTGATAATGGTGCCGGTACCTGCGCTGGCAACGGTTGGCGAGAAGCTGGTGACAACAGGCACTGCAAGGGCGCTTTGCTCCTGCTTTAGGTTGGCACCGGGCTCCTGGCGCAGGCGATCATTAGCTGCTACGGTTGTAAAAGGCTGCCCAATAGTTGCCTTCAGGCGTTGGTATACTTCCTGCACGGAGGCGTAATCGTTAAAAACATCGGTTACAGAGCGGTTGCCTGCCAGGTGATAATCTATAAAGCCCTGCTGGCTGGCGTATGCCCGTGCCGTAAGGCCGGTGTTGCCCGGCGTGTTCTGAATAGGCTGGTTCCGTTCCAGAAAAAAGATGCCCTGTTCTCCTTTCTGTAAGGATAAGGCAGTAGAGAACACGTGTTTTTTTAGCCCGATGGCGCCTCCTTCGGTTATGAGTTCCACTTGCTGGCCTTTTACCTGCCCTTTAAATACTTTGTATACTTTCAGGATGTTGGAGGTGTAGATGTTCTCGTGCTGGCTGTCCCAGAAAGACTGCTGCGATACCACTTCCCCTTCTACAATAACATCGGCCTTGGCGGTACGCTCTTGCAGTGAAATCGGGAACAGGTGCTGCCTGTCGGCCGCGAATCCGCTTGCTGCAAGCAGGAGCAGGCAGGTGAGGAGGAGAACTTTTTTAAGGTACATGGGGGCAAGGGGTGCGAAGTATAGTTTTATCATGTGGTTTGTTGGTAATGCCGTTTTTCGGGTGCCGCAAATCTGGTTATGGGCAGCAGCGAGTTATACTTACGCAAAAGTACACAGTAAGGGATATACAGATTTTGCGATAAGCATTTTAATCAAACCAAATAAACAAAATAACCTGCTGAATTTATACATTTAGCAGGTTATTTACAGATAGGTGCAAATGGAGGATTAATCGTTGTTAAACTGAAAATTAAAGTTCCCCTTGCCCTCTATCTTCACATTCATCAGGTTTTTATACTTCTCATACAGCTCCTGCGACTGTTTTTCGCCATTCACATAAAAGCTATCCTCGGTAATCCGGATGTTGATCTTATCCGACTCCTTTTTTAACAAGCCGTCTTTTACCATTTCCTTTCTCAGGGTTTCCAGCCGCTTTTGATGTTCCAGGGCCATTCTTTCATGCTCCTTGGCCATCTCGGTGTGGCGCAGTGCCATCTCTTGGCTGTGCTGTGCCTGGTTTGCTGCCATGGCGGCATGGCGCTCTACCTGTTGCTGGAAGCGTTGCCTGTCCACAGTGACAACCTGGTGTTGCCTGGCTGCTTTTTGCTCATAGGCTTTCATCTTCTCGTCGTGCCGCTTTAGCTCCTTTTCATACTGCTTCATAGACTCCTTGTAGCGCTTCTGCTCTTTTTTGTCGTTTGAGAACGGCGCAAGTGGCGGCATGGGCGGCATCGGGGGCATGGGAGGCATTGTCGGGAAAGGCGCTACGGCTGTCATGGGCGGCATGGGTGGCATAGGCGGAACCTCCAGTGAGTCGCCAGGCGCGCTGTTAAAGCCGTAGCTGTAGGTTACGTTAACTTGCTGCCGGGTGGGAGCGTTGGCAGCGGCCCGCTGTGCAGCCTTTATCTCCCGCACTACTTCTGCCCTGGTTGCTTTGGGGGCTTTTTCTATGGCTTTCAAACGCTGGTCAACCAAGGCAGTATAGGCAGGGATGTCCTTATCCGGAATCCGCTTGCCGTTAACGTACAGCTCCGTCACCTTGCCTTTTTTGTTTTTGATGATCACCACATCGCGTTTTTGCCCGGTAGAGTCTTGTGCCGAAAGAACAAAGGCGGTTGTCTCCTCTTTGAGCGCGGGTATGGTAACGGGCACTATTTCATTGGCTGCATCCAAAACAAGGGCAGGTTTAACCTGTTCCGGCACGGGTGAGGCAATCAACAAGGCTTCTACTTTACCAGGCATCCCTGCATCTGTTTTAAAGCTGGCCAGCGCCCCGACAGAGAACACAAACAAGCCAGCCACTAACACCAGACCCGCCGCGAAGCCCTCCGAGAAAGTAGGCCTGAACGCGGGCTGCCCCACAAGCCGTTTGATACGGCTCATCAGCGATCCGCGCCCACCCGTCAGGGCCAAGGCGAAAACAGGGGACGCCGGGAGCCGCATGGCCTCCAGCTGGGCCAGGGCTCGGGCGTAGGTCAACTGGTTGCCGCAAACCGAAACGGCAATATCGTCGCAGCAGTTCTCCCGCTCAGCTCGCACCAGGCCGGATATCCACCACATAGCCGGATGGTAGAAAAAGAGAATATCTATTCCGGTCTGGATGATATTGAACAAGTAATCGCGGCGCAGGATATGGGCGAGCTCATGCGCCAGAATAGCCTCTACCTGCACCTGCGAAAGCCCGCTTACAGCACCCAGCGGCAGCAGTATAACGGGTGTAACGTAGCCGATAGCCACAGGCACCTTCACCAGCCCCGACTCTACCAAACGCACTGCTTTAGACATGCCCAGTTTCTGGCGAAGCTGCGAAAGCGTTTGCTGCCATTTGCCTGAGAGTGGCGTGGTTTTATAATGGCGCAGACGCTGGGTATAGGCCAGGCCTCCCAAAAAGCGGATGGTCATGAACGCAAGGCCCAACAGCCAAAGGGTAACTAAAAGTGGCAAATGCTTTTCAAAATAAACCTGCGTTACTGCCACAGGTGCCTCCCAAAACGAAAAAGTACTTGCCTGGGCCATAGGGCTTGCTTGCGGTAAAACCGCCACTACGTTAGAGGCCGGTTGCTCTTTTGCTGAGAATTGGGCATAGTAATGATCGAAGGTAACGGCTGAGAGCAGTACTTGTGCCAGTAAGGCGCTGGCCGCTACGGTAAACCGAACGATGGATGTGTGGCGGTGCAGGAGCACCATGAGCAGGCCAAGTGCCAGGGCCAGCAGAGCCCCTTGCCACAAAGAGTGTAGCAGGGTCCAGCCCAGGGCTTGCACTACGTTTTCCGAGATCATATTCAGGGCTTGGTTCATTTGGTGCCTCCTTCCAGTTTATCTAATAAGTTTCTGATCTCATCCAGTTCCTCCCTGGATGTGTTGCTGTTACCCAAGGCTTGCATCACCAGTTTGCTGGCCGAGCCCCGGAAGGCTGCATCCAGAAAACGACCCAGCAACTGCTGCTGCGTCTGTTCCTCGCCGAGCAGCGGGCGAAAAATATGGGAACGGCTGGTTTTGTCTACTGCCAGCATGTCCTTTTCGGCCATTATCTGCATGAGCTTAAGCGTGGTGGTATAGCCGGTTTCTTTGGCTTTGCTCATTTCCTCGTGCACAAAGCGCACTGTGTTCGGGCCGTGTTGCCAAAGTACCTGCAGTATCTCAAGCTCAGATTCGGTTGGTTTTAGTATTTTCTCCATAGGTGTAAGAAATAGATGGTTAGCATGAAAGCTGTGTTGCATTACAAGTATATACGAATAGTTTCGTAAAAGGAAATTTTATTTACGATTTATTTCGTATGTCAAAGGGGTAGCCAAATTATCCGGGGTAAAACAGCCGCCAGGAGGGGCATGGCCGCGGGAAGTTAGCAAGTATAAAGTATCGAGCAGCGCCTGTACAATGCAAGTGGGGGGTTAATGCATCGTCGCCGATTTTATCAGGATGAACTCATTGATATTATCTGTGTTGATGACGCCGGCCAAGCGGCCATTTTCCAGTACAGGCAACAAAGGAGCGCGTGTTTTCTGGAGTTCGGTATAAGCCTCCGAGAGCTTATCCTGCACATTAAACGTTTTAAATTCCTGCGACATTACATCCAAAACGGGGGTTGCCATTTGTTCCTCTTTAATTGCCTGTATGAGTTGCGAGCGGGTAAGCGTGCCTACTACATGCCCGTCCAGCTCTACGATAAACTCGTGTTCGGAACCCATCAGCAATTTGTCCAGCGCGTCGCGCACCGTGTCGGTGGGTGCCAGGGTAACGAAGTTCGTCATCATGCCTTCGCGCACGCTGTGGCCACGCAAAAAATCCAGGTGCTGCACCATCATGTTTTCGGCATAGGCCCCAAAAAACACAAAGGCCCCGATCAGGATCAGGAAGGGGTTATAGAAAAACCCGACGAAGATGAAAAGAATAGCCAGCAGCTGGCCCAGGTTTGCAGCTATCTGCGTAGCGCGCACGCGCCCCAGTTTAAAGGCAAGCAGGGCCCGCAGCACCCGTCCGCCATCCATCGGGAAAGCCGGAATGGCATTAAACACCACCAGCACCACATTTACAAATAGCAGCAGGTAGAAAAAGTTGGCCGGCGTGATGCGCAGGAAAAAGTCTTCGGTGGGGGCGCTTGGCAGGGCCGGAAGCACCAGCCAGAGCAGCAGCGCAATCACCACGTTCACAGCCGGCCCGGCCACCGCAATCAGGAGTTCCTGTTTCGGGTTCTCAGGCATTCGCTCCAGGCTCGCAACTCCCCCAATGGGCAGCAGGGTGATCATCTTCGTCTGGATGCCATATTGCCTTGCCGTTAGCGCATGGCCGAGCTCGTGGAGCACTACGCACAGGAAAACGGCAAGTATAAACCCAATGGCCAATAAAGTAGCAGTCAGGTCGCTGCCGCGCTGTGCCTCGGAAAAGGCTATCCAACCCAGTAAAAGCGCAAACGTCCAGTGCACCAGTATCTTGATGCCGGCAATTTTGCCAAGGTTTAAAGACCACTTCATAATAAAGGAGCTTATGCTTCCATAAACGCTTGCGCGACAGGTTTGTTCGCAGGTGCCGCCACTACTCAGTCTCCCTGCTTGCCTGCTTCCTGATCCGGGTCAGCCAGGGCATGCAGCCTGAACCAGCGGTAACCGTAGGGGCCAACTTCCACCTCTCCCTGCTTAGGCGCTTTGTAAGCAGCGTTGCTGAAAATTTCCACGCTGTAGAGGCCCTCCTTTTGGAGTAGATCCTCGATCATTACCTGGCATGTTTCGCTGCTCAGGTTGTGCACTGCCACCAGTTTATACCGCAGCTGGCAACTGTGCGCGAAAATGCGGCTGTCGTCAGTGGAGATCAGCTTGCAGTTGCCGTCTCCGAGCTCGGGGCACTGCCTGCGCACGCGTATCACCCGCTCCATCCAGTTAAGCAGCGAGTCGGTTTGATGTTGCTGTTGCACCACGTTCACTTTTTTATAGGAATAAGCTCCCTCGTTTATCACGGGCCGGATAAGGTCTTCCTGCGCCGACCTGGAGAAGCCGGCGTTCGGTTCATCGGTCCATTGCATGGGGGTGCGCACGCTGTTCCTTTCGGGCAGCGAGAGGTCGTCGCCCATGCCGATCTCTGCGCCGTACTGGATCATGGGTGTGCCGGGCAGGCTGAACAACAGGCTGTAGGCTAACTCTATTCGTGAGCGGTTCCCTTTCAGGATAGGGGCCAGCCGGCGCCTGATGCCACGGCCGTATACTTTCATGTCCTCTTTGGGGGCAAACTGCTTAAACACGATCTCCTGCTCGTCCTGCTCCAGGTCCTCCACGTTCAGTTCATCGTGGTGGCGCAGAAAATTAAGCCACTGCGACGTGTCGCCTTTCTCAGGCAGCATTTTCATGCCCTTGGCGATAGAGCTGCCCATGCCGCGGGCCAGGCCCAGGAAAATGTGCTGGTTGAGCAGGAAATTGAACATCATGTGCATGCGCTCCTTGCCCTTGAAAAAACTCCCGACCACATGGGGCGGACCAGAGGCCTCAGCCAGCAGGATGGCATCCTGGCTGTGGGTGGAGATGTAGTCGCGCATGTCTTCTATCAGACTGTAAAACTCATCGTTGTCTTTCTCCTGGTCGCTTTGCACCAGAATATGGGCGGCGTCAATCCGGAAACCCGACACGCCCAGCGCCAGCCAGAAGCCCATGATGTGGTGGATTTCTCTGCGCACCTCCGGGTTCTGGAAATTCAGGTCGGGCTGGTGGGCGTAAAACCGGTGCAAAAAGTAGGCCTCCGCCTCTTCGTCGTAACTCCAGATGCTTTCCTGGTGGCCGGCAAAGGCCGGTTTGTAGGCGGGGTTCTCGGGTTGTTCTTTGCTCCAGGTATAGTAATCATGGTATTTGGAGTTCTTGTCGCGGCGGGCCTCCTGGAACCAGGGGTGCTGGTCTGAAGTATGGTTCACCACTAAATCTACCAACACCCGCATGCCCCGCTCCCCGGCTTCCTTTACAAAACTGGCAAAATCGCCGAGGGTGCCCAGGCGCTTGTCCACGTTGTAGTAATCCATTACATCGTAGCCGTTGTCGCGGTTGGGCGTGGGGTAAAAAGGGAGCAGCCAGATACAGGTGATGCCCAAAGTGGCCAGGTAGTCGAGGCGGCCCGTAAGCCCCTGAAAATCACCGATGCCATCTCCGTTCGAATCCTGGAATGTCTCCACGTCCAGGGCGTAGATAACGGCTCTTTTGTACCATAGGTCTCTTTCTCTCATAGGGGCGTTTGGTTTAGGGGTATGTGCATTACCTACGGCTATACTTTGCAGGATGGTTGCAAATGGCATCAGGCAGTTGCTTATATTTACTTTTTGAGAGACGTACGAGATGAATTTAAAAGACAGGTTTTTTGAGAAGGAGCTCCAGTTCCAGGCTTCCAGAAGCGGGGGCGCCGGCGGGCAGCATGTGAATAAGGTGGCCACCAAGGTAGAGCTGAAGTTTCAGGTGCGGGACTCTGAGTTGCTTTCGGCCTATGAAAAGGAGCTGGTGCTGGCAAAGTTAGCGAACCGCATTAACAACGAGGGGTTTCTGCAGGTGGTTTGCCAGACCGAGCGGACACAGCTCAGGAACAAGGAACTGTGCGTGGCCCGGTTTTACGCCCTGTTGCAGCAGGCCCTGACAAGGCAGAAGAAGCGCGCCGCCACCAAGCCCTCCAGAGCCTCAGTAAAGCGCAGGCTGGAAGGGAAGAAAAAACAGGCGCAGAAAAAAGCGAACCGGGGGTTTCGGGACGATCAGTGATACACTTTATGCCCGGGCAGGCCGTTGTATAGCCAGGCTGGCCATTCGGCAAGCATTCATTTTTACCAGAAAGATCAAAGCACCTTTATATGATGAAGTATTTCCTCACGATTTGTGTGCTGTGCGCGGCTGTTACCTTAGGGCATGCACAGAAGTATAGAACCGCGGCCGGTGTCCGGATAGAGAGTGATAAGTTTGGGGTAACGCTGCAACAAAAGCTGTATGAGCAAGCTACCCTGGAGGGCATCGTGGCCATTGGCGCCCGCGAATACAGCGGCACAGCCTTGTACGAGTGGCATTTTCCGATACTGGGCAAGCGTTTTAACTATTACCTGGGTGCCGGCGGCCACATCGGCAACCTGAAAGATAAGGGGGTTTTTACGGGCGTAGATGCCATGTTGGGCATAGAGTACAAGGTAAACGGCCTGCCTTTCCTGCTTTCCGCCGATATTAAGCCAGCGGTGCACATCAACCACGAAGACTGGATAAACCTTTCTTCAGGCATATCGGTGCGGTACGTTATCCTACCCGAGAAAAAAGAGAAGAAAAGTTGGTGGCCTTTTGGCAACAAGGAGCAGGATACCAGAAAACGCAAGAAGAAGGACGACAAGGGAGGCCTGCTGGATATCTTTAAAAAGCAGAACGACTAAGCAACTGACGCCGCGCAGCGGCACCAGCTAAAAAGATGAAGCCCGGTGGGGGCCGGGCTTCAATAAGGAGAAAAAGCACTGTTTAGCAAAGCCTGTTTGTCTAACCTGTTTTCTGTTTAAGTTTGTTTATGCTCATCTGCTGTGGCTGGGTAACCACGGCAACGTTTTGCGCTTCACAACTCTAAAAAACTTTACTATACAGCTCAAGTTGGTATTTGGGTTTCTGCTCTTTTTCCTATTCTTTGGTTTACAGTCCGTTTAAAAAGGAGGCGCCTGGCAAAATGCCTGAGCATCATCGCTTTATATGCTGCATTATTCGTGCATGGCTGTAAAAATAGAGCAGAAAAACTATAAAATAAACATCTTTTAAGGCCTTTTTGTAACATGGGTTTTGCTGCCCTACCCACTAAAGGAACGGTGCAAAAGTAACGTAGTAGCCTGATTCTGCACTATTATTCCGTTGAAACCAGGACTGTTTGTAACATGAGGGGTTGAGAAATTTGGTGAATGACTTCTGATAAAGAAAAATTTGATTGCGCTGCCCAGGCTACAAAAGGGGTGAAGCCTGGGTTTACACTACAGGGTGTGTTGGGAGGGAGGTTGTGGATGCCAGTAGTTGCCGGCGCTTTGCCAACAAGTCTTTTGCGTCGAAGGTGTGCTTGCATACCAGGCAGAAGCCAAGCAGTACAAAGCATAAATGAGCTAAGATTTTCATAGTTGTATCCGGAGCAATGGTGCGCTTACTTACTAGCTGCGAACAGCTACGATCTCAACTTCCGGAAGTAAGTTAGGGTACGACTGATAGGCCTTGATCTCAGATCTGGAGCTAACCTCCTTCATGTCGTCAGAGGATTTCTTAACAGTGGCACCGAAGCCGATTACGATAGCGATTAAAAGAATGATGAGCTTCATAGTTCTGGGGATTAATAGGTTCAACTTTTTTTAATTAAAGTACTGCGTCGCTTGTGTCAATTCTGCTGGCGACAATCTCTACTTCAGGCAGCAGGTTAGGGTAAGTTTTGTAAGCGTTGATCTCAGTTCTTTGCTTAATCTCCTTTAAATCATCACTGGATTTTTTAACAGAGGCACCGAAGCCGAAAACAAAGGCGAGAAGAAGAATGATAAGTTTCATGGCATTAGGGTTTAAAGTTTTTATTTTAATGACTTTCTGATTTAATAGATAGCGTCTGGCAGGTAAAGGTTGCTTTAGGCTACTATATTTTTTTTATTCCTGTTAGCCACTAATACATCTCTCATGCCAAATTTTATAACTAATTGATTATAAGTTAATTAACTTTATAAAAAGCATTTTTTAAATTGTTATTTGTGTCCGTTGCCGAACAGTTAATTGTTCAGTATCGAACAATCTAAAGAGAGGCCGTACGGCCTACGGAACCTGCCCGCCTTTCAGGTTCCGATTTTGCGCTAAAGCAGCAGGCAACCAAACGCCAAAAGCCGGGGTAGCTATTCCGTATGAAGTTCATGTTTCCTAAATTCGATAAAGTGGGTATGCCCTTGCTCGGCCTTCTGGCTGGGGTACTGTTAGTAGCAGAGGCGAAGCGGCAACTGCGTAAGCAAACGCGGCCTAAAATAAACAGGCTGCTGGAGAACGGAAGCGTTGCTGCGGTTGCCTTGCCAGCCCTGCGCTTGCTGCTGTTGCCAGGTATACATGCTGCTGCACGTTGGGCAAACAACCGTAACTTTGGTGCCCTGGCCTGGCTTCGGCTTCCGTTGCCCGCACGTTATGCGCTGGGCTTTGTTTTGCTGGATTACTCCAACTACCTGTGGCATGCCTTGCTGCACAAAGCAGGCTGGCTATGGCGATTCCATAATGTGCACCACAGCGACCTGGACATGGACCTCTCCACGGCCTGGCGCTTTCATGTGGGAGAGAACATCGCCTCGCTGCCGTTCCGAGGCGCAGCCGCTGCACTTGCCGGCGTGCCTGCCCCCCTGGTGTTGTTCTATGAGGTTGTTTTTGAGGGTTGTACGGCTTTTCACCATACCAACGTGCGGTTGCCCTTTGAACTGGAGCGCCGGCTGTGCCAGATCATGGTAACTCCGCGCATGCACGGCATCCACCATTCCATCGTGGCCCGCGAAACCAACAGCAATTACTCCGTGGTGCTGTCATGCTGGGATCGCCTGCACCACACGCTGCGCCTGAATGTGCCCCAGAGCGCCATCACGATAGGCGTGCCCGCTTACCGCAATCCGCTGGAGCAAACACCGCAGCATTTGTTCATGCTTCCGTTCCGCAGGCAGCGGGCCTGGCAACTGCCCGACGGTACGGTGCCGGAGCGGGAAGAGCTGCCGGGGCAGACATACTTGTTACCGTAATTTCCTGCCTGCCGGGGATAAATAGGATGGGTTGTCTGCCCGGCAATGGGAACTTAACTTAGGGCAGGTTTCTTGAGTATAAGACAGTACTTTAAGAGCAAAGCACCACATGAAAGAAGTAAAGGGAAAATTGATAGCACTTGGAGGGGGCGATGATGACGGGTTGATCAAGCTCATTCGCTCAGAAATATGCACCATTGCTTCCAATATAGAGGTTATAGCCACGGCTGCCACCACAGCATCAGAAGAATCGGGGCTGGCCTATAAAGAGGCCTTCGAGGAATTGGGCTGCAGCAATGTGCAGTTTATGCGCATAGATGAAACGCATGCGGCTGACACGGCAGAAAACCTGGAGCGGATACAGCAAGCCGATGTGATATTTTTTACCGGCGGCGACCAGGTTCGGCTCACGCGCTTCCTGAACGGGACAAACCTGTTGCGGCTTATGCACAGAAGGTACCAGGAAGAGGACATTATCATTGCCGGCACCAGCGCCGGGGCCGCCATGATGTCGGATAGGATGATCTACGATGGCTATGGCCACTACTCCCTGATCAAAGGCGAGATGAAAACGACGGAGGGGTGTGGGTTTACCAGGCACGTTTACATTGATACGCATTTCGCAGAACGGGGCCGTTTTGGACGCCTGGCGCATGCCGTTGCCCATGATCCCGAATATGTGGGAATCGGATTAAGTGAGGAAACGGGTATCATAATTAAGAAGGGAAACCAGGTGGAGGTCTTTGGCCCAGGCGTGATCACCATCATTGACGGAAGTCAGATAAAGTTCTCTAACACCCGGGAGGTAGCCGACAGTGAGCCGATAGCGGTTGAGAACCTGAAGATGCACATGCTGGTGCATGGCTATCGGTACTGCCTGCAAGAGCACCTCTTTCAACCGGTGCCTGCTACAAAGAAAACTTCCAAAATGCTGGCACGCGCTTCCGATGCCGTTCCGGGGGAATAATATCAAAAGCGCGTAAACAGCGTGCTACAACCGTTAAAATTATAGTCTTTCTTCCTGCTGCAGCTCCATGTTGATGGCCACGCCGGCTTTGGCGCCCTCGGCCGCCGCCACGATTACCAACTGCATGTCGCGGGCGGCATCGCCGGCCACAAATAGGCCTGGTATGTTCGCTTGCTGCAACCTGCGGGTCTTTATCACCCCTTTGCTTGTAAACTCACAACCCAGTTCGGCCCCTAAATCTGACTGCTGCCTGGTGCCTGTTGAGAAAAACAGTGCCCCCTGTTCATGGTTTTTGCCATCCTGGGTTACAATAAATTGAAGTTGCCCGCCTTCTCCCTCAAGTTTTACGATCTTAGAAGTAACCAGCTTTACCTTGTTCCTCTCCAGGGTTTCTATATCCTGTTCACTTAGCTCCTCGGTGCCGTCGGTGTAAAGCGTTACATCGGCGCTCCAGTTTTTGAGCGCCAGCGCCAGCCCAAAGCCATCTTTGCCTTTGCCGTAAGAGGCAATGGCCTTGTCGCGGCTTTCCCAGCCATCGCAGTAAGGGCAGTGGTGCACGCTTTTGCCGTACATCGGCATAATGCCCTCCAAATCAGGCACGTCATCTTTTAAACCCGTGGCCAGCAAAAGCTTTTTTGCATGGTACACTTTCTCGTTTACATCATTTACTACATACTGGCCTTTGCTATAAGTAGCCGTGGCCACCTTCACGTCAATTATCTGCACCTGGTATTTCTCCAGTTCGGCCCTCCCCTTCTGAATAAAATCTCTGGGGTTTACCCCGTCGCTGCTCAGGAAGCCGTTCATGCTTCTGGCCCAGCGATTACGGGGTTCACCGCTGTCGAAGAGCACCACCTTACGACGGGAGCGGCCCAGGATCATGGCGGCATTCAGGCCAGCCGGCCCTCCCCCAATTATGATAACATCATACATATGTGTATTCTAGCTTTATGAATGTATGCTAACGTATGGCAGCTTTTTAAGGTAGCAAACAGGGTAACAAATTATATAGAGCAAACCAGCCGGCAGGCTCAAAAGCAGCGGGAAAGTCCTAAAGCTTGGCTGTTAAGGAGGACTATGCTGGCAGGCGAAAGGACGCTTTTTTGTTTTTTCGACTCGTTTTAAAAAATATTTGAAAAAAGGCGAGATAGTAGGTATGCCGAGGATAAATTATTTATATATTTGTTTAGACGTATTACCACCCTCATTTAAAAATTGCGTTTTATGAAGAGCAAATTAGTAGCCTTATTATTAGGCGGTGCGCTGTTATCGGGCACAGCGATGGCCGGCGGATACCAAGTGAACCTGGCGAGCCAGCGACAAATTGGTATGGGACACACGGGTACCGGTATTCAGACGGGTACTTCCAGTATTTTCTTTAACCCCGGCGCCATGAGCTTCATGCGCGAGAACGGTGTGACCGTAGGTGCCAGCGCAATCAATTCCAGAATTGCCTACCGTGCCCCGGAGCCCTCTAACACCACCACACTGGCCGATAATGGTATTGGTACTCCTTTCCAGGTGTATGGTGTTTATGGTATTAATGAGAAGCTGAAAGTCGGAATGGGCATTTACACTCCTTTCGGCAGTGGCGTAAAGTGGGGCGATGAATGGAACGGACGCTTTGGGTTAAGCGAGATCGATCTGAAGGCTATTTATTTCCAGCCAACGCTTAGTTACCAGATCACGGATAAGATCGGCTTAGGGGTAGGCGTGGTCATTGCCACCGGAGGCGTGAACCTGCAGCGTGTGCTGCCTGTGCAGAACCAGGATGCCTCTGAAGGCAGAATAGAACTGGATGGCGGAGCTAAAACTGCTTTCGGCTTTAACGCCGGTGTTTATTTCCAGCCAACCGAGCAACTATCCATAGGTGTTAACTACCGTTCTAAAGTTGACATTGAAGTAGAAGAAGGTGACGTGACATTCACAAATGTTCCGGCAGCGGCCAAAGGAAACTTCCCGGATGGCACAAAGTTCTCTGCCTCACTGCCAATGCCTTCCACTATCTCGGTGGGTATCGGGTACAAGCCAAGCGAACGCCTTACCTTAGCGGTTGATGTGAGCCGCGTACAGTGGAGTGCATACGATAAACTGCGTTTCGACTTTAGCCAGGCAGTGGCAGGAAACACCTTCTCTGAAAGCGCCAGAAACTACGAAGATGCCATGATCTACCGCATTGGCGGCGAGTACATGGCCACAGAGGCCCTGGCAGTTCGTGCAGGCGCTTACTTTGACAACACGCCGGTACAAGACGGTTACCTGACCCCAGAGACTCCGGACGCTGACTCGCGTGGACTTTCTGTTGGTCTGGGATATACCCTCTCCGAACATTTGGTGATCGACGCTTCTTTCCTGTACATCAACAAGGCAAAGAGAACAGACACGGCAGCGCTGTCTAACGGTGTCGCCGGCACTTTCAAGTCAATCGCTTACATTCCAGGTTTAGGTGTTACTTACAAATTTTAATTTCCCGAAACAGTCATGAAAAAGTTCTTATATAAATCTAGCGTGCTGGCCTTATTTGCCGGTGTGCTTCTTACAAGCTGCGATCCTGAGATTGATGCACCGGCAGCGAGCTCAGGCGAGGCTGATTTTTCAAATTATGTAGCTGTAGGAAACTCGCTTACCGCTGGCTTTGCTGACAATGGCTTGTACCGCGAAGGACAGCTTAACTCCTATCCGGCCATACTGGCGCAACAGTTCTCTGCTGCTGGAGGAGGTGCTTTCGTGCAGCCGCTGTTTACCGAAGCACAGGCAAATGGCTCAGGATATGTTCGATTAACGGGATTTAATGCGGCGGGGCTTCCTATACTTACTCCTGTAACAACAAATCTGGCTGTTCGGGGAGTAGGTGCCGACAACAAGACCCCTTTGTATACGGAGTTCCTGGAGCCCGTTAACAATCTGGGTGTACCCGGTATCCGAATGGCCGATGTGACGACAGCAGGGTATGGTTATAACAATCCCTTAGGTTTCAATCCTTATTATGAGCGTTTACTGGGTAACAATCCAACCCCCACCAGTGCGCTGTTGCCGTATGTTAACAAAGCAGCGGCTACAAACCCTACTTTCTTCACCATGTGGTTGGGCAACAACGACGTGCTGGGTTATGCGACCTCTGGCGGTGTGCTCCCTGTTTCTTCCTCAAGCGCTTTCCAGACAGGCCTGGACGCGATGGTGAATGCATTGGTTGGGCAGAACAACACGAAAGGGGTTATCATCAACATCCCCGATGTAACGGGTATTCCTTTCTTCACGGCTAAATCTACGGCACAACTAAAGCAACTGGCTGCAGCTAACAATGCCAAGCTGTATATC
Organism: Pontibacter sp. GD13; assembly: GCF_058216355.1. Classification (NCBI taxonomy): domain Bacteria; kingdom Pseudomonadati; phylum Bacteroidota; class Cytophagia; order Cytophagales; family Hymenobacteraceae; genus Pontibacter; species Pontibacter sp. GD13. Next base: position 165,131 of record NZ_JBYZMQ010000003.1, read on the forward strand.
ACCGCAGGTGATAACACAGTGCGCGAAGCAACGTTGAGCGACTATGTTCTTTTAACCTCTACGGTAGGTACTCCAGAGCAGGTTCCCGGTATCCCGACTCCTGTGCCGCATGGCTTCACTCCGTTAAACCCATTGAGAAACACCGAGGTGCTTGATAACGCTGAAGTAATCATTGTAAAAGATAAGACGGCTGAGTTTAATACTAAACTGGCCGCTGCTGCACAGGCAAAAAACCTTGCTTTAGTTGATATGAATGCTTTCTTTCAGTCTGTTCAGATGAAAGACAACAAGCCTCAGCTTTCGTTGAACGGGGTAGCGTATACGCCTGCTTATATTTCAGGTAACATCTTCTCTCTGGATGGGGTGCACCTGACGCCGCGCGGTTATGCCATTGTGGCGAACCAAATCATCCGTAACATCAACGCGAAGTACAACTCCAGTGTGCCTTTTGTTGACGAGACAAAGTACAGAGCAGTGCTGCTGCCATAATATGGGCAAAGTATAAAGTATAAAAAAAGCGCCTCCCGCAAGAGAGGCGCTTTTTTTATGTGTGCTGCTGCAGCAATCAATGTGCTTCCAGCCAGTTGTCACCTACGCCCAGGCCTACTTCCATGGGCACGCTCAGGGGCAATGCATTGGTCATGAGCTCCACAATTTTAGGGGTAACGATCTCCACTTCTTCCAGGGGGGCATCAAAAAGCAATTCATCATGCACCTGCAGGATCATGCGCGTTTTAAGCTTCTCCTGGTCCAGGTACTCATGTATGTTGATCATGGCTATTTTGATGATGTCAGCCGCGGTGCCCTGGATTGGGGCGTTGATGGCATTGCGTTCGGCGAAGGCGCGCACGGTTTGGTTGCGTGAGTTAATGTCGCGCAGGTAACGGCGGCGGCCCAGCAGCGTTTCGGCGTACTCAAATTCGCGGGCTTTCTCCACGGTGCTGTCCATGTACTCCTTAATAGCCGGAAACTCCACAAAATAAGCCTCGATAATGTCGGCTGCCTCCCGGCGCGGTATGCGCAGGCGCTCTGCCAGGCCAAAGGCCGAAATGCCGTAAATAATACCGAAGTTTACCATCTTGGCCTTGCGCCGCATCTCGCTGTCCACCTGCTCCAGGGGCACATGAAACACCTTGCTGGCGGTAGAGGCATGGATGTCCTGCCCGTTCCTGAATGCTTCTTTCATGGTGGGGTCACCGCTGAAGTCAGCCATGATGCGCAGCTCGATCTGGGAGTAGTCCGCAGAAATGATCTGGTGTTTGCTGTTGCGCGGCACAAAGGCTTTCCGTATCTCCCGGCCCCGATCGGTGCGGATCGGGATATTCTGGAGGTTCGGGTTGGTGGAGCTCAGGCGGCCCGTGGCGGTAACAGCCTGGTTAAAGGAGGTATGCACGCGGCCATCCAGTTCGCATACCAGTTGCGGCAGCGCATCCACGTAGGTCGATTTTAGCTTGCTTAGCTCGCGGTGGTCCAGTATCAGACCGACCACCTCGTGCTCGCCAGCCATTTTAGACAGGATCTCCTCGCCGGTGGCATATTGGCCTGTCTTGGTTTTCTTGATCTTGGCTTTGCCGTGCAGCTGTAGCTTGTCGAACAGGATCTCGCCCAGTTGTTTCGGCGAGCCGATGTTAAACTGCTCCCCGGCAATCTCAAAAATACGCTTCTCAATACCGATCAGCTCACTCTCCAACTGTGTGGAAAAATCGGCCATGGCTTCGGAGTCTATACTGATCCCTTCCTTCTCGATTGCGGCCAGCACCTGCACCAGCGGGGTCTCTACATCGCGGTAGAGCTTGGTTAGGCCCTGCTCCTGTAGTAAAGGCTCAAAGTATAGCTTTAGCTGCAGCGTAATGTCAGCATCCTCGCAGGCATAATCCTTTACCTCCTGCGGCTCCAGGTCGGCCATGGTTTTCTGGTTCTTCCCTTTCGGACCGATCAGGGCTGTTATGGGCACCGGGCTATAGTTGAGGTAGGTTTCAGCCAGCACGTCCATGTTGTGGCGCATCTCGGGTTCCAGCAGGTAGTGGGCCAGCATGGTGTCGAATATGGGGCCTTGCAGCGTAACGCCATAATTTTTCATCACCAGGATATCATATTTGATATTCTGCCCTACCTTGGCAATAGCCGGATTCTCCAGTACGTCCTTAAACTCGTTTACAATGCGTTGCGCCTCCTCCGGGTTATCCTGGGGCACGGGTACATAGTACGCTTCGCCGGGCCGGTAACAAAACGACATGCCCACGAGGGCAGCCGTGATCGGGTCTATGCTGGTGGTTTCGGTATCGAAGGAGATCTCCTCCTGCCGGAGCAGGTAAGTGAGCAGGCTTTCCCGAAGCGCGGGGGTGTCTATCAGGTGGTAATCCTGCAGCGTGGTTTTCAGGCTGCGCATAAAGGTTGGCACAGCCTCTCCGGTAGCTTGCTCGTTTGGGCCAGCGGAAGGTGCAGCTGCGTCGAACAAGGATGTTTGGTTGGCAGATGGGGCCTTTCCTTTACGGGCGGCAGCCTTGCCGGTGGGGGCCGTGGTGGCAGCGGCCAGGGTTTGCCCGAGCACACGCTGCGCCAGTTGCCTGAACTCCAGCTCAGCGAAAAGCTCGGTTACTTGCTCCTCGTTCGGGCCGTTGTAAAGCAGGGCTTCCTCGCTAAACTGCAGCGGCACGTTCAGGTGTATGGTGGCCAGCTCTTTAGACATCATGCCCTGGTCAGCAAAGTTAACCACGTTCTCCTTTTGCTTTCCCTTCAGCTGGTCTGCGTTGGCGATCAGGTTCTCTACGGAGCCAAAGCGCTGAATAAGTGTCTTGGCTGTTTTCTCGCCTATGCCCGGTATGCCTGGTATGTTATCCACTGCATCGCCTTGCAGGCCCAAAATGTCGATTACCTGCTCTACCCGTTCAATTTCCCATTTATCCAGTATCTTTTGCTTGTCCCACACTTCGATGGCATTGCCCATAAAGGCAGGCTTGTACAAAAAGATGTGGTCGTTTACCAGTTGGCAATAGTCCTTGTCAGGTGTCATCATAAACACGTCGAAACCTTCTTTCTCGGCTTTGCAGGCCAGTGTGCCGATGATGTCGTCGGCCTCGAACCCATCCAGGATCAGGACCGGGATGTTAAAGGCCTCCACAATTTTCTTGCAGTAAGGGATGGCGATCGAAATATCCTCGGGCATGGCCTGCCGGTTGGCCTTGTAAGCGGCAAAATTATCGTGGCGAAATGTTTTCGCCGCTGAGTCGAAAGCTACGCCAATGTGGGTGGGTTGTTCTTTTTGCAACACCTCCACCAGCGTGTTGGTAAAGCCCAGGGCGGCGCCCGTGTTCATCCCTTTTGAATTAATGCGCGGGTTCTTGCTGAAGGCAAAGTGCGCGCGGTATATCAGTGCCAGGGCATCTAGCAGGAACAGTTTTTTGCGTGGTTCACTCATGTGCTAAAGGTAATTAATTTTGATAAACCTTTTTTGGCATACAGGTGGCTAAAAATTGTTTGTCGCAAATCCTTTTCCTCCAAAAGGCTATAAAGCCTCGCACACTTTGGGGCCACATTCCACAATGTGTGGTGTTAATCCCCACATCTTTGTCGTAGCGTTTTATCACTTAAGCTGTAAAATGCTTAAAATTATGCAGTTAAGCCTGGGCGGTGTTTTTGGCATGGTTCTGTCTAATAGGCAAGTAACCTTCAGGTATTACATCTGAATTACGCATTAGTACAAAGCGCACATAAAACATGAAAAAAGCCTTCCTGCCCGTTCTTGCAGAAGCACGACAGGAAAAAACTTTCAACTGAAGCCAAAGTAAGTTCAATACAAAAATTCTACTCAGCAGCCAGCGGTTACCGTGCAGCCAAGCCAAAACAGGCAAACGCGGGTCGAATGGCAGGTTAGTGAAGTTTACGGAGTACCATCGCATGTGCGCGCTGCATAGAGACTGCTAAAGTATACTTCACTAACGCCTGGGAGAATGGCATGATCACCTGCTTGATTAGAATTAGAAGCGGAGAGTAATTTAAAAGTGCATTAAAATATTTTTTATAAAAGCATTAAATAACGAATTCATGAGAAAAATGAATGTTTTAGCTGTCTCTTTTGCGCAATACGGCGTCACGATGGTGACGGACGTGCAGCAACGGAGCACAGCCAGACAAAACGCCCCGCCTGGCATGCACAGACAATTAGCAAAGCATACATCGGAAGAGCAGTGGTTCTGTTTTAGCGCCCTGGTCCGTACCGATAAAGACCCAGGCAGCATGCTTTATCCGGGTCTTAACTGCTGAAGCTGATTTGTGGCGTTAGCCGTTATATATAAGTTATAAAGAGGAAGCTTCCGTTGGCGCGGGGGCTTTTTCTGTTTTCAGACAGGCGCCTAAATGCACTTCTGCTACCCAAGTTAGTGCCAGAACGAACAAATAAGCATGTAAAGTCGTTACAAGGTAGCTCTAACAGGCTGAAAGTATAAAATGTACTATGCCAAAGATACTACTGATAGATGATGACCCAGCCTTCTGCATGATGCTTCGGGCCTTTTTACAAAGGCAGGCATATGAAGTGGAAATGGCCTTTACTGCCAGTGAAGGGTTAAAAAAGGTGAAGGAAGCCTCCTTCGATCTCATATTAACGGATTTTAGACTACCCGACAAGAACGGCCTGGAGTTGATGATGCAGATAAAGGTGCTCACCAAAACGGTGCCCGTGATTCTGATGACCCATTATGCCGATATCCAGACCGCTGTGAAGGCCATCAAGATGGGTGCGCTGGAGTACATCACCAAGCCCATCAACCCCGACGAAACCCTGCTGCTCATCCAGAGTGCCCTGCAAAAGAAAGCCGCACAGGAGCCTGCCGAATCTGCCGTAACCCAATCACAGTTTGTGCATGGGCAAAGCCCTGAGGCCGCCCGTATCGACGAGTTTATCGCTTTGGTTGCCCCTACCAATCTATCGGTAATTATAGAGGGGGAGAGTGGCACCGGGAAAGAGTATGTGGCCCGCACGATACACCAGCACAGCAAGCGTTTCAACAAAGCCTTTGTAGCCATAGATTGCGGGGCGCTCTCGAAAGAGTTAGCCGGCAGCGAGCTGTTCGGGTATGTGAAAGGGGCGTTTACAGGTGCTGACAGAGACAAGCAGGGCCAGTTTGAGGCGGCAGAAGGGGGCACGCTTTTCCTGGATGAGATCGGCAACCTGCCTTACGAGATCCAGATGAAGCTGCTAAGAGCACTGCAGGAGCGCAAAGTTCGGAAAATTGGCAGCACCACCGATCTGGAAGTGGATGTGCGCGTGATCGTGGCTACCAACGAAGACCTGGCCCAGGCCGTAAGCAATGGCCTGTTCCGGGAGGACCTGTACCATCGGTTAAATGAGTTTAAGATGCACATTCCGCCCTTACGGGAGCGGGATGGCGACATTGTGCTTTTTGCCCGGCATTTTTTGCAGGAGGCGAATATAGAATTAGAGAAGCATGTACAAGGTTTTGATGCCGCTGCCGAGGAGGCCATGTTGCGGTATAGCTGGCCCGGTAACCTGCGCGAACTTAAGAATGTGGTGAAGCGTGCAGTTCTTTTAACCACCTCGGCCTATGTTTTGCCAAGTGCACTTCCTGCGGAGGTGTTAACACATAGCCCACGGCCTGAAACTGTTGCTGCTCATAAAACAACCCAGGCGCATGCATCTGGTGGAGATACAGATCTTAGGCGAATTAATGAACGGAACGAAAGGGAGATGATCCTGTCTATGTTACAGAAGGTGAAGTATAACAAGGCCAAAGCGGCGCGCTTGCTCAACATCGATCGCAAGACCCTGTATAACAAACTCAGGCTTTACAACATAGAGGCGTAGCACTGTTAAACCGCAGCCTGCTCGGCCTGCTCCCGAATGCTTTCAAACTCCGCCTGCAGCGCGCGCAGCACTTTTGCCGCCTCGGCCAATGTATTCTCCGCTGTTTTAACTAACCCGCCTTTTTCGGTTACCGGTGCATGCAACGCCTGCTCCAGCTTTTCAAGGCCCGGCGTAACAGCACGTGCCTGCAGGTGCTTAAATGCTGTGAGCATCTTGTGTGCCACATTGCCTGCCTGTTGCCAGTCTTTGGCTGCCGTTGCTTCCTGCAGGTATTCCAGGTTCTTATACTGATCCTCCAATAGTACTTCCAGCACGGTGGCTAACGTATAATTGTCATCGCCGGTAAAGAGGCGCATTTCGTGCAGGCTGTACAATTGGTCTGGTGCCCCGGCCGCGGGTGCTGTTTCAAAAGCGCTTTCCGGGCCTGTTTTGTTTTGAGCCTTTCTGGAAATGGGTAAAACCTCCTGCAGTTTTTGATACAGCTCCATCTCTGAGAATGGCTTTAGCAGATGCCCGGCAATGGCGGAGCCCTTAAAAAATCCCACATCGTTGCTCAGCACATTGGCCGTAATAGCTAATATCGGCACATCCTTATCATGCTTCCGAATAGCCCGCGACACCGTTTTGCCGCTTACCCCCGGCAACTGTATATCTGTCAGTACCACATCAAACTTTTGCTTTTTCACCTGGTCCAGCGCTTCCTGCCCATCGTTGGCCAGGCTCACTTGCATACCCCACCTGCTCAGCATCAGCTCAGCGAGTATACGGCTAAAGGCATCATCATCTATAACCAGGGCTCGGAAACCCTTGAACGACTTGTCTTGTTTTGCCACAACCTCCAATGGGGCCTGCACAGCCGCCGTGGACTTTAGCAGCGGCAACACCAGCGTAAAGGCGGTGCCTTCTCCGGGCTCACTGGCCACCTTTAGCGTGCCTCCCTGCATCTCTACCAGTTTTTTACTGATGGATAACCCAAGGCCCGTGCCGCCATACTTGCGCAGGATAGAGTCGTCGGCCTGGTTAAACTCCCCAAACACATGCTGCAGTTTGTTGGCGGGTATGCCGATGCCGGTGTCGGATACCGTGATGCTGGTCACTACCCGGGTCCGGCGCTGGCTCAGGAGTTTTACATGCACGCGCACCTGCCCCTGGTACGTGAACTTGATGGCGTTATCGATCAGGTTGAAAAGCACCTGCTTGATGCGCAGCACATCACCTTCTAAGGCATCAGGCATATCTTCATCGGCTTGGCAAACGAAATCAATATGCTTACCCGAGGCTTTTAAGGCAAACGCCTGCTGTACCTCCCTCAGCAACTGGTGCATGCTGAAAGAAACACTGTTGATGCTGAGTTTGCCCGCCTCAATCTTAGACAGGTCCAGCACATCGTTAACGATATGCAGCAGGTGCTGGCCAGCCCCATGTATGGCCTGCACGTGTTCGTGCTGTTGTTCCTTTAAAGGGGTGTGGTGCATCTGTTGTGTAAAACCCAGTATCACGTTCAGGGGCGTGCGCATCTCATGGCTCATGTTAGCCACGAAAGCCTCCTTGGCGCGGGCCAGCTGCACGGCCTCCTTCTGGGCATTGATCAGCTTGGAGCGGTAGTTGTTGCTGCGGGTAATGTCGCGCAGAATAAGCAGGATAAAGGCCAGTCCGCCGCCCAAACCGCTTATTCCTATTAGCAGCAATACCATCGAAGTATCCTTGGCCACTACCCGGGCTCGGGCTGAGTTCTCTACTGTCTGCTCGAGTTCGTTGTGCTCCATTTCGTACATCATGTGCCTGATCTGGTCCATGATCAGTTTGTCCTGCTGCAGCAGCGCCAGTTCCTTTGCCTGCAGCTGCTCTGTTTTTTGCTCAGCCTCGCGCTGCACATTGTGCAAGATGCGGCGCACTTTAGCCAGGGGCGCCACCGGCGAGGTGGTTCTGTTGGTGTCTACCTCTACCTCGCGGGTAACGTTTATCTCCGGTATAATTACTTTCGGGGGCTCCTGCTGTTCCGGTTCCAATTTTTCTTTCCTGGAAAACAATTTACTCAGAAAGCCCCTCTTATCCTGCTTTGGCTGATCCGTCTCTTGCGGATACTGCTGCTCCACTTCTTCTTTATCCAGGGTGAGCCTGTCGGAGATGGTGGTGGTGGTATGTTGTTTGATAACCGTGGAAAGTGGTTTCTCTTCTGCTGAGGAAGCGATCTGGCGCATGGCTTTGCCTGACAGGTCGAGGGTTTTCTGCTCCTTCTTAAGGGCAATAAAACGCTGCATGCTTTCCTGTTTCTCTTGTAGGAGCTTAGAAATTGATGCAACCCGCGCCAGTTCGCCAGGGTCGTCCCCGATCAGCGCATTCAACGTATCCAGCTGTACTTCAATAGAATCGAGGTGGTTGATGTAATCCTTGAAATAGAGATCTTTGGTGGTAAGGGTATAAGCCCTGATCGAGCTCTCTGCCGCAGAAATGGTGGCCAGGGTGTGCTGCAGGCTGGAAAGCTTCAGGTTAGGCTCCGAGAGCACATCAACAGAGTCGAGTAATTTGGTGAAGCTGGTGTAGGTCAGGTAAATGGCAAATACCACCAAACCGAGCGCCAGGCTGAACCCTACCACTACCTTGGCCTTTATGCTATCTCCTAATACCCTCATTAATGTTTCCCCTTTGTGCTGCGCCTGTCTTGGTAAAAGATAAAATATTACAACGCCAATTATTTTAAAATGATTGCAAAAACTAAAAATCAGCAATTGTTTATTTGAAAAAATATATAGTAATAAAACAATATTTAAAATTGTATATCCATAATTTTTCTATTTACGTTTAAACATTTCGAAGATAAGAACGGCTTATTTCATGTCTTAAAAATTTAAATGGTGCTACGTAAATGAGGATACAGTATGTGAGAAATCTACTATTAGCGATGCTGTGTTTCAGCCTGAGTGCCGCATGGGCGCAGGATGTGATCGTCAAGCGGAACGGGGACCAGATAGTAGGCAGAATAATCAACTTAAGCCCTGACTCGATCCATTACCGCTATTTCAACGACCAGGCGGGGCCACTGCTGGCACTGTCGCGGCAGGAAGTGGCGCACCTGAAGCTGACAGTGAGCGAAGAGGAACCCGCTTCCCCCGAAAACCAGGCAGAAGCCAAAAGCTATACGTTTGTTGATGAAAAGACCAGCGTGGCCCAGGCTGCTGAGCTGCGGCTACAGGCAAAGCTCGATGCCAACGCGTATTACAAAGGGCGGGGCGTTTTCTGGACGACCATGGGCTCCACGATCATGCACCCGGCGGCGGGCCTGGTAACGGGAACGGTGCTAGCGGCAGTTACCCCGAACATTGACACGGACTACAACCCCAACCGGCACCTGCTTAAAGAACCTGTTTACCGGGAAACTTACCAGAAGCAGGCGCGGAAGCGCAAAATCGGAAAGGCCGCGGCAGGGTTTGGGGCAGGCGCCGCCGTGATCAGCGTGGTTTACATGGCAGTTATCATTAGCATCATGGGGGGCTAAGGCAGCTATTACCAGCTGCTGCTGGCCCCACCGCCGCCAAAGCCACCTCCTCCGAAGCCGCCAAAGCCGCCGCCGCCGCCACCCCCTCCGAACATACCGCCGCCAGAGCGGAACGAACCGAAACCACCAGGCACGATAACCGGGCCCCCGAAGGTGCGCGAGTACCCTCTGCGGCCACCACGGCCTCCGCCGCCTCCCATTTTAGAGAGCAGAACCACCACCAGGATCACGATCACGATGATGAACAGCAAAGAAGGACTTTCTTTTTCCCCATTGCCACCTAGCTCGTTCGGGTCTCCCTGGTAGGCGCCACTGGCCAGATCGATGATGAGGCTCGTAGCACGGTCCAGGCCCTGGTAAAACTCTCCCTTTGCGAAGGCAGGTTTCAGGGTGCGTTCGGTAATGCGTTTTGCCAGGGCATCCGGCACGTAGGCTTCCATGCCATAGCCCGTTTGTATGGTAACTTTACGCTCGTCCTTTGCAACAAGTATGATCAGGCCATTGTCGTTCTTGCTGGTGCCCACTCCCCAGCGTTGCCCCAACTCAGCTGCGTACTGGTTGGGGTCGTAGCCCCCGATAGAGGTTAGCGTCACAATCGTGATCTGTGTGGAAGTGGTGTCGCTGTAGTTTTTCAGCTTCTGCTCCAAAGCGGCTTCCTCCTGGGCAGAAAGCATATCCGCCATATCGTTGACCAGGCGCGGCGGGTTTGGCTTTGCCGGAAAATCACTTTTCTGCCCTAAGGCCACAAGGCTCAGGCAGCAGAAGTATAAAAATAAGATGGAGTGCTTCATACGTAACTTATTCACCGAACGAGATCTCGTCGTCCAGCTCGTTTATATCCCCGTGGCGATCATATGGGAAATGAGCCTTTAGCTGCTCGCCAGCCATCAGGATGCCTTTTTTTAAGCCCTCGGCGTACTCCTTTGCTTTAAAGTGCGCGATGACTGCTGCCGTAATGTCTTCCCAGAAATTATCCGGCACAATGGCGTTGATCCCCGCATCGCCCAGCACGGCAAACTGGTGGTTTGTCAGCGCCACATAAAACAACACGCCGTTTCGTAGTTCTGTTTTGTGCATTTGCAGGTCCGCGAACACTTCTGTGGCCCGGTCCAGCACATCGCCCTGACAGGTGCTTTCGATGTGTACCCGTATCTCGCCGGATGTGTTTGTTTCAGCCTCTTTTATGGCAGCCGTTATCAGCTCCTCATCCCCGGGGCTTATCATGTCTTTTGGCATCACTATTACTTTAGATGGAAAAGTAGCCCTCCCCGTTTTCTGGCTGGTGAGGGCGGCTAATATGGTAGGTTTTAAAACTCGACTTTAGGGGCAGACTGGGCACCCGCGTCCGCTTCAAAGTAGCCTTTCTTTTCAAAATCGAACATGCCGGCGATCAGGTTGCGCGGGAAAGAGCGGATATAGGAGTTGTAGTCCTGCACGGCCTCGTTGAACTTGCGCCTTTCTACGGCGATGCGGTTCTCGGTGCCCTCGAGCTGCGCCTGCAGTTCCAGGAAGTTTTGGTTCGCCTTAAGTTCCGGGTACCGCTCCACAGATACCAACAGCCTGCTTAGCGCGCCGCTTAGTTCGCCTTGCGCCTGCTGAAAACGCTGGATGTTTTCGGGAGTCAGGTTATCCGGGCTGATGTTAACGCTGGTGGCCTTAGCCCGGGCCTCTATCACGGCGGTAAGCGTTTCCTTCTCAAAATTAGCGGCGCCTTTTACGGTGTTTACCAGGTTAGGCACCAGGTCGGCGCGGCGTTGGTAAGCATTCTGCACATTGGCCCACTGACTCTCCACGTTTTCATCTTTGGCCACCATGGTGTTGTAGCCGCAAGAGGACTGGGAGGCTAGAATTACGAAGCCGATAAGGTAAAAGAACAGTTTTTTCATGTTTTTGGGTATGTGATGGAAGTATAGGTTTCTGTTAAGCCAACAGGGCCATATCAGTACGAATTTAGTAAACTCATGTTAGGAAAAGCGTATAAACATTGAAAAATTACCGGAGCGCTATATCTGAGGCGAAATAAAGAGGAGGCCGGTTTACCCCTGTTTGTATCATTTAAAGGCAGAGAGACGGTTTAAAAGTTGGCGAAAAATCAATATATTGCATAAAAAGTATAGTATATGAAAGCAATTATACCCGTTGCAGGAGTCGGATCGAAACTGAGGCCGCACACGCACACGCAGCCCAAATCGCTGGTGCCTGTGGCGGATAATACTATACTTGGCCACATCATAGAAAAGTTGCTGGAGGTAGGTGTCGATGACTTTGTCTTCATTATCGGGTACCTGGGAGAGAAAGTGGAGCGTTACGTGCGGCAGAAGTACCCTGCCATTAAGGTAGAGTTTGTGGTGCAGGAGCCACGTGAGGGGCTGGGCCACGCCCTTTGGATAGCGCGCCATACCTATGCGCACTGCGAAAGTATTCTGATCATACTGGGCGATGCCATCGTGGACGTTGACCTGAAGGCGGTGATCGAGGCCCCTACCTCAGTGCTTGGCGTAAAGAAAGTATCGAAGCCCTCTCTGTTTGGCGTGACGGAAGTAGGCAACGACGAGTACATCGTGAAAGTGGTGGAGAAGCCCATGATCCCGAAATCAAACTTTGCCCTGGTTGGCCTCTACAAGATCATCAACCCCGATAAACTGATAGCCTCTTTGGGGCATATTATTAACGAGGACATCCGAACGCAGGGAGAATATCACCTAACGGACGCCCTGATGCACATGATCAAGAACGGGGAGAAAATGGTGACCTGGAGCGTGGACCACTGGTTTGACTGCGGTAAAAAAGACACCCTGCTGGAGGCCAATGCTACTTTGCTGGCCCGGCCCCTGTTCCGGAGCAGAGATTACAGCAAGCTATGTCCCGGCTGTATCATCATTCCGCCGGTCAGCATCGGCGAAGACTGCACCATCACCAACTCCATCATCGGGCCCAACGTGGCCATCGGCGACAATACCACCATCACCAACTGCGTGCTCAGCAACTCCATCATCGGTTCCTTCTCTGAACTCCGCTTTGCGGTCATGCAGGACTCCATCATCGGCAGCGACGCTACGTTTAAAGGTTTCAGCCACAGCCTGAACATCGGCGACAGTACCGAGATCAATTTCGGGCAGTAGCCTTAGGTTGCATGGCGGTGAATAAATTCTATTTTAATAATCTTTTTCCCAAGCAAAATTAGCCTTGGTGCCAGTACCGGGTTTATATAAAAAGAGTCAATTTTCGTATCTTGTTTGTCTTATGTAATTATACCTTAGAATAATCAGGCTTAGCCATTATGAAAAAAGCAACCGTATTCTTACTGGTCGGCAGCCTAACAGCTGTGTCGGCGTGTAAATCAACCCAAAACGATACAACTGCCACCGGCATGACAACAGAACCCAACACAGCCACAGTAGAGGCTGGTAAAGATTTAGCTTTAGATTACCCCGATACCAAAAAAACAGGCCAGACAGACGATTACTTCGGTACCCAGGTTGCCGACCCCTATCGCTGGCTCGAAACCCATACCGGCGAAGTGGACGAATGGATTGAGGAGCAGAACGAGGTAACCCAGCAATACCTGAACGACATCGACTTCAGGGACCAGATCAAAAGCCGCCTGACCGAGATATGGAACTACCCGAAGTATGGCGCCCCGTTTAAAGAAGGCGGTAAATACTATTTCTATAAGAACGACGGACTGCAGAACCAAAGCGTGCTGTACGTGCAGGAGACGCTGGAAGCCGAACCCAAAGTATTCTTCGACCCAAACAAACTGTCGGATGACGGCACCGTGGCGCTTTCAGCCTTCAGCTTCTCCAAAGACGGCAAACATGTAGCCGTGGGTACCTCAAGCGGGGGCTCCGACTGGAACACCTACCAGATAATGGATGTGGCTACCGGTAAAATGCTGGACGATAAACTGGAGTGGGTGAAATTCTCGGGCCCGAGCTGGTACAAGGATGGTTTTTACTACAGCCGCTACGATGCCCCCACCGAAGGCAACAAGCTGGCCAATAAGAATGAATTTCACAAAGTATATTACCACAAAATAGGCACGCCGCAGAGCCAGGACAAGCTGGTTTATGAAGATAAGGCCCATGCGCTGCGCAACTTCTACGGCCAGACAACGGACGACGAGCGCTTCCTGGTGCTCAATGCATCGGAAGGTGCCAGCGGGGCCAATGCGCTATACTACAAAGACCTGGCCGACCCGAAATCAACCATCAAGCCGATCTTTGATAACTTTGAGAGCGAGTACAACGTGGTGGATAACTTTGGCGACAAGCTGCTGGTGATGACCAACAAAAACGCACCCCGCTACCGCCTGGTCCTGATCGACCCAAAGAAACCGCAGGAGGCCAACTGGAAAACGATCGTGCCGGAATCTGCTGATGTTATGCAGAGCGTGTCTACGGTAGGTGGCCGCATCATTGCCTCTTACATGAAAGACGCCACCAGTCAGGTAGTGGTATATGATAAAACCGGCAAGCAACTGAACACGGTAGAGCTGCCAACGCTGGGAACGGTAAGCGGCTTTGGGGGCGACCAGAAAGACATGGAAACGTTCTTTACCTTTACCTCTTTTACCTATCCGCCTACCATTTACCGTTACGATGTTGCCAACAACAAAGTAACGCAGTTCCGCAGAACCGAGGTGAACGTAGACACCGATGCCTTTGAAACCAAGCAGGTGTTCTATACTTCGAAGGATGGTACCAGGGTGCCCATGTTCATTGTGCACAAAAAAGGGCTAAAGCTGGATGGCAACAACCCCACCTACCTGTATGCCTATGGTGGCTTTAACATCTCGATGACGCCAAGCTTTAGCATTGCCAACATGCTGTGGCTGGAGAACGGCGGGGTTTACGCAATGCCTAACCTCCGTGGCGGTGGCGAGTACGGCGAGGAGTGGCACAAGGCCGGCATGACACCGAACAAGCAAAACGTGTTCGACGACTTTATCGGGGCTGCCGAATACCTGATCGACCAAAAGTATACTTCCTCTGAAAAACTGGCAGTGGCAGGCGGCTCTAACGGTGGCCTGCTGGTGGGCGCCTTCATGACGCAGCGTCCCGAGCTGGCCAAGGTGGCCATACCGGCTGTGGGCGTGATGGACATGCTGCGCTTCCACAAATTTACCATTGGCTGGGCGTGGGTACCCGAGTATGGCTCTTCTGATGAGGCTGCGCAGTTTGCCAACCTGTATGCCTTCTCGCCGCTGCATAATATAAAAGAAGGCGTTAAATACCCAGCCACCCTGGTTAAAACCGCTGACCACGACGATCGCGTGGTGCCTGCGCACTCGTTTAAATTTATTTCAGAGCTGCAGCAGAAGGGTGCTCCGGGCAACCCCTACCTGATTCGGGTTGATGTGCGGGCCGGCCACGGTGCGGGCAAACCCACCTCACTGGTTATACAGGAGTATGCTGATACCTATGCCTTTATTTACAAGAACATGGGCATAAACCCGTATCAGAATAAATAACTACAAGTATAGATCTGCCATTTATACTTCAGCCGCGCTGCCTGCTTCAGGTGGCGCGGCTTTTTTGTTAGCCTGATCTTGTAGGTTATATATTATAAATTATATATTTTAGGGCTTCTATTAAAAGAATAAGCCATGGAAACTGAAATTTACGACAACATGCCTTCTGCCCAGGTATTGGGAATTAACCCGGAATCTGCCGCTTTTCTGGGTAGTGTGGCAAAATGGGGGAAATTCTTAGCCATTGTGGGCTTTGTGACTATCGGGCTGATGGTGCTCTTTGCTTTTTTTGCCGGCTCTTTCTTCTCTCCCATGATGGAAGGCTCGGTAAGTGGCGCCAACTTTATGGGAAGTACTTTCTTCGCTGTTTTTTACCTGCTCTTTGCGCTGCTCTACTTTTTTCCGGTGCTGTACCTGTATAAATTTTCGGCTAACATGCAGCATGCCCTGCGCCTGAAGAGCGATGCCAAAGCAACCGAGGCATTCCGGAACCTGAAATCGCTTTTTAAATTCCTGGGTATACTCACCATTGTGGTGTTCGCCTTTTATGCCCTGGCCCTGGTTTTTATGTTTGTGGGTATGGGCATTGGCTCTATGATGTAACAGTTGCTGAAGGCAAAGCAAAAGGCGCACCCCAGAAAGGTGTGCCTTTTGCTTTTTTTTCTTTTTAACTTAGTGCCCCACAACCGAAAGGCGATGCAGGCAAAAATAGGAACCACGGCATTTAAGATACGTTCCAGCGAAATCGACTACAAAGGGCAGGCAACTTTGCCTACGCTGGTCGGTTATTTGCAGGAAGCAGCCTGGGAGAACACCAATGAACTGGGCATTTCGCTGTATGATTTGCTGGAACGCGGCCTGACCTGGGTGCTGCAGCGCATGCGCGTGGAAATGTTCCGCTACCCCAGGCACGGGGATCGGATAAACGTGACGACATGGGCATCGGGGACCGAAAGAGTGCTGCTTCACCGTGATTTCAGGGTATACGATTCGGAAGGGGCATTACTGGGGCAAGCCACCAGCGTATGGCTGGTGATGGATGTGGTGAAGCGCCAACTGGTGTCGGTGCCGGATTTTATCGCTGCATTAGAAGTGCTGCCCGGGCAGGAGGCCCTGCCTTACGCCAAGGGGAAATTGCCGCCACTGCAACAGGCCCGCTTTGAGCAGCAGGTGCCCGTGCGCTGGCACGACATCGACCTGAACCGGCACGTGACCAATACCCGCTACCTGCAATGGGCCCTGGATACGCTGCCAACCGAAGTGCTGGAGCAGCAGCTGCAGCAAGTGGATATCCTGTTCAGGGCCGAAAGTATGCTGGGCGATGTGGTGCTGTCAGCGGCAGGTGCCGGCGAGGAGGAGAATACCCTGCTGCACCGGCTCACCAGCCAGGATACGGGCAAGGAACTGGTGCAGGCCAAAACGGTGTGGACGAGAGGCAATAATTAATTCATTTAAGATGATAGCGATACGAAAAGGAATCATAGACGACTTGCCGCAGGTGTTGCGGCTGATACAGGAGCTGGCCGAGTATGAGCGGGCACCGCTGGAGGTAACCAACACCCTGGAAGAGATGCAGCGTGACGGATTCGGCGAAAACCCGATCTTCAAGTTCTTTGTGGCCGAGAACCCGGAAGGCATTGTGGGCATCGCCCTCTACTACACGGCTTACTCTACCTGGAAAGGGAAAACCATGTACCTCGAAGACCTGGTGGTGACTGAGTCGCTTCGCCGTGCCGGCATTGGCAGAAAGCTGTTTAATGCGGTGGCGCACGAGGCCAAAGAAACTGGGGCCAAACGCTTCAGGTGGCAGGTGCTGGACTGGAACGAACCGGCCATCGCCTTTTACCGAAGCATCGGTGCCGAGCTGGACGGCCAATGGCTTACATGCACCCTGACAGAGCAGCAGATACAGGACGACAGCGCTTAACGTCGGATAAAAAAAGCCGCCGGCCCTCCAATAGCATTGGTGGGCCGGCGGCTTTTTAGGCTAAACAGCGTTATTTCTCGTCGGGGCGCTCCACGTTCACACCCACTACTTCTAGCATAGTTCTAAAAGAAGCATACTTGCCGGCATAGCGTTCGTTAACTTTTTGCTGTAGTGCCGGAGAGTGCTCGCGTTGGTACTCCTGCAGGTCTGCTACGCTGCGGCAACTGTACTGCACCGCGTAGGTCATGCCGCCGGTGTCCTCGTCGCCCATCACACGGCAGATCTGGTTGCCCAGAAAATAGCCCGTGCCCATCACTTCGGGTATGTGCACCTCTTTCATCCACTGCAGCCAGTCTGCGGCTGCATCGGTGTCAATACTTACCGTTACGTTGTATAGAATCATACCCGAAAGTACGCAATTCAAGTTATTGTATAAAGCGGCCCGGCAATTTTTTCAATTGCTCTGGAAGGGGAAAAGCACGTGTCAAGGACCAGACAAGTTGTTTTGAAAAGAAAACGGATTGCCAGGGTGGGGCAATCCGTTTTAAAATGGGGTTTAGTTACAGCTCCACCGGCCAAGGTTGCCATCGTAGTAGGCTCCATCCGGATTCGTTTGATAAGCAAGCACAACAGGCGTAGCGCCGGGGTACGATTTAAGCTGTATTTTCCCTTCGCTAAGCTGGAGGTAGATCACGCCTGAATCGTCGTACGTAGCACGAATGGCCCCGTTGATGTTATTCAGGAGGTAATTGTTGTTGGTGTTAAGCCCGGTGGCCGTTAGTTCTGTTACCCGGTACACCTTGGTTTTAGAGATGGCTCCTGATTTGCTCAGCTTTACATTGTCAGAGCTTGTTAGCTTGCCCCCGAGCCAAAGGTCTTCACCAAGGCAAGAGGAGGTATTGGCAATCAGGTCGAAATATTCCTCGTTGGCTGGCTGCTCGATGGCAGCCACCGTTACAGCGGCACTTTCTGTAGCCACCGGGTTTTCCGGCTCCGCAGCCTTTACTTCCTGCTCAACATGGGTGGAGCAGGAGAACAAAGCGAGTGCAAAGAAAAGGAAAGCCAAAAAGGAACAATCGGAAATTTTTAGAGTAGAGTTTTTATCCATAAGCAAGTAAAATATTTATAGTTAAACTGTATATAGTATATACTTGCTGTATAAGGGTTAGGTTGTGTTAGCGAGGCATGTTCTGTAACTTATTGTAAATACATACGGGTTGATATTCAGTGTATTATAGCTTTCGATGATTTAGAGATGCTGTTCAGGTCGCCTAGAGCCACTATATTAAAGCGGCTCCATGTAATCCAGGTCTTTGGCATAGGTTTCGTCCAGCGAGAGGATGGAGAGCAGGGCCAGTGCCAGGCTAATGCCTCCCAGCACCAAAGCACCCGGTACCAGTCCAATTCCATCTTTCAAATAACTAAACGAGAGGGTAAGCGGCACCACTGCCCCCCGCACAAAGTTAGGAACGGTGGTGGTGACGGTGGCGCGGATGTTGGTGCCAAACTGCTCGGCGGCAATCGTCACGAACACCGCCCAGTAGCCGCTGGCAAACCCCAGCAGCACACAAATGGTGTAGAAGCTGTTCAGGCTGAAAGCGTGGCCGAATAGGTAAACCCCAATGATAACGGTTGCCAGCAGCAGAAAGGCCACCACAATGTAGCGCCTGCTTTTGAAGCGCTGGCTTAGGTAACCGCTGCCAAAATCACCGAAAACAAGGCCCAGGTAACAGAACGACACCGCTTTGGCCGCCGATACTGTTTCGGACATGCCCAGCGCGATGCCAAACTCCGGCGAGAACGTGATCAGGATACCCACCACGTACCAGATGGGCACCCCAATCAGGATGCACTTAAAATACTTCCGGAAACGACGCCAGTTGGTGAACAGGCTCATGAAGTTTCCACGTGTAACCTCCCCGGCTTTCTTCAGGTTGTTAAACATCCCGGACTCAAACGCACTCACCCGCAGGAACAGCAGTAGCAGTCCCAAGCCGCCACCGATGAAGTATGCGGTGCGCCAACCGGCATACTCGCCCACCACGCCAGCCAGTATAGCCCCCGATATACCGATAGTGGCCACCACCATGGTGCCATAGCCGCGCTTTTCTTTGGGTAGTATCTCAGAGACCAGCGTAATGCCCGCCCCCAGCTCACCTGCCAGCCCGATGCCCGCTATCAAGCGCAGAAAGGCGTACATTGGGATGCTGGTCACAAAGCCATTCATGATGTTGGCAACAGAGTAGATAAAGATGGAGCCAAACAAAACCGAGACCCTGCCCCGCTTATCGCCCAGTATGCCCCAGCCAATGCCCCCGATCAGCATCCCCAGCATTTGCAGGTTCAGCAGCAGCACACCCTGGTCCAGCAGTGCCGCCTGGCCCGAAACACCCAGGTCCTTTAAACTCGGGATGCGCACAATACTGAACAGCACCAGGTCGTAGATGTCAACGAAATAGCCTAAGGCGGCCACTATTACGGAGGCGTTAAACAGGTAGTGCTTTTGCTTTGATTCTGATAAGAGCGGCATAGTGGGTGTGGTATAGCTACCTTAAATATAGCTTTTGTTACATAAATTACAAAAAGAGCGCTGAGCACCTGCGGGTAAATTTTTTTCAGTAGTTTTAGGGTATACCCAACCCTATCACTTTTACACCGAAAGACATGCCGGAAACAGGTAAAAAGCTACAGCTTAAACCCAACCATACGCTCCTGCTGCTGCATGCCCCGGCATCTTTTGCAGATGCCCTGCAGGCCGAGGGCTATTCCTTTACGAACACTGATGAGGCGCCTGCTGGAGGTATTTACGATGCGGTACAGCTGTTTGTGCGCAACCGGGAGGAGCTGGATCATTTTGCCCCGCTGGCTGTACCGCTCTTAAAGCCAGGCGCATTGCTATGGATCGCCTACCCTAAAAAATCGTCGGGCATAAAGTCTGATCTAACCCGCGATGCAGGGTGGAAAACATTGACAGAGCTGGGATATGGGGTGGTACGGCAGGTGGCCCTGGATGACACCTGGTCTGCGCTGCGATTCAAGCCGGCCTCAGAGCGAAACGAAGCGTCCAGGTTTGGGGTGGACCTGCCCGGAATTGATCGGAAGTCCAAAACGGTAACACCCCCCCAGGACCTACAGCATGCGCTGGAGCAGGCCGGTTTGATGGAGAAATTTAATAAGCTGGCTTTTACTCACCGAAAGGAATACGTAGTGGCTGTTTTGGATGCCAAAAGGCCTGAAACGCGTGCTAAACGGATACAGAAAACACTGGATACGTTAAGTGCTGGGAGTTGAAAATTCTAGAAAGTATAAAACACAAGTTGCGCTAGATAAGGTACTCTGTAGGGGTGGGTTAATCGCAACGTGGGCTATAAATTAAAAAGAGAAGCCCTTGCAGCAAGGGCTTCTCTTTTTAATTTATAGCTGGTAGAGTTACTGAATCACAACCGGGAAGTTGGCTTCAGCGTCCGTTTCTCCTTTGGTCATGTCGCTGGGGCTACCTTTTAAACCATTTGGCTGGTGCTTGAGCGTAACTTTTAGCGTGCCGGAACTGGCGGCTCCCGTTACCACTGTCGCTTTTAAGCCAATTGGGCGGTTGTTCTTGTCCAGGTCTGTTTTCGAAACCGTGAGGTTAAGACCCGAAAGTATGGAATAAAACACCTCGTGCTCATCCCCTTCCGCCAGTACTTCAGGGGTGATGTCGCCTTTGCCGGTGGGGCTGTCGTCGCGGAACGTGACGGTGGCCTCGTAGGTAGTGCCCGGGGCCAGGTTTAAAGTGCCGATGGTAGGGGCGTTTCCTCCCGCGCCATCCGGGTCGCTAAAGGTGGCCGATACAGACTGGCCCTTTCCTTCCGGCACCAGGTCAATCGTCATGGTGGTGATCAGCTCCTGCTCTTCCACAGCAGGGGTAGGGTCGTCGGAGCCACACGAAGAGGCCGCAAGGGCCAGTGAGCCCATCATCAAAAATGCGAAGTAAGGTCTAAATAACTTTTTCATATATAGGGTAATCGTTTTAAATGATTCAACAATACGTTTTATGTAGCAATTGGATTTTAAAAAACTATGATTTGTGAAAGTCCAGCGGAATCTTCACCCGGAACATCAGCAAGCGCCCCATTTCATCGGCAAAGTAACGGAACCGGTTCAGGTAATCGCGGTAGCTGGTGTTAAGCAGGTTATTGCCCGTTAAGCCAACCTCCAGCGGCTGGTTGCCCAGGCGCAGCGTGGTGCCAGCCTCGGCGTTCAGCAGGAAGTAGGCGGCAGGGGCCGGGGCAAAATCCTCCTCTGTTTTAACAGGCGTACGCGTTTGCCTGGCCATGTATACCCCCCCGATGCTAAGATAGCTGTTACGAACCAAAGATGAACTCGCTGTTTGGTTGAAAGCATAGCGCAGGCTGTTCTCAAACCTGTCCGGCGGTATGTTGATCAAATAGTCGTCTGTGCTGGTATTGTTGGCCCGTACGATAGACGTTTTAGAGCTAAGCTCCAGGTTAGGCATCAGGTTGTACTGCAGGCTCAGGTCCATGCCCTTAAACGTAGCATTAGTCTGCTTATACGAGAACGCCGGGAAGGCGCCGCGCACGGTAAGCACCGGCTCCGCCATGGGCGCCAGGTAAATGTAATTGTTGATAAAGTTGTTATAGAGGCTAAGCTTTCCGTTCAGGCGGGTATTGCCATAGTAATCCGCAGACACTTCAAAGTTATAGGCCTGTTCCGAGCCCAGGTCCGGGTTGCCCTGCTCGTAAGCGGCGGCACTGTGGTGCACCCCATTGCTGAACAGCTCGTTCACACCCGGTGCGCGCCAGGCGGAAGTGGCGCTTAAGCCAAACGTGAGGTGATAGCCCACATCGTACAACGCCCCCAAAGTGCCAGACACGTTGTTGAAGTTATACTCCGGCTTAACCAGGTCCCTGTTCTGCTCCAGCTTCTTTACCTGCAGGTACTTGTAATCGTACCGCAGGCCAGCCTCGAGTTGCAGCCTGTCTTTGCGCCACTTCTCTGTGGCAAAAGCGCCGGCGGTTACACCGGTAAAATAGGGCAGAAAATCGCTGTATTTCCAAGTGTTGGTTTGATAGATGGTGCTAACGCCCACCGAACCAGAGAAATTACCCACCGGGGCATGTTCCCAGATCGCTTCTGTGGTATGGGTGATCAGGTTAAGGTAGAGCGCAGGCAAGGAGGTGGAAACCCGCTGGATATCGTACTCCTTGCGCCGGTTCTGCTGCAAGCCGTAAATAAACTCCAGCCTGCCGGCCTGCCCGGTTTTCAGATACCCCTTTGCTTTTAGCAGCTGGTGCTGCACATCCTGGTAAGGCCTGCCGATGTCATACGTAAAATCGACAGCGTCGGCGTTGGCGGGCTCCCCCCTCTCCAGGGCAAAGTTCAGGTCGGTCAGGTTGCCGATGTGTGCGGCCCGCAGTATGCCGAGCGTGGTGTTAAACTGGCTGTAGAATAGCTCGGCCCCGAAGCGCGGCCTACGATAGCCCAGGCCTGCCGAGAAGTTCTGTTCGGTAAACCCGGTGTTCTCCAGGTAATAGCCTGGCGCATGGGCGTTGCCCGCTTTTTTGAGTGTGCCCTGCAGGCGCCAGCTAAGGGGCAATATGCCCAGCTTTCCCTCGGCGGTGGCAGATACGGCCATTTGGCGGTTGTTGGTGGTGCCCAGCAGGTTTACCTCGCCGCCCACGCCGGCCGAATCCGGAAGCGGCTTCGGCTCCACGATCACCACGCCGCCAATTGCATCGGCCCCGTAACGCACGCCAGCCGCGCCTTTTACAACCTTTACCTCCGTAGCCACAAAGGGGTCTATCTCCGGGGCATGCTCAGAGCCCCACTGCTGGCCCTCCTGCCGCACCCCGTTGTTGAGCAACAGCACGCGGCTGCTGTGCAGGCCATGTATCACGGGCTTGGAGATGGTGGGGCCCGTTTGCAGCGTGGTAACCCCGGTGAGCCCTTTCAGGGACTCCGCCAGCGATAGGCCGCGTGTCTGCTCCAGCTCACGGCCCGAGAGTGTCTGCGAGATTTGGGCCTGTTCTTTGATGCGGCTTCCCGTAACCTCCACGGTGCTTAGGGTTTTGGCGTCTACGTGCAGTGGCAGGTCGCGGGTAACGGACGAGGAAAGCTTGACCGTGAACGCTTCTGGCTCATAGCCCACATAGGTTACCTTTAAAGTATAAGTGCCCTGGCAAAGGTGATGGAAATGGTAATTGCCGTACTCATCTGCTGCTGTTGCCCGGTCCAGTTGCGGGATATAGACTGTGGCGCCCACCAAGGTGGCGCGTGAGTCGTGGTCCAGCACCTTTCCTGAAACGGTGAGGCCGCAGTCCTGGGCACCGGCAGTGTTGGTGGCGTCGGGCGTGTCGGCGTTTTGTGCCAGTACCGGCTGCATGCCGAGCGTGGCAGCCACAGAGGCCAGCACCGCGGTTAACTGTATTTTCTTTATGAACATGTAGACTTCGCTATGCTAAAAAAGCAACTATAAGCAGCCGGCAAGCCAAATGACACACCTGCTGCAGGCAGCAGAGGCAGGCTTAGGTCCGGCTGATAAAACAAATTGAAAGGTTGGGCCAGGTGCCGGTGTTCCTATTAAGTGAGTGAACACAGAACCAGGCGCTGTCGCGAAAAATCAGGCAACAGGAGGCCCGCGAAGAGAGGCGGTCTGAAGTGCGGTGCGGTGCCAGCGGCTGCTGTACGGCATCGTATAAACAGGGGTGGGAGTGGTTTGCCGGAAAGAAAGAAGGGTCTGGCTACCCTGGTAGGGTGCGCCAAACAGGTCTTCTACCGGGCAATGTGTGTGCTTCTGCCCCAGTTGGGCATGTTTTGTATCAGTGTGGTCGGCGTGAACGGTATGGGTGTGGGCGTGCACCTCAAGCAATACCGCATCCGGCACCATTGCTCTACAGAAGAGCAGGAGCAAGAACAGGGCGATATGTCGGAGGTGGCTTTCCACTGTTTTTATACCTTTAACCTAAACAAAGATACTATAAATTCCACAAAGTTGTTTTTCCGGTAAAATACGTAAACCTAATACTGTCCTTGTTGCCATAGGCGTGCAGCCATAAAGTATAGGTTACGACCTAAACGGCATGTTTTGCGGCTGCTTCCTGTTTTTTTTCTGACAACCTGTCACAGAATGAAGTGCACAGGCGCTATGGAACAGGTTTTGAAAGCGTATGAGCTGGTAAGATAACCAGCAAGCATAGATTCATAAATTAATAAAGTATAAACATGGAAGAAAGAGGTAGTATCTCCATTCACACCGAGAATATTTTCCCGATCATTAAGAAATTTTTATACTCAGATCACGAGATCTTCATACGTGAGCTGGTAAGTAACGCCGTAGACGCTACGCAGAAGATAAAGCGTTTGGCTGCTATTGGCGAGTTTAAAGGTGACCTGGGTGAGCTGACCGTGAAAGTGGCCGTGGACAAAGAGGCCCGCACCATCACCATTTTGGATCATGGAATCGGCATGACAGCCGAGGAAATAAAGAAATACATCAACCAGATCGCTTTTTCTGGCGCTACTGAGTTTGTGGAGCGTTACAAAGAGTCCGGGGATACAAGCCAGATCATCGGCCAGTTCGGTCTGGGTTTCTATTCGGCTTTTATGGTTTCGGAGCGTGTCGAGATCATCACCAAATCTTATAAAGACGACACTGAGGCCGCCCACTGGACCTGCGACGGCAGTACGGAATTTACGATTGCCCCTGCCCACAAAGAAACCAGGGGTACCAATATCATCCTGAACGTGGCCCAGGACTCGGAGGAGTTCCTGGAGCCGGCGCGCATCAAAAACATCCTGGAGAAATATTGCAAGTTCCTGCCGGTGCCCGTGGAGTTTGAGGGCGAGGTGATTAACAACCCGAACCCGATCTGGACCAAGCAGCCTGCCGACCTGACGGACGAAGACTACAAAGCCTTTTACAAAGAACTGTACCCGTTCTCGGAGGCGCCTCTGTTCTGGATACACCTGAACGTGGACTATCCGTTCAACCTGACCGGTATTCTATACTTCCCTAAGATCAAGAACGATTTTGAGATGCAGCGCAATAAAATACAGCTGTACTCCCGCCAGGTGTTCATCACCGACGAGGTGAAGGACGTGGTGCCGGAGTTCCTCATGCTGCTGCACGGCGTGATCGACTCCCCGGACATCCCGCTCAACGTAAGCCGCTCTTTCCTGCAGGCCGACTCCAGCGTGAAAAAGATTAACACCTACATTACCAAGAAGGTGGCCGACAAGCTGAACGAGATCTTCAAAAAAGACCGCACGGCCTTCGAAACCAGCTGGGATGATATCAGCGTGTTTGTAAAGTATGGCATGCTCAGCGACGATAAGTTCTATGAGAAAGCCAAGGAATTTGTGCTGCTTCAGAGCGTGGATAACAAGTACTACACGCTGGATGAGTACAAGGCGCATGCCCAGGCGAACCAAACCGACAAGAATGAGCAGTTGGTGCTGCTTTACACCACCGACCAGGACAAGCAACATGCCTTTGTGGAGGCGGCCAGGAACCGGGGCTACGATGTGCTGAAGCTGGACTCGATGATTGACAGCCATTTTATCGGCATGCTGGAGCAGAAACTGGAGAAAACCACCCTGAAGCGCGTGGACTCCGAGACAGTGGACAAGCTGATTGAGCGCGACGAGACCAAGGAAAGCGTGCTGACCGACAAGGAGCAGGAAGAGCTGAAGGGCGTTTACGAGAAAGCCATCGACAATAAGAACATGATGGTGGAAGTAGCGCCTATGTCACCGGATGACGCCCCGGTGGTAATTACCCTGCCCGAGTTTATGCGCCGCATGAAGGACATGAGCAAGTCCGGGGGTGGCGGTATGATGTTTATGGGTGATATGCCAGACACTTATAACGTAACCATTAATGCCAACCACAGCCTGAACCAGCGCGTGCTGAACGCAAAAGAAGAAAACAGGGCGCGTATTGCCCGCCAGGCATACGATTTGGCGCTGCTTTCGCAGAACATGCTTTCCGGGGCCTCGCTAACGGCTTTTGTGAAGCGCAGCTTCGAGCTGATCGACAAAGAATAGTTTCGATTACGTTTATACCTACAGCAAAAGGCAGCATCCCATTTGGGGGCTGCCTTTTTGTATGAAGCAGGCCCCAGGTACATGAAACTATCCTTTTGCACACAGAGTTATAGGGGCAATTAACCTATTGGTGCTTATATGATAATTGCGCATCTTTACGTTATAGTGGTTCACTTATGCAACATTCAGTCATTCAAAATTATATGAGGCATTCGCTGCGGTTGGTGTTTTTGTTTGTGGCAGGCACAGGTCTTTTAGGCTTGGGTGGCTGCGGTCAGCCTAAGTGGAACAGCGATTACAATCTGAACCAGGCACGCCAGAAAGACGGCGTGCCGGCAAATGCCGTTGCCTCTGCCGACAGCACCGCCCCCGAGGCCGGTATCAAGAACTCGCTTGACGAGGAAGTGGACGAGAAGAAGAATAAGCGCAAGAAAAAACGCAACAAGCGCTACTTTATGGGTTATAAGGTAAAGCGCGGCTTCATTAAGTCGGGGCGGGGCAGCCGGGAAACGCTGGAGACCTTCAGCTACCTTGATACCTACGAGGAACCCAACCCCTATGCGCCGCTCAAGTACTATTATGATGTTAAAAAGCGCGTATTGCACCGCTCTAACAGCGAAGAGAAGGAGCCGGGAAGGTACAAAGTGCTGCATGGGCCTTACGAGAAGAGAATAGACGGACAGGTAGTAGAGGAAGGGTATTATTACGTGGGCACGAAGCATTTACGCTGGGAGCGCTACCGGAAAGGCGATGATGGCATTCTGCTGGATAAAAGCCATTTCGAGAAGGGTTTTCCCCGCGACGCAGCGGTTACCTACTACGGCGACACCAAAAAGATTAAGGAGGTCATTCCGTACCAGTACGGCGAGGCGCAGGGCGAATACTACCGTTTTTATGAGAATGGCGAGGTAGAGTGGATCGGGAAATATGAGAAAGGCCGTAAAGTTGGCGTCTGGGTGAAGCACTACGACTTCAGGGGCCGCAGGCACTACGAGTACCAGTACCCCGAAACAGCCTACGATAAACCCTTTGCCCCCTACCTGATCAAGGAGTATGACCGCCATGGCACCCTTATCTATGAGAAGGATAAATTCGACAAGCGCGCCGATGCGGCGCAGCGTTAGTGAAAGGCATCCTCTATGTGGTGGATGGTAACAGGGCTGTTGAGTGTGATCGAGATAATGTCGAACCTGACCTCGTGCTGCCATTGGGTGGCGTGAATGTAGTGGTCGGCGGCAGTTAGCAGCCTCCTCTCCTTCTTGAAATTAACCGCCTCCTCCGGATATCCGTACCCATCTGTAGCTCTGGTTTTCACCTCCACAAACACCAGCACCCGGTTTTTGCGGGCGATGATATCCACCTCTATCCGCCTGTACCTGTAGTTCCTGTGCAGCAGCGTATAACCTTCCTGTGCCAGGTAGGCTGCCGCCGCGCGTTCCCCGTACTGCCCCGTATCTATGTGTGAATGGGTTTGAGAAGCCATCTAAAACGTGTAATTTGCAACAAAACAAGACTGTTAGAGAGTCTTACGGAATAAAAAAACTATGAAACAACTTGTAGAAGAATTTGTGCAGCAGCTCCGGCATGCCATCGAGCTCAGCGAAAAAGCGGCCGTAAGGTTTCCGAAACTAAAGTATAAGGATGTGGTGCTGGCGGGCATGGGCGGCTCAGGCATTGCGGCTTCCCTGGTTCAGGCCTATGTCGCCAATAAGCTGGCGGTGCCCCTGGTCGTGAATAAGGGCTATAGCCTGCCGGCCTTTGTGAGTGCCGATACCCTGTTTATCGCCTGCTCGTTTTCGGGTAACACCGAAGAGACCATAGCAGGCATCCGGGCTGCCATGGAAAGCGGTGCTACGGTTTGTTTTGTGACATCTGGTGGCGAGGCCATGCGCATTGCCCAGGAAAACGATTTGCCGCACCTGCTTGTGCCTGCTGCTATGAAATATGGCCGCGCCAGCTTTGGCTATGGCCTGGTGCAGGCATTGTATGTGCTGCACTACGCCGGGTTACTGCACGAGGATTTTAAAACTGAACTACAGCAAAGTATACACCTGTTGGAAAAACAGGCAGGAAGCATAAAGTTACAGGCAAGTGCCCTGGCATCGGCCTTTAAAGGAAAGCTACCCGTGGTGTACACCAGCGATACCTTTGCGCCGGTAGCGCTTCGGTTGCAGCAGCAACTCAACCAGAACGCCAAGCAGCTCTGCCACATCGGCGCTTTTCCGGAAGCGGGCCATAACGAGGTAGAGGGTTGGCTTAACCCGCCGCAACTTTTTGAACAAGTGGTTTTGTTACTGGTTAAATCAACCTACGACCACCCCAGGGCGCAGCTGCGCCTGGAATTCAGCAAAAAGGTGTTGGCCGGCAAAGCGCAGGATGTGCTGGAAATTGAAGCGCTTGGCGCCACCTTTCTGGAGCAGGCCTTGTACCTGGTGCATATCTTTGACTGGGTTTCGGTATTGCTGGCCGACCTGAATGAGGTGAGTCCCGGGCAAACGGATAACATTGATTATCTGAAAGAAGAACTCTCCAAAGTATAAGCGATACGTGTTACAGAACAAAGAAATTAAATTTGAGCACCTGGGGCTGATAGACTACAAGGCGGCCTGGGATTACCAGGACCAGCTTTTTACCAGTGTGCTGGACCAAAAGGTGCAGAACCGCAATGCTAGCCCCGAAGCACAGCGCATGACAACCAACTACCTGCTGTTTTGCTCACACCCTCATGTATACACTTTGGGCAAAAGCGGGCACGAGGAGCATCTGCTGTTAAACGAGGCAGGCCTCAAAGCCAGGGGAGCCACCTATTATAAGATCAACCGTGGGGGCGATATAACCTACCATGGCCCAGGGCAATTGGTGGGTTACCCCATCCTCGACCTGGATAATTTCTTTACGGACATCCACAAATACCTGCGCTACCTGGAAGAGGCGGTGATACTTACGCTGGCCGAGTATGGCATAGCAGCAGGCAGGATTCAGGGGCTAACCGGGGTGTGGCTGGACTTTGAAAGGCAGCTGAACCCCAGGAAAATATGCGCTTTGGGCGTAAAGTGCAGCCGTTGGGTAACCATGCACGGGTTTGCCTTTAATGTGAACACCGACCTGGACTATTTTAACAACATCGTGCCGTGCGGTATTTCGGATAAACAGGTAACTTCGCTGGCCAAAGAGCTGGGGCATGCGGTGGCGCTGCCCGAAGTAGAGGAAAAACTAAAGAAACACATCGCCGGCCTGTTTGAAGGCCATATCACAGAAAGTGCAATATGAAGAAGGATATCGATTTCGGCGCGGTAGAGGGCATATCGGTGGCCATCGCCAGGCAAATGAATGAACAGGGAGAACCCCTCTGGAACGTGTACCTGCTTAACACTAACCCCTTCCCCCTCGAAAACGTGCTCGTCACCTCAAAAGGCTATGGCGTATGGAAAGAGCAGGAAGTGAAAACATCGGTGCTGCGGCACATGTTTGAGCAGGTGGAGGCAAAAAGCTTCGTGCAGATAGAACCCATTGATCCCGCTATTTTTCACATCAATAACGAGTACTGGGTAAGCTATTATATCGGCAAAAAGATTTTCGACAAAAAATTCGTGTTTGTGCCAGAAGCCATCACAGAAGAGCACCTGATCGAGATAAGCATGCTGCAGATGCAGGGGGTGCTGCACTCGTAAAGCCCTGTGTTTTCTATTTTTAGGCAGCAATAGTTTGTGCGTTTAATAATCTGTGTATATTAGAGGCTGTGGAAATCCTGTTTTTGCAGACCGGGACTGAATTTAACACAGGCTCTATAAGAGAGTTTAAACGGTGAAGTTGTTGGTGATCGGCCAAAGTGCCTTGCTGGAGTAATTTATGGATAAAAACTTTCTACCCCTTTTTCTCGCATCCTGCTGGGCGTTTCTGATCGCGATATTTGCGGTGCCCTCCATTATCCGGGTGGCACACATCAAGAATATACTGGATCAGCCTAACCTGCGCACCGTACACGAACAACTGACCCCGCGGCTCGGCGGCGGTGCCATATTTGCCGGCTTTATGTCTGCGCTCACCATATTCACGGAGCTAAACAACGGCGTGCAGCAGCTGTTGGCAGCCTGCGTCATGCTGTTCTTTATTGGCCTGAAAGACGACCTGATCAATATATCCGCTTTAAAGAAGTTTTCTATGCAGCTGCTGGCCACGGGCATCGTCATGTTTATGGCGGATATCCGGATAACCAGCTTTCAGGGCATTTTCGGGATTGAGGTACTGGAGATAGGCACCAGCTACGCGTTTACGTTCCTGTTGATCATTGGGGTAACCAACTCCATTAACCTGATAGATGGCTTAGACGGATTAGCGGGCACCGTCGTCCTGATCGCTACCTGTACGTTTGGCGTTTATTTCTTCCTGTATGGCGGCGCTTCGTATGGCAACTACGCTGCAGTGGCCTTTTGCCTGGTAGGGGGCATTGCCGGGTTTCTGAGGTATAACTTTCATAAGGCGTCCATATTTATGGGCGACACCGGCTCGCTGCTTTGCGGGTTTATTTTGTCGGTGCTGGCCATACAGTTCATCGAAATGCGGCAGGTGCCTGCAGCCCCATCTTTGGCCATTGGGATACTGTTCGTGCCGCTCTTCGATACCATACGCGTGCTGCTGATCAGGGTGCTACAGGGCAAATCTCCTTTTCTGCCAGACAAGAAGCACGTGCACCACAGGCTGCTGGCCATGGGTTTCTCTCAAATAACCACGGTTCTGATGCTGGCCTCCTTAAACGTGCTGATCATCTTGTTTGTGGTTGCTTTCGGGGATTGGGGGAATGGCAATATCTTACTTTTTCTACTGGTGCTAGCGGTAGCGCTGAGTGTCTTTTTAGGTGTTTATAAAATTCGCAGTGCGCAAAGTGTTTCAAAAGCTTAAAGCTGGCTGGCTTCCTTTCTTTTTCTTTACCATCCTCACAACGGCTCAGGTGCGGGCCCAGGTGCTGCCCCTCGACCAGAACAACAGCCTGACGGGTGAGTGGCTAGTGTACCAGGAGCAGTCTAAACAACTGGTTCCTTATGTGGCAAACGTTCACTCCGGCGAGAAGGCCCTGCATCAGTGGGTGTCTGTTTCTGCCTCGCAACCTTTCCTGATCGGACTCTCAGCGCCAAAGGATCTATGCCTTTTTTTGAATAACCGCCTGGTGTTTAAAGCTGATTCCTCTGCCACTTACTCCCTTGATCTGTCTGGGTTAAGCGCCGGAGCTAATGTGCACGAGGGGAAATACCTGCTAACGGTGTGGCACCCTACCCAGCAGCCCAATGTGAAGGGCATTTACAATGAGGTGCGCACGGCTACGAAAGGAACCGCGGTGGGCCAGCGGGCATTTACCATCCAGTTGCGAAACTATGTCAACCAAAACGCATTCATTCTCTTCCTGCTCCTAATCGGGCTGATCTATGGCTGGCTGCGCTTCAATTACCCCACTGACTTCCATAGCCTGTTCAACTCCGGTTTTTTTAGCACAACCAACAGACTGGATGAGAGCTTCCTGAGTAAGCCCATCAGTTCCTGGTCCAGCATCCTGTTTATACTGGCCTTCTCTTTGTCGCTGGCGCTCCTGATCGCCGCTATCCATACCAATGTGCAGCACATCTTGCTGTTCAACCGCATTTTGCCCGTATCTGAGGCAGATATTACCACCAGGATCCTGATCTACGCGCTGGTTATTTTCGGGTTTATCCTGTTAAAGTACCTTTTCCTGCGGGTGATGTCATTAATTTTTGGTTTGGAGGAGGTGGTGCAAGTGCAATATCGGGAGTTTATCAAAACGATACTTTTTCTTGGCATCATTCTGCCTTTCGTCCTGCTGCTGTATTTAGCGATGAATGCCGCTATACCTGAAATCATTTTACAGGTTTCAAATGCGTTGGTTTCTTTCCTGCTGGTTCTCACCACAGTTATGGTGTTTGCAGCCGTAAATAAAAAGGCCCCTGTACTAAATTTGCATTTATTTTCATACCTTTGCGCCACAGAAGTAATTCCGCTTGCAATAGTACTCAAGTTGATTGTGTTTAGCTTTTAAAAACACAATTGCTCGCAGTGGCGGCCGCAAGTGAAAACTTAACAACCGCGTATTTATATGGCTGAAAGCAAAGCAACGGGAAGCGCAAACCCGGAAAGACACAAATTACCCATCAAGACTATTCTGGTTACACAGCCACAGCCTACTACAGATAATTCCCCATATTTATCTATCGCTGACAAGTATGACATTAAGGTAGACTTCAGGGCGTTTATTGAGGTGGAGCCGGTTCCGTTCAAGGAGTTCCGAAAAGATAAAGTAGATATCCTGTCGCACACAGCAGTTATTTTTACCAGCCGCAACGCAGTAGACCACTTCTTTAGAATCTGCCAGGAGAGTAAGATCGAGATGCCGGCCGATATGAAGTACTTCTGTATATCGGACCAAACGGCTTACTACCTGCAAAAATACATCACACTGCGCAAGCGCAAGCTTTTTGTCGGCGAAAAAACGGCGAAGGACCTTTTTGAGGTTATTAAAAAGCACAAAGGAGAGAAGTTCCTGTTCCCGTGCTCCAATATCCGCAAAGAGGATATCCCGGAGTTTCTGGAGTCTAACAAGATCAAGCACTCAGAAGCCATTATTTATAAAACTGTGGCAGCCGACCTTTCTGACCTGGATGATGTAACTTACGACTGCATCGCCTTTTTTAGTCCGTCGGGCATCAGTTCACTTTTTATCAACTTCCCCGATTTTAAGCAGAAAAACACGCGCATAGCCGCATTTGGGCCCACCACCGCAAAGGCAGTACGCGATGCAGGCCTGGAACTGGACGTAGAGGCGCCGCTTCCGAATGCCCCGTCCATGACGGGAGCTATAGAGGTGTATATACAGAATCATAAGGCCGGGCTAAAAAAATAAGCGCCTAACGTAACTTTTCCGGCTGCTTTACTTACTTATAAACGCAAAAGCTAGTATGCAATCTTTTGATACTAGCTTTTGCGTTTTCACGTTAAAAAGCTATATTTGATGGAGTCGTTCTCTTAATCTTATTATAGTTAATCTTGGCTTTTTACAGCGCTTCATGAGAAAGCTTCTACCTATAGTGGTGTTGATGTTCCTTTGCACCTCGTTTAGCTGGGCACAGCAACAGCCACAGTTCACCCATTATGGTTTTAACGGCATGCAGATCAGTCCTGCCTATGCCGGTATAACTAACAGGCCTGAGCTGTTGTCTATCTACCGCTACCAGTGGCTGGGCTACAACGCTACGTTCGATGACGGCGGCTCGCCGCAGACCTTGCTGCTAACGGCACACACGCCCGTTAGGCTTTTGCATGGCGGGGTGGGGCTTAACCTGATGCGCGACCGGATTGCCAACACCACTTTTTTGTCTGCCGCGCTTTCTTATTCTTTCCATATCAAAATCGGAGAGAATAAACTGGGGTTAGGCGTGCAGACCAATATCAACAACATAAAAAAGGGCAGTTACAGGGCAAACGACGATGGAGACCCGAGTGTGCCCTATAACAGTTCTGACACCAAGTATGATGTAGGGGCGGGCGTATGGTACGAGTCAGCTACTTTTTATGCAGGCGGCGGGGTAACAAATTTGCTGCAGGCAGAGTATGAGTTTGCAGATTCGGCGAGAACAGGCAACGGAAGGTTTCTGGGGGAGAACCATATTTACGTTACAGGCGGCTACCACCTGCCGCTGTCCAGAGACCTGGTGGCAACGCCAACGGTGCTTTTAAAGCATGACACGGAAACTTTTTCGTTTGATGCCGGCGCGCGCCTTACGTATGCAGAAAAATATTGGGCCGGCGTGAATTATCGGTACCAGGAAGCTGTTAGTGCGCTAGTGGGGGTTGCTTTGTTGCAGGATAATGCCCTGCGCGTGGGCTATGCCTTAGACCTGACTACATTTAACAAGGATGCGAAAGCACCCACCTCGCATGAGGTGATGCTGAGCTATAGATTGCCGGAGCCTGTCGTAAGGTTCCGTCCGCCGGTAAAAACGCCGCGCTATAATTTTACCAAATAAACAACATTCAAGCCAATGCCCCGTTTTTAAGTGCTTCCCCTTTGTGTAGCACTTAAAAAAATTTGAATTATTAGGATAATAATCAGGGTGTTATGCCGTTGGGAAATAATAAGCCAGAACTGTATTGAATACTTTTTTTATTTGGTGCTAAATCTTATATATTTGCTACACTCATAATAGTGTGCTAGAAGAAATATTACTAAAAAATTTACTTTTTACTACTCATCATGAACAAACTAATTAAGCTGTCTTCCTTCGCCTTGGCGGTAGTAGTACTGGCAGGCTGTGGATTGAGGAGGGGGCCCCAGGGTGACCTTGTGGGTGCTGAGGACCGTCCGGAATACAATTCACAGGAAGTACCTTATGGCATGGTGCCCTGCCCGGGCGGAACATTCCACATGGGGCAGGCTGATCAGGATATTGCGGCTTCTATGGCCAACTTAAATAAGCAGGTTACCATCAGTGGTTTCTACATGGACGAAACCGAGATCACCAACAACGAGTACCGTCAGTTCATTGATGTGATGAAAGAGGACTCGCTGGACGTTTTGGGCGAAGAATATGTGATGTCGGAACTTTACCCGGATACCACCGTGTGGGTGAAGGACTTCGCGTACCACATGGGTGACCCGTTGATGGAGTATTATTTCACGCACCCCGCTTTTGATGATTACCCTGTAGTAGGGGTAGATTGGTTTGCGGCGAAGTATTTCAGCGAGTGGCGTACCAAGCTAAAAAACCAGGCCCGTACCGAAAACGGCCAGGCGCCTATGCCGGAATTCCGTTTGCCATCGGAGGCAGAGTGGGAGTATGCAGCAAGAGGAGGCCGGGATATGTCGGTTTTCCCGTGGGGCGGCCCCTATTTAAGAAACGCCAAAGGCTGCTTGCTGGCTAACTTTAAGCCAGGCCGCGGCGATTACTACAGCGATGGTTTCTCTTACACGGCACCTGTAGCGCAATACTTTCCTAACGACTTCGGCCTTTACGACATGGCCGGTAACGTAGCAGAGTGGTGCGAGGATGCTTATTTCGATGCCTCTGTGCCAGTTGTATGGGATTTAAACCCGGTTTACAACGATGATAACGAACCCCGCAAAGTAGTAAGAGGCGG
The DNA here is from genome assembly GCF_058216355.1 of Pontibacter sp. GD13. Lineage (NCBI taxonomy): Bacteria > Pseudomonadati > Bacteroidota > Cytophagia > Cytophagales > Hymenobacteraceae > Pontibacter > Pontibacter sp. GD13. The sequence continues at coordinate 200,037 of NZ_JBYZMQ010000003.1, forward strand.
TTCCTGGAAAGATATTGCTTATTTCCTGGAGACAGGCACGCGTAATTTCGAATATCAGGATTCAGCCAGGTCATTTGTTGGTTTCCGTAATGCCATGGTATACTTAGGGAGATCTTCCGGAAGAGAATTCAGATAAGCTTCAAATAAAATCATACCCGTAACACTAGTCCAACCTCTAATATCCAATCGTTCACAACTTAATCGGAAACAACATGAGCAAAGCAAATAGTCGCAATGTTTTATTTGATGTGATAATGCCCAAAGTATACGGCATTGGCGCAGCTGTCGTAATTGTAGGTGCCCTGTTCAAAATACAGCACTGGGAGGGAGCAGACCTCATGCTAATCCTGGGTTTGAGCACAGAAGCCGTTATTTTCTTTTTGAGTGCTTTCCAGCCACAGTCGCACGAGCCGGATTGGGCAAGAGTATACCCACAGTTGGCTGATGACTATGCCGGAGAGGGGCTGATGCCAGCAACAGCAACATCAGGAGGCACTTCGCTTACCCGTAAGCTGGATGATATGATGCGTGACGCGGACATCACACCGGAAACGATAAACAGCCTGGGCATGGGCCTGAACAGATTCAGCGAGTCTGCTGCACAGATGGCTGACATGAGCAAAGCAACTGCCGCCACAGAAGATTACACCCTGCGCGTGAGAGCCGCAGCCGACCAGTTGGATAACATGAACAAGGCATATGCTACAACAGCCGAGGCCCTGTCTCATATGGCTGGCTCTACGGTAGATGCCCAGGAGTATCATGGCCAGATACAGAACATGACCCGTAACCTGGGTGCCCTGAATGCAGTGTATGAAATGGAACTGCAGGACGCAAACAACCACCTGAAGGCGATGAACAAGTTCTATGGCAACCTGAGCATGGCCATGGAGAACCTGACCGATGCCAGCAAAGACACAGAGCAGTTTAAGAACGAAGTATCCCGCTTAACGCAGAACCTGCACTCGCTTAACACCGTGTACGGCAACATGCTGACAGCCATGAAAGGATAATTTTTTCAAGTTCATTTTCATATCATTAAGAAAACAACTGTTAAGATAGTATAAAATGGCTGGAGGAAAAGAGACACCACGGCAGAAGATGATCGGTATGATGTACTTGGTACTGACCGCTCTTCTTGCCCTACAAGTGAGCTCGGCGATCCTGTTGAAGTTTCAGTTTTTGGACGAAAGTTTAAAAAGTGTGAACGATAAAACAGTAACGGATAACGCCGGGGTTGTATCAAATATCAGGTCTGCGGTGGCAGAGAACAAAACCCCATCGGCAAATGACAAGCGTGTGCTGGAAAATGCGCAGAAGGTGCGTCAGGAAACCTCTAACATGATCAGCTACATCCGCGGCCTGCGTCAGATGTTAGTGGATAAAACAGGAGGAACAAATCCTGAGAATCCGGATCAGTATGCTAACCCGAGTGCTGAGGATGTGGTGGCTATTAACATGATCGGTGCCGCTAACAAGAACAATGGCGCTGCCTATGAGCTGGAGGATAAGTTAAATAACTATGCGAAGTTCATGCGGCAGTACAACCCGAACATGCCTGCTAAACTTGCGCTGAGCAGTAGCGAGGACCCAGTGGCAAAAGGCGATAAAGCACAGAAGAACAAAGATTTTGCCCAGTTAAACTTTGAAGCAACACCTTTGGTAGCCGCTTTGGCAGTGCTTTCGCAAAAGGAAAGCGAGATTTTGAAGTATGAATCAGATGCACTGCAAAAGCTAGCACAGCAGGTTGGTGCAGATATCATCAAGTTCGAGAAGATATTTGCCATGGCTCGTGCCGAGTCGAAAACAGTGGCTGCCGGTACCAAGTACAAGGCAGATATGTTTATTGCAGCCTCTTCTGATAACATCGTTCCGAAGATGTCCTTCCAAGGCAAAACGGTAAAGGTAGTGGACGGTAAAGGCCAGGTAGAATTCGTGGCCGCAGCATCTAATTACGATGCGGATGGCAACTCGAAGCAGACCTGGAAAGGCCAGATCACTATAAACCAGAACGGGCGCGACACAACATTTAATGTAGTAGAAGAATATGTAGTGGCCAAACCTGTAATTCAGGTGCAGTCGGCTGCGGTGCAGGCTTTGTACTTCCAGTGCGCGAACGAACTGAATATACAGGTGCCGGCTTTAGGCGCGGTATACGATCCGAGTTTCTCAGCGAATGGCGGTTCTGCTATTAAAGGAGCCAAAAAAGGAGAAGTTACCATTATTCCGAATGCTACACAAGTTACGATTAACGTGAGCAGCGGCGGCAACTCCATCGGTTCCGAAACCTTTAAAGTGCGCCCGATACCTAAGCCCGAACTGGTTGCACTGGTAAACGGCAAACCCCTTGACTTTAAACGCGGTGTGCAGGCAGCCTCTTTAAGAGCAGTAGAAATACAAGCCGTAGCAGATGAAGGGTTTAAGCAATTATTACCCAACGAAGCACGTTATAGAGTTACGAAGTGGAGAGCATACCTCATCAGAAACAACCAGTTGGTAGACCAGCAGGAAATTAATGGCCCTACCGGTAACCTGACAAGCTTTGCAGCGAAGGCAAACAAGGGAGACAGAGTGGTAATGGAAATTCTGGACGTGAAGCGCCTGAACTATAGGGGCACCGCGGTTGATGTGAACATAGAGGATAACTTCTCTCTTCCATTAAATTAACCAACAAGCTTACAAGGCATATGAAATTAGTTAAAGTTATAGGAGTAGCAGCAGGTTTACTGCTATCTGCAGGTGCCATGGCACAGCAGGTACCCACTACGGCTGCCGCTACAAATCCATCAGCAAGGCCAATACCAGAACAAGATGTGCTGTTTAAAAAAACGGTATGGCGTAAGATAGATTTGCGGGAGAAGCAGAACAAACCAATGTTCTCGGAAAACAGGGAAATTACAAAGATCATTATCAATGCTGTAAAAAGCGGAGAACTGACAGCGTATAAAACAGATTCTGTAAACACTCCCCTCACACGCGAGGAGTTCATTGGCAACATGACACCCAAAGATAAAGGTGCCGGACTTAGCGACGAGGAAATAGCAGCTGGATTTGGGAAGGCCGAAAAAGAGGAAGCAGACGATGCCTGGGGCAATGCGCTTGGCGAAGATGCGGTGCAAACCACTACTGGGCCGATCAGCAACGAGTACTTCCCAAAACAACTTTACCTGTTAGAGCTAAAGGAGAACGTGGTATTCGATAAAAAGCGCTCGCGCATGTATCACGATATCCATACGATCAGTATTAAGGTGCCCGCCACGTTAAATCCGCTGGGTTTTGAGCAAACCGTAGGCTCTTTTAAAATGAGCGACCTAGTTAAAGTGTTCCGCAATAACCCTGAACTGGCCATTTGGTACAACGCGCAAAACGATGCACAGCACAAAAACCTGGCCGATGCATTCGACCTGTGGTTGTTCAGTTCATACATCACGAAAATCTCGAACCCAGGCGACAGAGCCCTGGCCGATATTTACGGTGGTGGTAAAAAAGGACTTCTGGCTGCTCAGGATGCTATGGAGGCGCTGATCGAGTATGAGTATAGCCTTTGGAGCTATTAATTTTAAAGAAATTCCATAAAACAAGAGAGGCGACCTTTGCGGGTCGCCTCTCTTGTTTTTAAACATTAGTTAATTTTCGGAGGGATGCAAGTGTTTATAGACAATGGCCGCTTTGGCCTTTCCTACCTCCAGATCCAACTCCTGTAAACTGAGCTCCTTAAGTTTTTTCACGGATTTATACTTAAGCAACAAAGCTTCTGCCGTTGTCGGACCAATCCCTTTAATGTCCGTCAATTCCGTTTTAAGGGTGCCGGCATCGCGCTTGCTTCTATGGAAGGTAATGGCAAAGCGGTGCGCCTCATTTCGCAAACGCTGGATCAGTTTAAGCGATTCCGATTTTTTGTCGATATAAAGCGGGTGCGAGTCACCTGGGTAAAAGATCTCCTCCAGCCGTTTGGCAATACCCACCACAGCCACCTTGCCATAAATGTCCAGGTCTTTCAAGGCCTTTACAGCCATACTTAGCTGCCCTTTACCACCATCAATTATAATGAGTTGGGGCAAGGGCTGGTTCTCGTTCAGCAGCCGGCGGTAGCGGCGCGTTACAATCTCATACATCGACTCAAAGTCGTTTGCCCCCACTACCGTTTTGATGTTGTAATGGCGGTAATCTTTCTTGCTGGGCCTGCCATTCTTAAAGCAAACCATCGAGGCAACCGGGTTATCGCCCTGAAAATTGGAGTTATCGAAACACTCTATCTGGCGCGGAAGCTCTGTCAGACGCAAATCTTTTTTCATGGTTTCCAGCACACGCAGCTCCCGTTGCTCGCTTAGATCTTTGTTCTTCTCCTGCCTGCCTTCGCGCTCCTTGCGCAGGTAGAGCGCATTCTTTAAAGAGAGACTGAGCAATTTGCGCTTATCCCCAATCTGGGGCTGCGAAACCGTAACGTTATCCAGAGGCAAGGTCAGGTCTATGTTGACGATCACATCGCGGGAAGTACTTTCAAACTCCTGCCGAAGTTGCACGATAACAGAAGCTAGGATGTCGGTATCTTCCTCATCCAGCTTCTTCTGCACCTCCAGAGACTGCGTGAGAATAATGGAGCCGTTCATTACCTTCAGATAATTGATAAAGGCGCAGTTGTCGTTGCTGGTGATCGTGAAAACATCAATGTTGGTAAGGGTATGGCTTACTACCGTAGACTTGGCCTGGAAATCCTCGAGCATGTCCAGCTTTTGCTTGAACTGATGCGCGAGCTCATACTGGAAATCGGCGGCGGCGGCGGCCATGCGCTCCTTAAAATAGTTCTTGGCAATGGTTAAGTTACCCGAAAGTATACTTTTGATCTGTGAGATATAATGATTGTAAGCAGTCTCGTCCTCAAAAGCCTCGCACGGGCCCTTGCAGTTGCCGATATGGTACTCCAGGCATACTTTAAACTTGCCAGCAGCAATGTTCTCCGGCGATAAGTTATAGGTGCAGGTCCGCAGCGGATAAAGCGTCCGGATCAGGTCCAGCACAATGTTCATGGTGGTTCCGCTTGGATAAGGGCCAAAATAACGGGAACCGTCCTTCAACTTGTTCCGGGTGCTGATCACACGCGGAAAGCGCTCGTTGATGATACAGATGTACGGATAGGTCTTGCCGTCCTTCAACAGGATGTTATACTTGGGCTGGTACTGCTTGATGAGGTTATTCTCGAGAAGAAACGCGTCTGTCTCCGTGTCTACGATGGTAAACTCAATGTCCTTTATCTGCGAGACAAGCTTAAGTGTTTTTTTGTTGTGCTGCGCCGAACGGTTAAAATAAGAACTGACCCGCTTCCGGATGTCAATGGCTTTGCCAACGTAGATGATACCGTTGTCGTCAAAAAATTTATAGATGCCGGGCTTATGGGGCAGGTGCGAAATTTTCTCTTTAAACTTATCGTTTGCAGGCATACACTCAAAGCATTAGATGTCTGCGTCTAAGTCTATCTCTGTAGGCAGGTGCAGAAACTCATCTTGCTGGGCAGAATCTACCTGGATGCCCTGGTTATACTTAGCGCAGTCTAATTCTACAGATAACGGGGCCAAAGGTTTAGGGAAAGCATCTTTTGAGACATCCAACGATTTATCGGCGTACACTTTCTGCATGAAGGCCCCATAGATCGGCATGGCAAGCTTATTACCCTGACCCAGGGCTATCGTTCGGAAGTGAATAGAACGATCTTCACCGCCTACCCAGGTGCCGCACACCAGGTTCGGGGTGAGGCCCATGAACCAGGCATCCGACTGATTTTGCGTGGTACCCGTTTTAGCGCCTATCTCATTCTTTAAGCCGTTGCGGTGTCGCAGGCCATAGTATGCTGTGCCGCCGGGCTCTGCAGCCGCTTTAAGCATGTGCACCATCAGGTAAGCCGTTTCTTCGCTCAGGGCTTCAATCTTTTTAGGGGCGAAGTCCGCTATCACGTTTCCGTGCTTGTCCTCGATGCGGGTAACAAAATTAGGCTCGATCCAGGTACCCCCGTTTACAAAAGTGCCGTATGCGCCCACCATGTCATAAAGTGTAACGTCACTGGTGCCAAGGGCCAAAGAAGGCGTTGGGTCCAGCGGGGTGGAAATACCCATGCGCTTTGCCGTCTTCACCAAAGTCTCAGGTCCCAGTTTGTTCACCAGGAAAGCAGAAACAGAGTTAACCGACTCTGCGAGGGCCTTGCGTAATGTGAATTTCTGACCGCTGTACTTATTGTCCGAATTGTTTGGGCACCACATGTTGCCGTCGGGCAGCGGGATGCAAACTTTCGTGTCGATTACCTCATAGCAGGGGTAATAGCCGTTTTCCATGGCCGCGGTATACAGGAAAGGCTTAAAGGTGGAGCCGGGTTGCCGGGCCGCCTGCTTGACGTGGTCATACTTAAAGTGCTTGTAGTTGATGCCGCCCACCCAGGCTTTGATATGCCCTGTTTGGGGTTCCATGGCCATAAAGCCAGCCTGCAGGAAGTGTTTATAGTGTTTCAGGGAATCCAGGGGGCTCATCATTACTTCCTTCTCGCCATCCCAGGTGAAGATGGTCATCGGGATCTTCTTGTTGAGGTAAAAGTTAATGGAGTCCTGGTTGCCATCGAAGCGGGCATTCAGCCTGCGGTAGCGGTCTGTGCGTTTGATGGCTACCTCCGGGAAGTTCTTGATTTCCCGGTTGTCTCTGTCTACCCAGGGGTTACGGCCTTTCCAGTGCTCTAGAAAAGCCTTCTGGCGGTCCTGCATGTGCGCCTCCATGGCTTGCTCCGCATATTTTTGCATGCGCGAGTCGATGGTGGTGTAGATCTTCAGGCCATCGGCGTATAAATCGTAGCCGTTCTCGCGGCACCACTGCAGCAGGAACTTGCTGGCCTCTGTCCGGAAGTACGGGGCCAGGCCCACGTTCTGATTCTCCACCCGGTAATCCAGGTCAATATCCTTGTCTTTCAGCTTCGCAAACTCTTCCTCAGGCAAAAAGCCATACTTCACCATCTGCTGCAACACCACGTTGCGGCGCTGCTTGGCGTTATCGGGGTTAAATTTGGGGCTGTAATAGGTCGGATTCTTAAACAAACCGACCAGCACCGCTGATTCCTCCACGTTCAGGTTTTGAACATCCTTGTTAAAAAAAGTTTTGGCTGCCGATTTAATGCCGAAGGCGTTACTGCCAAACTCGAAGATGTTCAGGTACATGACCATGATCTCCCTTTTGGTGTAAGACTGCTCTAGCTTCACGGACATAATCCACTCCTTGGTCTTGTGAATAAGGGTGCGAAGGCCGGGCACGTTGTTGAGCACACCGGTGTTCAATTCATCGCCGCGCGTGCGGAAAAGGTTTTTAGCCACCTGCTGCGTTAGGGTACTGCCCCCGCCCTTAGACTGGCCAGTAAGAATGGCAGCCGCCACACGGGCCATGGCCTCCGGGTCGATGCCCGAGTGCTCCTCAAAGCGGATGTCTTCAGTGGCAACCAGGGCGTTCACCAGGTTATCCGGCAGCTCCTCGTAATCAGCGGGCGTGCGGTTTTCGCGAAAGTATTTGCCCAGCACCTTGTTGTCGGCAGAATAGAGCTCCGAGGCTAAGGCGCTTTTAGGGTTCTCGAGGGTGCGCAGGTTCGGCAACTCTCCGAACAGGTTCAGAAAGTTGATGCTAACCGCGTAGATATACAGTATAAATACGGCAAGTCCACCTAAAAACAGTATCCAGAGAACCGAAACTGCTTTTGGTAAAAAGGATTTTTTGGGTTCAACAGTTTTTTGACGCGTAGTCATGTATCAATAATTGTTTTTAAAGAAAGTCAGGTATGAGTCCAGGTCTCTCTTCTGTAGCAACTTGCGGTAGTTAGCAGAAGAGATAACAAAGGTAGCGAATTCTATGCCTCTTATTCTTCCAACCGGAGACTGCGGCGCTTTTTGTTTGATATTAAATGACTGGGCAAGCTTAGGGTCATCAAAGCGTTGCATCACCAGCATGGTTTTGCCGTTTGCAAAGGCAACAGAATCGATTGTTAATCGCTGTTTCTGATAGTAGGTGTTGTTATACTTTTCATACTTGGCCTGGACATCCTTAAAAGCAGCCTCTTTGGAAGGGTATACCAAAACAAAATAATAGGCCGAATCTGCTTCCAGGTTATAGGCCAGCGGGTCTGCCGGAGGCGTGGCGGGTGCTGCTGTAGCGATGCTGGCAGAGTCGGTGGGCTGGCCCTTTGCTACAGGGGGCTCCGGCTGATTGGCAACGGGCTGTTTTTCGGTAGCAGCTTTTGCCACCGAAGCCGTGTCAGTAGTTGGCGTGGCTGGCTTTGGCTCCTGGGGCAGCGTAGGGGGCACAGGAGGTAAGGCAGCCTTCTCCGGGGCGGCAGAAGCCGTAGCAGACGCGATGGTGGCATTTACCTTTTCCTCGGGACTCAAGGCAGAAACTGACTTTAGTTTAACTGCCTGCGTGGCCGGTGCTTCGCTGCGCAACTGGTTCGTTTGCTCCAGCTGCTGGTAAGTGGCCAGCAGTTGGTTCGCCTGCGGCTGTAAGGCACTGCCCGGGTAAGCAGACACAAAGCGCGTTAGTTTGGAGCGCAAAGCATCGGGCTTCTGCGTCCGGGCTGTCACCAGCACATCCAGATAGGCCACTTTGTCCTGGATATCGTTCAGCGGATACTGGCTGATCAGCTCGTTAACAAGAGCCGTGGCTTTCTTATACTCCTGGTTCTCATACAGCGAGTAGGCCGAATCGTACAGTTCGTGCGCTTTCAGGTTATCAGCCGCGTTTTTAGACATAAAATCGGAGTCATCCACTAAACGTGCATAGGTGGTGTTGGGGAACTGTTGCTTGATTTTACTGTAGTACAGTTGCTGCTTGGCAGCGTCCTCTGCTTTTCCATATAATAAGTACAGGCTGTAATACGCATCAGCGGCATGCTCTGTATTCGGAAAGCGACGCAGAAGCTCCTCAAAAGCCTGGGTTGCCTTGGCAGGGTCTTTTAAATTCTGGCTGTAAATATTGGCTAACCTAAAGAAAGCGTCCTCCACTTGCTTCTCCGATTGGGCCATCGCCACGTTCGTTAAAGGAATGTCTTTCTCATATTGCTGCATCAGCGACTGCGCGCGCTCCTCTGGGGTCATTTGGGTTTCAGGGGCAATAACCGGTGCCCGCGACACTTGGGCCTCGTTGCCTGTCTCGCCCCTGCTCCGGATGCGCCAGAAGTCTTGCAGCGGCCTGTCGCCCCAGCGGCGCAGGAACTCGGCCCGCGCCGAAGCCATGGCCACCGGGTTGTCGAAGTACCACACGCCTCCTGCATTCGTGTCAGCACGGCCCTGGTTCTGCCCCTTTCTGCCAAAGGAAGTAGCAGCGTCCTGTCCTTTACCCTGGCGTTCTGTCAGTCTGTTTTCGGCGAGTAACCGTTCCTCCTCCTGTTGCTGGGCAAGTTGCTGCAAATACACGTTTCGCTCTGCCCCGCTCATGCGGGCCAAACGCTGCAGGCTGTCCTGCGTTTGAATGGTGTTGTACTGCCGGGCAAAATCGGCTAAGATATCCCGGCGCTCGGTCACAGCCTCATATTCGGGGGCAAGCTGGGGGTACGCCTGTGCCGCGCTGTCGTAATAGGCGGCCGCCAGGTTATACTTGCTCAGGTTATCGAAGTATATTTTGCCAGCCGATACATAGGTGTAGGCTTTTTGGTTCTCGATAGCGCCTGGGTTGCGCAACGACTGCTCCAGGTACTCCAGGGCCTTGTCGTAGTTTTGCTGGCGCAGTTCAAACTGCGCCATCTCGTAATAGATCTTGTCGCGGTATTCCTTGTTCTTTTCGTCTTTCAGTAGCTTTTGGAAGTATCCGGCGATGCGCTCCTTGTCGCGCTCATCGGTTAACTCCGATACCTGGCCCAGGTTTAGCCTGCTGAAAAAGCCCAGGTCGTAAGGCGGGTTATGGCGCAGGATTTTGCTGTACTGCGTATAGGCCTCTTTTGGCTGATTGGTTAATTGGTAAAGCTGCGCAAGGGTAAACCGCACCCGCGACTGGTCGTCCTTCGCTTTAAAATTGGAGAGCGAAAGCTCCAGGTTCTCAATCACCGCGCTGGTATCCTGCAGCAAAGTATGGTACTGGGCCCGGGCCAGGTAAAGTTCACGGGCATTGTCGCGGTTCAGGCGCTCTTTACGCAGGTATTCCGACACTTGCTGGGCATTGTCCAGCTCCCCCATTTTCAGGAAGGTGCGCATCAGCCATACTAGGGCCTCATGCCTGTCGTCGGCATTCTTGCTGATGGAGTTCACGTATTTGAACGTGCGGGCAGCTTCGGCAAACTTCATCTGGTAATAGTTGGCCTCCCCAATCAGGATGTAACTGTTATCGATCCACTTGCTGTTTTTGTGATACTGGATAGGAAACGACGCTTTTTTAAGCACATCCTCAAGCTCGGGCGCAAGGGCTTTGGCGGCGCTGGAGTCCAGGGTGGGGTAAAGGGGCAGCACCTGGTTATAGTCGTACTGCATTTTCTCCTGCAACCCGGCCTCAATGGCCTGCATTTTCTCTTTGGCAAGAAAGTAGCCGTTGTAGCGGGCCGTTGTGTTGTGGTAGGTTTTACTCACAGGGTTGTTACGCTCCGCCGAACAGGCCGTCAGAAACAGCCCTGCCATCACACAAAGTAGGTACAGTAGTCTATTGTTCAAGTTATAACTGGTGCAAGGGTTCAAACACTTTCTATATAAGTATAAACGGCCGGGCCTTCCTGTAAAGTATAAGGGAACCGTGCCAGGGGCAGCGCCTATAAAACAGAAGCCTCCAGGTAAGGATATTGCCTCATACAAAAATACAATAATCTGTCAATAATCAGGCAACAGATACAAGAAGGGTCCGCTATTGAACTAAATAATAGGCTATTTGGTTTCAGGCGCAGCTTTGCTTTACAAGCCCCGGCGTATTTAAAAACCCATGTGCAGGTAACATCATAAAAAGGAGTAACTTTGTGCACTTCTGAATAACATGACAGCGAAACCAGAGCAGGAAAAACCCGGCAACAAGCGGGAAGACAACATTAAGCCGTATGTGAAATACTCTGGAATGGCCTTCCAGATGATCGGGGCGATGGTGTTGGCAGCCTTTGCCGGCATGAAACTGGACGAGTACGCGGGAAATAAGCAACCCTGGTTTACGGTGGTGCTCCTGTTGGTGGCCGTTATCACCACCATGGTGGTGGTCATCATTTCAATCACAAAAAAATAATTCACGTGAAGTTCTTTCAAAATCTAAGCATCCTGACGGTGATACTTGCTGTCGCGATCGGCGTGCTTCTGCACTACAGCGGCTATTCCCTGGTGCATCCGCTGATCTGGTATACCCTGGGCTTCTTTGTCTTTATCACCGGGTTTACCTTTTTTATCACGCAAATGGGGTACAAAAACGACCCTGACAACTTTCAGGTGTACTATTTCGCCTCTATGGGATTCCGGTTTATCCTGAGCATCGGGGTTATCTCGCTGTACATTTTCTTTTATAAAGAGGGCCGCCTGCAGTTCGTGTTCAATTTCTTTGCATTATATTTTCTATTTACCGGGTTTGAAATCTACGGTTTGTTGGCTAACTTGCGCCCTCATTTGAAAAGGCAGGATGACTTATAGGGTTTTGCTTTATAAAGTGTGTTTCTAAATATCTCTTAATGAAGAAGTTATTAGTTTTATTGGTTACTTTTTTCACGATCGCGGCGCAAGCTAACGCATCGGAGGAAGGCGGCGAGTTCAGGCCAGGCGACATGATCACGCATCACATCGCAGATGATTATTCCTGGCATTTTGCAGACGGGGTAGTGCTTTACTTGCCGGTAATACTGATAGATAACGGCGATGTGCAGGTGTTCTCCTCGCATAATTTCTACAACGAGCACCACGAAATTGTGCCTTACAAGGGCTATGTGATGGAGCACGGCCATATTTACAAGGCCAATGCCGAGGGCGAGCCAACAGCCCAGTATGCGGGCTTGTATGACTTCTCTATTACTAAGAACGTTGCCTCCATGTTTTTAAGTGTGGCGCTGCTGTTTTTTGTGTTCTTCAGCATCGCGGGCTCTTATAAAAGGAATCCGGGCAAGGCACCGAAGGGCATGCAGTCTTTCTTCGAGCCGATCATCATCTTTATCCGCGATGAAATCGCCAAGGCGAACATCGGTCCGAAGTATGAGCGCTACATGCCGTACCTGCTCACCATCTTCTTCTTTATCTGGTTCAACAACCTGCTGGGCTTGATGCCGGGTGGCGCTAACCTGACGGGTAACATAGCAGTTACCATTGTGCTGGCCGCCCTTACGCTGTTAATAACCGTTTTCAGCGGCAACAAGAGCTATTGGGGTCACATTTTTGCCACGCCCGGCGTGCCGAAGTGGTTGCTTCCGATCATGATCCCGGTAGAACTGATCGGTATCTTTACAAAGCCTTTCTCGCTGATGGTGCGACTTTTTGCAAACATCACGGCAGGCCACATCATCATTCTGTCGCTGTTCAGCTTGATCTTTATTTTCGAGAGCATAGCGGTGGGGCCTTTGAGCGTGGCGTTTGCAACGTTCATGAACTTCCTGGAGCTGTTTGTGGCGCTGTTGCAGGCTTACATCTTTACGCTGCTCTCTGCGATGTACTTCGGAGGCGCCGTGGAGGAGCACGACCATGTGGATGACATGGGTTTTGGCGACGGCGGACATTAATTTGAATACTTTTTTTAACTCTATATAACTACTATTATGTTATTAGCAATTTTGCTGCAAGCAGTGACTACTGATTTTGGTTTAGCTATCATGGGTGCCGGTATCGGTGCTGGTCTAGTAGCCCTAGGCGCTGGTTTGGGTATTGGTAGAATCGGTGGCTCTGCCATGGAATCTATCGCACGTCAGCCAGAGGCTGGTGGAAAAATCCAGACTGCCATGATTATCGCGGCTGCCCTTATCGAAGGTGTTGCACTTTTCGGTGTGGTGGTTTGCTTGCTTATTTCATTCAAAGGCTAGTCAGTCTTTTGCTGGTCTCACGTCCGGGCGAATGGCCCGGACGATGAGATCAAAAAGTAGTGAGAGTTTAAAAAAACATTGATCCTGCTGTGTTGGAACAGCGGATATTAAAATCGAAATTATTTTCAAATTCATATAAAATGGAATTAGTAACCCCTGGTATTGGTCTGATTTTCTGGCAACTCGTAACGTTCCTGATCGTGCTGTTCCTTCTGGCAAAGTTTGCCTGGAAGCCGATCATGAACTCGCTTCACGAGCGTGAGGCTTCTATCGAGCATGCACTGAGCGCCGCTGAAAAAGCAAAGCTGGAGATGCAGTCGCTGAAGGCTGACAACGAGAAGCTGCTGGCTGAGGCCCGCATGGAGCGTGATAAGATCTTGAAGGAAGCCACAGAGGCTGGCAACGCACTGGTAGAATCTGCCAGAACGAAGGCTAACGAAGAAGGTGCCCGTATGATTGTGCAGGCGCGCGAGGCCATCGAAAATGAAAAAATGGCTGCCATCACCGAGGTGAAGAACATGGCTGCAAGCCTGTCCCTTGAGATCGCTGAGCGCATCCTGAAAAAAGAACTTAGCAACCCGGATGCACAGCAGGAGCTGGCCGCAGCCTACATCCGCGAAGTAACGCTTAACTAAAAGAAACGGGTATAACCCTGATATCAGGGTTATCTATCATAAAAAAGCATATGTCAGAATTAAGAGTTGCTTCAAGGTATGCGAAGTCACTGATTGAGCTAGCCCATGAGCGCGGTGAACTGGAGCAGGTGCACAAAGACATGCAGCTGTTTGCCAAAACGGCTACGCAGAACCGGGACTTTCAGCTGATGCTCAAAAACCCGGTGATAAAGCCGGATAAAAAGCTGGCGATACTAAAGCAGGTATTTACGGGAAAGGTGCAGGAGCTGACATTGGCTTTCTTCGGCATCGTAACCCGCAAGCACCGCGAAATAGGGCTAGAGGACATGGCGGAGGCTTTTGACAAGCAGTACAACGAGCTGAAAGGCATTCAAAGAGCACAGGTAACCTCTGCAATCCCGCTTTCTGCAACAATGCGCCAGGAGCTGGGCCTGAAACTGGCGGCCGAGTCTGGCAAGCAGATCCTGCTGGAGGAGTTTGTAGACCCCTCCCTGATCGGTGGCCTTGTGCTGCGCATAGGAGACAAGCAAATAGACAGCTCTGTGAAAAACAGCCTTCGCAAGCTGAGGAAAGAATTTAACGACAACACATACATCAATAAAATATAATCATGGCAGAAGTAAGACCTGACGAAGTATCAGCCATATTAAGGGAGCAGTTATCAAACTTCCGCTCTGAGGCAGAACTGGAAGAAGTTGGTACTGTACTACAAGTGGGAGACGGTGTCGCTCGAATCTATGGCCTTTCCAAAGCACAGTCTGGAGAGCTTTTAGAGTTTGAGAACGGACTGCAGGCACTTGTGCTGAACCTGGAAGAAGACAATGTAGGAGCCGTATTGCTTGGCGACTATAGCGAGATAAAAGAAGGTGCTACCGTAAAAAGAACGAACCGCATCGCCTCCATTAAGGCAGGTGAAGGCGTGATCGGACGTGTAGTGAATACCCTGGGCCAGCCAATTGACGGCAAAGGCCCCATTACAGGCGAACTGTATGAGATGCCGTTGGAGCGTAAAGCACCAGGCGTTATCTTCCGTCAGCCGGTAAACGAGCCGCTTCAAACCGGTATCAAGGCGATCGACTCCATGATTCCGATTGGCCGTGGGCAGCGTGAGCTGATCATCGGTGACCGCCAGACAGGAAAGACTGCCGTTGCCATTGATGCGATCCTGAACCAGCGTGAGTTCTTCGAAAGAGGCGAGCCTGTATTCTGTATCTATGTGGCCATTGGCCAGAAAGCATCTACAGTGGCACAGGTGGTGAAAGCGCTTGAGCAGGGCGGTGCCATGGATTATACGGTTGTTGTTGCTGCATCTGCATCTGACCCGGCTCCAATGCAGTTCTTCGCGCCATTTACAGGTGCTGCCATCGGGGAGTTCTTCCGCGATACCGGCCGTCCTGCACTGGTAGTGTACGATGACCTTTCGAAGCAGGCAGTAGCTTACCGCGAGGTGTCTCTTCTGCTAAGAAGACCTCCGGGCCGCGAAGCATACCCAGGTGACGTTTTCTACCTGCACTCCCGTTTACTGGAGCGTGCGGCCAAGATCAACGCATCTGACGAGATCGCTAAAAACATGAACGACTTGCCGGACTCCCTTCGTCCGTTGGTAAAAGGCGGCGGCTCATTAACTGCCTTGCCAATTATCGAAACGCAGGCAGGTGACGTTTCGGCTTATATTCCGACAAACGTGATCTCGATCACAGACGGGCAGATCTTCCTGGAGACGAACCTGTTCAACTCCGGTATCCGTCCGGCGATTAACGTAGGTATTTCGGTATCGCGTGTGGGTGGTAACGCCCAGATCAAATCCATGAAGAAAGTAGCAGGTACCCTCAAGCTGGATCAGGCGCAGTTCCGTGAACTGGAGGCCTTCTCCAAATTCGGCTCTGACCTGGATGCAGCCACCAAGCTTACTATTGAGCGTGGTCGCCGTAACCTGGAGATCCTGAAGCAGCCGCAGTACTCGCCGGTATCGGTGGAGGAGCAGGTAGCCATTATCTATTGCGCCACTAACGGCCTGATGGACAACGTGCCGGTTTCTGAAGTGAAGACCTTTGAGAAAGACTTCCTGCGCACCATGCGCGCGCAGCACAATGATACGCTGAACGCCCTGAAAGCAGGTAAACTAGATGATGCAGCTACGGAAACCCTGAAGCAGGTAGCCCGAGAAGTATCCGGTAAGTATAAGAAATAGTCTAAGTTAAGAACCAGGGGCAAGGCCGAGGCCTTTGCCCCTGGTTTTATGCTCATAGCAAAACAATATGGCAAGTTTAAAAGAGGTTAGAGGCCGCATCGTTTCCATCTCATCAACTCAGCAGATCACGAAAGCCATGAAAATGGTGGCGGCTGCTAAGCTTCGACGTGCACAGGATAACATCCTGCGTATGCGCCCTTACGCTCAACGCCTTAGTGGTATTCTGGCTAATCTGTCGTCCATGACGGAGGATGCCGGAGAGAACCTGTATGCTGAGAAGCGCGAAGTAAATAAAGTGCTGATCATTGCCGTATCTTCTGATCGTGGCCTGGCTGGAGCCTTCAACTCAAATATCATTAAAGGGGTAATGGCCTTGATAAATGAGAAGTATAGCGCCCAGGAAGCTGCCGGCAACATTACCATCCTCACCATCGGGCGTAAAGCTTTTGAAGCCTTTACCAAGAGAGGGTATAATGTGGTAGGCGATTATACAGGCATCTTTACGAACCTGTCGTTTGACACGGTGCGCGGCGCTGCCGAGTTTGCCATGGAAGGTTTTGCAAAAGGCGCTTACGATCAGATAGACCTGGTTTACAACGAATTTAAAAACGTGGCAACGCAGTATGTCAGAAAAGAGCAGTTCCTGCCGCTGGAAGAAAACCCGGTAGAGACCAACGCTTCTGCCATGCTGGTGGATTATACCTTTGAGCCCTCTAAAGAGGAGATCATAGAAGAGTTAATTCCGAAGTCGCTCAAGATTCAGGTGTACAAAGCGGTACTGGAGTCCAATGCCTCCGAGCACGGGGCACGTATGACGGCCATGGACAAAGCAACGGAGAATGCCGGTGAACTGCTGAAAGAACTGAAGCTGACCTATAACAGAACACGCCAGGCAGCGATCACCAAAGAGATTCTGGAGATCGTGGGTGGCGCAGAGGCTCTGGCTTCAAAATAACAAGAAGAACCTTAATATGAGCAGCGCCCATCACCACGGTGGGCGCTGCTTCTTGTTTAAGGGTATTTGCGCTGCAAACATACATTAAAAAACGGCAAAATTTGGCAAGCTGCTTCTTTAAGCATGAAAATAGAAGAGGTACTTGTTATCTTTGTGAACAGAAGACAAATGCATGATCAGATCATATAAATTCATTCCCCTGAACCAGGTATCCGGAGTTGCCCTTGCCCTGTTGTTTTTTATCAGTGCCTGTGCCACGCCTTCACAAACAGCACAAGCCACACGGGCTACCAGCGCCATGCAAGCCATAGGAGCCCCCCTTAACAGGCCGAAACTGGTGGTGGGCATTGTGATAGACCAAATGCGCTACGATTACCTGTACCGCTACTGGGATAAGTATGGCAACGAGGGTTTTAAGAAACTGGTGAGCCAGGGTTTTAGCTTCCGGAACAACCATTACAGCTATGTGCCGACCTATACCGGGCCGGGCCATGCCTCCATCTATACCGGAAGTGAGCCGGCCCTGAACGGCATCATCGGTAACAACTGGTACGACCGAGCCTCGCAGCAGGTGGTGTATTGCGTGGATGACAAATCGGTGCAAACCGTGGGCAGCACTTCCACAGCCGGGCAGATGTCGCCGGCGAACCTCCTGACCACCACCATCACCGATGAGCTTCGCCTGGGTTCTAACATGGCTTCTAAAGTGATCGGCGTGGCTTTGAAAGACCGGGGTTCCATACTTCCGGCAGGGCATCTGGGCAACGGCGCCTACTGGTTCGACTCGCCTAGTGGCAACTGGATAACAAGCACCTATTACCAGGAAAGCCTGCCGGATTGGGTGCAGGCGTTTAACAGCCAAAAGTACCCTGATCAATATCTGAACCAGGTATGGAACACGCTGCTGCCTTTGGAGCAGTATACCGAGAGCACCCCAGACCTTGCAGCCTGGGAAGGCACCCTGCGTGGCGAGAAACAGCCGGTTTTCCCGCATAACCTGCCCGCCATTAAAGGGAACGACTATGAACTCATCCGCTCGGTTCCGGCTGGGAATACTCTGACAAAAGATTTCGCGCTGGCCGCCTTAAAAGGCGAACAGCTAGGGAAAGGCAAGGCGACCGACTTCCTGGCGGTAAGTTTCTCCACCCCAGATTACATAGGCCACACCTTCGGACCAAACTCGGTGGAAGCTGAAGACGTTTTCCTGCGCCTGGACCAGGAACTGGCCGAGTTGATAAAGGAGATAGAAGCTGAAGTTGGCGCAGGGAACGTACTGTTCTTCCTGACCGCAGACCATGGTGCGGCGCACGTACCCGCCTTCTTAACGGATAAAAAAGTGCCTGCAGGTGTTTCCAGCTCCAGCGCAGTTAAAGACTCTGTGGAAGCGTTCCTGAATAAGTCCTATGGAAAAGGCAAATGGGTGGAGAGCTACATCAACCAGCAGATCTACTTAAACAGGAGCCTGATCGATAGCAAGAAACTGAGCCTGGCAGAGGTGCAGCAACGGGTGGCCAACTATGTGGTTCGTTTTGAGCAGGTAGTAAGAGCCGTTACGGGCACTAACCTGCTGGCTACCAATTGGTCTAACGGCATGATGGAACGGGTAGAACGCGGCTTTTTCCCGTCCCGGTCAGGAGATGTGATGTTGGTACTAAGAACCGGATGGTTTGAGGGCTATGGCAGTGGAGAGCCGAAGGGCACCACCCACGGCTCCTACTCCAACTACGATACCCACGTGCCTCTGATCTGGTATGGCTGGCAGGTAAAACCAGGAGAGAGTACCGTAGAGACAAAGATAGTGGACATTGCCCCTACCATTGCCGCCTGGCTTTACTTACAGGAGCCAAACGGCAGCGTAGGGCAGCCCTTGCAACAATACATGAAATAAATAGAGCGCCTGATGCAGAAGTATTTGACGGCGAAAATTAAAAAATGAATACAATGGAGAATATGGAGAACAACAATCCATGGCATAGTGTGAGCTACGGAGAAGAAGCTCCCAATGTGGTGACAGCTATTATTGAGATCCCGAAAGGATCGAAGGCGAAGTATGAACTGGATAAGGATAGCGGCATGCTGAAGCTGGACCGTGTGCTTTTCTCATCGGTGAATTACCCGGCTAATTACGGTTTCATCCCGCAGACGTACTGCGACGACAAGGACCCGCTGGATATCCTGGTGATCTGCTCGATTGATGTGCAGCCCATGTGCCTGATAGACGCGAAAGTGATCGGGGTGATGCAGATGATCGACAACAACGAAGAGGACGACAAGATCATTGCTGTGGCCCACAACGACATGTCGGTGCGTCACATCAACGATATTTCGGAGCTGCCGCCGCACACCCTGCTGGAAATGCGCCGTTTCTTTGAAGATTATAAGAAGCTGGAACACAAGGAGGTAATCGTGGAGCAGTTCCTGGGTCGCGAGCACGCCTATAAGATCATTCACGACAGCATAGAACTTTACAACGCTACTTTCGGGGAGCCTAAAAAAGCAAAGGCGATTTAACAATTTTACTTTTCCTGTAAAGCCTGGCCATGGATTTTCCTGCGTCAGGCTTTTTGCTTTTACCCGTAAATCAACCGGGGTTTGACAGGCATCAGAATTGTTGCGTAATTGCAGAAGATGGAGCAGGACCAGAAGATAAGGATAAGCACAAGCCAGGCCGGGCACCCACAGTTTCGGGTGGCAAGGCAACTGCTGCACGGCGTGCTGTACAGCAGCGTGTTCATTTCCTGCTGTGCCTTCAGCCTGACCATCGAAACGTATAAGCTGGCGGGCATACCCGCTTCGGGCCCCATGGCGCTGTTCATCTTTCTGGCCACACTCTTTACCTACAACCTGAGCAGCGTGTACAGCGTGTTGCGCAAACCAGATCAGGCAATACGAGCCGATGCACCCTGGCCACAAAGGCACAAAAAGGCACTGGCTATGCTTGGGTTGGGAAGTATAGTGGCAGGCGCCGGGGTATACTTTCTGTTCAACCTGCATATAAACGGCTGGATCATGCTCCACCTGGCGGTCATCTCGGTAGGCTATACAGTGCCCATCGTGTATAAGTCCAGCAGTGTGCGGCCCCTGCGCAGGGTGCCCTTGCTAAAGGTTTTCCTGATCGCGTATGTGTGGGCAGTGGTCACGGCGCTGTTCCCGTTGCTGGATGCCGGTGTGCAGGTATGGGAAAGCGCCGCGTGGCTGCTTTTCTTACGACGCTTCCTGTTTATACTTGCGCTGGCGCTATTGTTTGATATCCGCGATTTTTCCTATGACCGCTCCATGAACACCATCACCATCCCGGGCCTGATCGGGGTGCGTAACACCAGGCTCGTGTCGCTGGCGCTGTTGCTCACGTATGTGGTGGTTTCGCTGCAGTCGGAGGTTGGCCGGGTGCAGGTGGCCTTGGTGGCCAGTGCCGTGGCTGCGGCGTTGGTGGTCATGTTCGCTTCCGAGGACAAGCCGCGGCTGTATTACCTGGTGCTGGCCGATGGGGCTATGCTCCTGCATGCCGGTTTGGTGTACCTGGCCTTTAGCGCGTAGCCTGCAGCTGCATAAAGGCCTGGGGCAAGTGCGCGATCACATCCGAAGCAGTCATGGAGATCTCTCCCACGGTTTTCAGGGCAAGATCGCCAGCCAGGCCGTGCACATACACCCCCAGCAAACAAGCATCGGCTAAACTGTAGTGCTGCGCTACCAGGGCGGTGATGATCCCTGTCAGCACATCGCCGGTTCCGCCGGTGGCCATGCCCGGGTTGCCCGTGGTGTTGAAGTATAAATCGCCGTCTGGGGTACCTATTACCGTATTGCTGCCTTTTAACACGACGTAGCAGTCATACTCCCTACAAAACTCCAGTAGGTCATTTAGCCGGTCATAGTCGTTGTTGCTCTTGCCTGCCAGGCGCTCGAATTCTTTGGGGTGCGGCGTGAAAATGATATTGTTACGTTTTAGCTGTGCCTTTAGCTTCTCGCTGCTGCTGATGATGTTGATGGCATCGGCATCGATGACGAGCGGATGCGGACTGGTGGCCAGCAGTTGCCCGATAACCGATTTTGTCACGCGTTCCGTGCCCATTCCCGGCCCTGTCCCGATCACGTTGAACTTGGCTATGTCGTGCGGCAACTCCGACAGGTGCTTCCTGTTTTTATCAGCCAGAGTCATGGCTTCGGGCACCGCAGTTTGCAAAACCGTATACCCTGCCGCCGGAGCCTGAATCGTGAGCAGGCCAATGCCCGCGCGCAGGCAGGCACGGGCAGCCAGCACGGCCGCTCCCATTTTGCCAAAACCCCCGCAAAACAGCAAGGCATGCCCGTAAAGTCCTTTATGCGAGAATTTTTTCCGGGCTTGCAGTAGGTGGCTGATATCGCTAGCGTTAATAAAGTATAAGTTCGTCTTTACCTCAGCGATAAAATCCTCGCTTAACCCGATGGGCACCACGTGCCACTCCCCCACACAGGCCTCATGCTGCGGTAGCAGAAACGCTAGTTTCGGCAACTGAAAGCTAATGGTGTAGTCAGCCTTCACAATAGCGCCTCCCTCGGGTGTCTGGCTGTCGGCATACAGGCCGGAGGGCATATCGATGGAGGTGACGGTACGGCTGCTTTCGTTAAGCTGCGCGATCAGCTTGGCGTAAATACCCGTTACCGGCCGGTTAAGGCCGGTGCCGAACAGGGCATCGATTACGCAGGCGCTGGCAGACAGGTAGGGCAGGTCGGTTTCTTTCCTGATCTGCTGCCGGGGTATTGCTTTTGGCAGCTGCGCAAGGTTTGCCCGGAAGTCTGGAGAAGCGGTGGCCTTATCCCCGACCAGGAATACCTGCACCTTATACTTGCGTTGGTGCAGCAGGCGGGCCACTGCAAGGCCGTCACCGCCGTTATTGCCGGGTCCGCAAAAAACAGACACCTCCTCCGAAGGCGTAAACTTGTTCTCAAACCAACCGGCAAAGGCTTTGGCTGCCCGCTCCATGAGGTCTGTAGAAGAAATGCCTTCTTGTTTGATGGTATAGGCGTCTGCTTGGCGTGTTTGGGCGGCAGTGAGGAGTTTCATAAACAATAGTTTATATATATAATAAACACAGGATGTGTTTATATTTAGAATTGATATATTTACTTTAAATATTGTTTACTTGTTGCCAGTGAAGGTTTGACGCTCACTGGATTATTCAAACTCTTAAGAAAATCATTTAACCAATTTATTAGAATTGAAAACAACTTAATTAAATGTTTATGAAGCAGCTTTACTTCCTGATTATTCTTTTATTCACAGGATTTACATCTTTTGCGCAAGCAGACTCTCTGAGCTTACAGATACAAGAGATTGAAAAATCACTTAAATATCAGTACGGAGAAATTTCCTTAGGTGAAGGCATGGCAAAAATTAAAGTACCCAAAGGTTTCAAATACCTGGATGCGGAACAATCTGAATACGTGTTAACACAGCTATGGGGCAATCCTGAATCTGGCACTACGCTTGGTATGCTGGTGCCTGAAGATAAAGGAGTGCTGGACGATAATACTTGGGTTTTCGACATTGAATATGAAGAAATGGGCTATGTTAAAGATACTGATGCCGCAGACATAGATTATACTGAGTTACTACAGACGATGCAGGAGGACATGCTGGAAGAGAACAGGGAGAGATCAAAGAATGGGTACGAAGAAATTGAGCTAGTTGGCTGGGCTTCGAAACCATACTATGATAACGACAAAAAGATACTGCACTGGGCTAAAGAACTTAACTTTGGTGGCGCTGACTTTAACACGCTAAATTATAATGTTCGGGTATTAGGGCGTAAAGGTGTACTAATGCTAAATGCTATTGCAGGAATGAACAGCTTACCTGAAGTAAAGCAAAACATACCTCTAATTGTGAACAGCGTTACGTTTGAGCAAGGCCACAGCTATTTCGACTTTGACCCAGATGTAGACGACGTTGCAGCTTGGACAATCGGTGGTTTGGTTGCTGGAAAGATACTTACAAAGCTTGGCTTCTTTGCCCTTTTATTGAAGTTCTGGAAAGTGATTGCCGTTGCCGTTGCAAGTGGTGGTGGTGCGCTGATCAGATGGCTGAAAGGCAGGAAAAAAGAAGAAGTTATACTTGAACCAGAAGAGCAGGAACTGGAAAAAGTAAATAACTAAAACCAAGACCACAACTCTACAACAGTTGTGGGGTTGTGGTTTAAAAAGCCAAGGTCAATGTCAGCTTCACGCGCAGGTTGTCCTTGGCTTCATTAAAAGCATAAGGGCCGTAACGGTAAAAGGCGCCAACGCCAATGCCGGAGAAAGTGGAGCTGATCACGTTGTTCAGCAGCAGGCCGGACTCGTAAAAGCCTTTTTCTAAGGTGCGGTACTGCTCTTGTGGGATGTCTTGTAGCGGTTGCCGGAGCGTGCCGAAACCAATGTTGGTAACAGCCACCACGTCGGGTTTAAAGAAGTTGGTGCGCAGAAAGCGTTTCCCGAAGTTCTGTGAAAAGAAAAAAGCCGCGTACCGGTCAGAGAAGAACTCATAAGGGCGCATCGTTTCAAAGCCCTCGCCAATGTAAACCTGGTAATCCGGGTTGTTGCTGCCGAAGCCGTTGAAAAGACTCACAAAAGGCGCCTGGCCCTGTACCAGGCCTCCCGCCAGGGTCAGGCTGCTTTCGCCCAGGGAACGGTGGCGCAGGTTGCCCTGCAGTTTTGCCTCATACTTGTTGTACCCGTAGTCGCCTTGCAGCACCCCATCTAGCCCGCGGGCATATTGCAGCCAGAGCACCGGAAAATCGTTGGCCATGGGCATGAGCTGGTTGAACTGGCGCATAAACTGTTCGCCGTAGGCATACCGAAGCCCCACTACTGCCTCTGTTACATGATAGGTAAGTGGCGGTGCATCGGTAACGGCGCCTAAAGTTGCGCGGTGCCGCTCCTGCCGCAGCTGCGTTTGTGCCTGCAGGTAGCGCATCGGCCTGCCCGAGAGCGCGATGCTTTTGTGCCTCACATACGACAGGCCTGGAAGTATGGCCGGCCGGTAATCGCTAAGTAAACCTGTCTGCTGAAACGGAAAGCGACTGCCCCCGGGCTCCCTCACATCCTCAAAGTATACAGCCTTTACCTGTAGCTCCGATGGCTTGTGAAGGATAAGCGCAGCATCGGCGCCATACTTGGTTTCCTCATCTTTAAAGCCATAGCCCCAGTAGCCGCCAAGTATAAACCGCTCTGAGAGCAGGGCGTTGGTGTGCAGGCCAAGGCCCAACCGAACGCCCTCAAAGGCGCTCACCTTAAACAGGCGGGGAATATCTATACTGACAGGGCCAAGCGGTACCTGTTTCGCGAGCAGGTACTCCATTATCCGGATGGTGCGGTCCAGCTTGTCGGCTTTGCCCACGCTATCCAAGCGCTGGTAGGTGCGCTGTTCCAGGGCGTTGAGCGAGTCGGGGCGGAACTGCTGGTAATAGCTGTCGGGTTGCAGGTAGGCATCGGCTTTCTGCTGCAGGGCCACCACCCCAAAATCTGACTTGCGCAATTGCGGGTTTAGATTGATGTTGGTGATGTAGGTGCGCAGGTGCCCGTAAGGTTGGTGCCCTTTTAAAGATACCTGCGGAATGGTGATCTCCACATCGAGCTCAGTGGGGAACCACTGTTGCTGCGCGCCTACCTGCTCGTAGCGCTGCTGCAGCTTAATGCCGCGCTTGTCGTCGTTGGCCCCCGACTGGGCCAGCACGTTCTGTACGGCCCAGCCCTTGCTGCTGATGTAGAGCAAGCCCTGCAAGCCGTCAAAGTTCTTGCCGGGCTCGGGTTTAAAGGAGATGACAAAAGTAGTGTCTTGGTTAATTACGTTTGCCTCCTGCAGCACAAAGTCATACTTGCGCGTGCTGCCCGGGCTTAGCGGACTCAGGTAGCGCTTGCCAAAGAACACGGGCATCTCCTCGTACACCGAAAAGTCGCGGGCTTCGGCGGCCACCACGCCAAAGCTGGGCTGCTGCAACCCCGACACGCGTGTGGCCAGGATGGTTTCTTTGGTTTTGTCCGGTTTTAGGTAGGCGTAGTCGGTGATGCTCTCCATCAGGAAAAGGTGCTGCTTGTTGAGGAGCTGGCGCATGCGGAGGTAGGCCGAATCCTGTGGCGATAGGGTCAGGGTGTCGGTCAGGTTCAGTTCCCGGACATCGGTGGCGGTCAGGATAAGCTTGTTGTAAGTGCGGTATGTATAGGCAGCCAGGTTTTCGGGCCGGTGCCGCTCCTTGTTCTGTATGGCCAGCCTGATGATGCGGTGCGCCGGGTTTTGGCCGGAGCCGCGCACAATCACCTCCTGCAGCTGCGCCGAGGCAGATTGCAGGTACACATCTATCGTTTTAGCGGAATCAGGATAAATAATTTGGGGCGTGTAGCCCACATAGCTGAAGCGCAGGCTGCGGATAGGCTTGTTGTGGCGCAACTGGTACTGCCCCTCCAGGTTGGTGGTGGTGCCGGTTTCGCCATTGTTGGCGGCAATGCTCACAAAGGCCAGCTTCTCCCGGGTTTGGGCATCGCGCACCACGCCCTGTACCTGCTGTAGCTGTGCAAGGGTAGTAGAGGAGAGAAGCAGTAAGTATAAAACCGGGAGCAGTAGTTTTGGCAGCATGGTGTAAAGGTAAAAAGAATGGCGCTTCCTCCTGTAACAGAGAGAGCGCCATCCGGTTTATTTTATGGGGGTAGCTTTAAAACTTCACGGTCATCCCTAAACCTGCGTTGCCGGTAGGCAGCACCGTGGGGCCCAGCGTGGTGTTCAGTCCTTTATCTTTCAGCTTCTGGTTGTTTACCAGCTTGGCGTGCAGCCAATACACCGTGTTCACCGACAGGATACCAACCCCGGCGCCTGCCAGCACATCGGCCATCCAGTGCTCGTTGTTCAGCACCCGCAGCACCCCTGTGGCTCCTGCCACACTGTAACTGGCTACACTGATCCAGGGGCTCTTGTGGCGAAACTCCTTATCCATGAACGTGGCGATGGTAAAGGCGTAGGCGGTGTGCCCCGATGGGAAAGCTGTGGGATCTCCGTTAGGGCGATCAATGTTGGTGAGTTTCTTGGTAGGCCAAACAATGGCCGAGGTAAGCCCGCCGGCAGCGAACAGTAAAGCCGTTTGGCGGGGCAGCTCGTGCCGGTTCTGCGACGAGATCAGGTTAAAGCCATACATGGCCACCAAAGGGGCAAACATGATGAAGTCGTCTGTTTTGGTGCTGAAGTTAGGGAGGCCTTCGTTCCGGGCATCGCGGGCATCGAAACTGCTGTAAATGCCATTTCCCTGTATGGTATAAATGCCGGCGCCGATGAGGGCGGCGGCAGGCAACACGGCCCTTTTCAGGAAGCGCTTGTTGTCGCCTTCGTTAACCTGCGACTCGGTGAACGGCTTTTTCTGGCCCGGGTAGATGGTGTCGGTCTCCAGCACCACCAGGCTCTTTTGCGGAAGCGTATCGGCTGGGGCCAGTGTAAAGTCAGCGGTGCTAAAGGCTGGAGCAGCGGTAGCCGAAAGAACGGCGGTGCGCACGCCATCAGGTGGTGTTGGGCCAGGCTGCTGCGCCAGCACCGGACTGGCCAGGAAACTCATCCACAGCAATTGGGAGGCAATTATTTTAGGGTATTTCAATGTATCGTTTGTTTAGAGGTGAAGGATGTATTACAAACCACGCGGGCTTAGAAATCGTGCCATAGACACCATGCTTTTAAGCGTTTTTACCTGTCAACTTCGCCCAGCACGATGTCTATGGAGCCTATGATAGCGATCAGGTCGGCTACCATGCAGCCACGGCTAATTTCAGGCAACACCGACAGGTTCACAAAGCTTGGCGCTCTTCCCTTTGCCCTGAACGGCACATCGCTGCGGTCTGTGGTCCGGTAAAAGAAGCCGAGCTCCCCCCGTGGTGTTTCGCCCCGGAAGTATAGCTCCTGCGATCCGGTCATACGCATTTTCTTCGGGCAGGCTGCCTGCGGGTCAAAATCAGGGGTGCGTTTGTGGTCGCCGGTTAACTGGTCGAGGCACTGGCGGATGATCTTAACCGATTCACGGCATTCCAGGGCACGTACGTAATTACGGTCATAGCAGTCGCCGGTTGTGCCTGCCAGCCCCTGGCCAATGGGCACATCAAACTCCAGTTCGGGGTACACGCTGTAGCCATCCACGCGCCGCAGGTCGTGGCGCAGGCCGGAGCCGCGCAGCATGGGGCCCGAGCAGCCATAGTTGATCGCCACATCCAGCGGCAAAACCCCCACGTTGGCCGTGCGGGCGATAAAGATCTTGTTTTCGAGCAGAATGGTGTCTATCTCGTCCAGTTTAGGCAGCAGGTAGTCGATAAACTCGCGGCAACGCGCCTCAAAGCCGATGGGAAGGTCATAGTACAAGCCGCCCACCCAGATGTAGTTATACAGCATGCGCGCACCACTGGCCCACTCGAGCAGGCGCTGAATGTGTTCCCGGTCGCGCAGCATCCACAAAAATGGGGTGAAAGCCCCAATGTCGATGGCGTAAGTGCCAATGGCCACAAAATGAGAGGCAATGCGGTTGAGCTCCGCTACCAATACGCGGATGTACTCCACCCGTTTCGGGATCTGGTCGGTAATGCCCAGCAGCTTCTCCACTCCCATGCACCACACATGCTCTGAGTTCATGGCGGCCAGGTAGTCCATGCGGTCTACGTAGGGGATGGTCTGGTTATAGGCCATGTGCTCGGCGTGCTTCTCGAAGCAGCGGTGCAGGTAGCCGATGTGCGGCACTACTTCTTGAATGATCTCCCCGTCTGTAATCACCTCCAGGCGCAGTACCCCGTGTGTGCTGGGGTGTTGCGGCCCCATGTTCACGATCATCTCACCAGCCTTCAGGTTATCCAGGCTGAACTTGTTCGGCTCCGATTGCAGCAGGTAGTCTTGGTAGATAGTGGACAAGGGAACGGGCTATTTAAAGGTTAAGCGATAGACAAAGTTCGGAAAAAACGAGCACTAAAGCAGCAGATAAATTGCAGTTGGATAATCTGGTAAATTTTATATATATTGTGTAATATATAGTATATTTGTTGGTTCGGTGTAGCTTAGCTACCGGATTTGGGTGTATAGCAGGAGTAGGTACTCCTGCTCGCCAGTAGTTATGCCTAATGAATTAAATAAAAGTGTCAATTATTAAAAAGCTCCTATACAGCTAAGAAAGAAGACTTGCTAGTAGTAATTTTACCAAATGGAAATAAAAGAAAAATTAACTATTGCCAAATTAGTTGAAGAAGCCCAACTTTTTTGTATTGCAGAATCAACATTTAAGCATAAAGAACTTTACGGAGTTACTGATGGAAAGGCTGTTGGCACCTTAATTGAACAAAAATTC
The DNA here is from genome assembly GCF_058216355.1 of Pontibacter sp. GD13. Classification (NCBI taxonomy): domain Bacteria; kingdom Pseudomonadati; phylum Bacteroidota; class Cytophagia; order Cytophagales; family Hymenobacteraceae; genus Pontibacter; species Pontibacter sp. GD13. The sequence continues at coordinate 228,097 of NZ_JBYZMQ010000003.1, forward strand.
CAAAAACACTTAAACGAAAAATATGAAGTTAGTATTGGTTCATCAGCAAGGGGGATAGACTTACCCTCTGACGACATATTGACTGACATAAAAGTAACATCATTTATAAAGCCCCAATCTTCCTGCCCATTCAAAGATGCCAAACAAAAAATTTTCGGGCTTGGGTATAATCTTCTCGTCTTTGTTTATAAAAAGACCGATGATTCAGATAGCCAAACTGCCATTTTAAATTTTGTCAGCTGTTCTTTTGTTCGCAAAGAGCAAACAGGAGACTATACAACAACATTTCGATTAAGAGAAATGGTAAATGATGGAGCCAACGAAGCTGACATAATCGCTTATCTACAAGACAAAAACATACCTGCTGACGAAATAACCTTATCCAAATTAGCAAAGCAAATTTTACAAAATCCACCCTTACAAGGTTATGTAACTATTTCAAACGCTCTGCAATGGCGATTGGACTATCAAAGGATAGTTGCCCTAACAGATGATATACCTGGAATTGAAAAAATTATCAGTTACAATAAGCCAAAGTAATGAAAGTATTTGAAGCAAATATTACTAATCAGGTGTCGTACTTTTTACATGAAAACCTGAATAGAATTACATCTTTTGAATTAGCAAACAAAAAAATCTATGATGCTTTTAGAATCATAGGTTTTTTTGTCAACAATGAAGAACTAAAATCATTAAGAGAAGTACTTGCAAATACCACTAGCACTGTTGAAGAACCTGATAGGGCGGAGTATGGGGATTTTCAAACAAATTCTAACTTAGCCAATAAGGTAACTTTATACCTTTCATCAAAGAATATTTCTCCTGAAATTGTAATTGAGCCAACTTGCGGGAAAGGTAATTTTATTATAGCATCTTTAAGGAATTTTAAAGACATCAAAATCATTTTCGGTATTGAAATCTACAAGCCTTATGTTTGGGAAACAAAATTTAGCATACTAGATTATTTTTTAACAAATCCAGCAGCCAACAAACCTGAAACTTCAATCATTCACTGCAATGTCTTTGACTTTGACTTTAATGATATTGCGAAAAAGCACTCAACTCAAAATGTACTGGTGGTTGGAAACCCACCTTGGGTAACTAACTCCAAATTAGGTAGCCTTGACTCAACGAACTTACCTAAAAAAACAAATTTTAAAAATCATAATGGGTTAGATGCAATTACAGGTAAAGGCAATTTTGATATTGCTGAATTCATAACCTTAATGATGATTAAAACCTTTCAAAACATGAAAGGCACAATAATGTTGTTAGTTAAGAATTCTGTAATAAAGAACATTGTTTCAGACCAAAGGCAGAATCAATATAAAATCTCATCAATAGAAAAACTCTGTATTGATAGTAAAAAAGAATTTAATGTATCAGTTGAAGCAGCTCTGTTTTACTGTAAGTTAAATTCTAATCCAGCTCATATCTGCACTGAAAGCAATTTTTACAATAATCAATTTCCTTACTTAAAATTTGGATGGTTTGGCGATAAATATGCCTCAAACATTGATAAATACATACATACACAAGAAATAGACGGTGAATGCCCATTTGTTTGGAGACAAGGTTTGAAACACGATTGTTCTAAAATCATGGAATTAGACAAAGTAAATGAACACTATATTAATGGATTGAATGAAGAAGTAAAATTAGAAGAAGGGCTGGTTTATGGTTTGCTAAAAAGTTCTGACTTAAAAAACACTGTTATAGACAAACCACGAAAATATACGATTGTTACTCAGAAGAAAGTCGGGCAGGAAACAAATTATATTAAACAAGATTACCCAAGTACTTATAAATACTTGACACAACATCAAGCATATTTTGATAATAGAAAATCGAGTATCTATAATGGGAAGCCTTTGTTTTCAATATTCGGAATTGGCGACTATTCTTTTAAACCTTTTAAAGTGGCTATTTCAGGGCTTTATAAAACTTTTCACTTTACATTAATTCTTCCACAAGGTAAAAAACCTGTAATGCTTGATGACACTTGCTATTTGATAGGCTTTGATAATATTGAGTTTGCTATATACTCATTAATATTGTTAAACTCTGACACAACTGTTCAGTTTTTACAATCAATAACTTTTTCAGACGCTAAAAGAACTTTCACAAAAGATGTTTTAATGCGAATTGATCTACTAAAATTAGCTAAACAATTTGATAAGACTAATTTACAAAACGAACTCGAAACACTAAATAAAAAGTATAATCTCAACTTAACTTTAAAACTTTGGGACAATTTCGTCATGGGAATGGCACCTGTTTCTACTGGGCAAATGAATATGTTCGCATAAGTTTTAAAAAAATTACTAAGGCATAACCACACCTATACGGCAGTTACGCCGCCGCATAGCCAAGTCCGTTACACTCAAAAAAACCAGATCAATAAATAACCCGATGTCGCTTAACAGATTAAGGTACATGTAGGAATTGTATTATCTGTGTTGTCAGGTTGCAAATAGGTCAGTCAAAACCGATTTTAGATGTCTGTGTAGGCCAATTTAAATAGCCGTATCTTAAATGCTTACTGAGGGGCAGTAGGTGCGCAGGCTCAGCGGCCGCCAATTCAGACATTACTTTAAATTAGCATTTAAAAGTATAACTTTACCGCATACAAACTTATCAACCCATGAAATATCAATACATCCTTTTACTTGGCCTGTTGCTGCTCGTCGATATTCTGACTTTTACCGAGATAGCCGATTTTGTGCGGCAGCCTTCTGATGCTTCGGTGGCTATGGGCTTGTTGTTGCTTGCCGTTTTGGTAGTGGCCAACTTCTTTGTCATTCGCTTTTCTATTAATAAACTTCAAGCTTAACCATGAACCGACAGATACTCACCTGGAGCATTTCTTTTATTTTGATTCTTGTTCTCTCTATCACAGCCATGAAATCGTGTACGCGCATTGATGCCGGCCACGAAGGAATTCTGGTAAAGCTTTACGGTACCGACAAAGGCGTGCAGGACGTGTCGTTGGTAACGGGGCGTGTGTGGTACAACCCTTTTACCGAAGAAGTTTTCCAGTTCCCGACCTTTGTGCAAACCGTGGATTATAATGCCTTTACCGTGAATGCCAAAGATGGCTCGGTGTTTACCGTAGACCCCACTATTTCGTTTAGGGTGATGGCAGGCGAGAGCCCGAAGATATTTGCCAAGTACCGAAAAGACATCGACCAGATTACCACCACCACGCTGTATAACTACACCCGCGATGCGTTCCGGATCCAGTTTAACCAGTACAGCACCGATAGCATTATCTCGAACCGCCAGAGCTTCGAGGACAAAGTACAGATAGCCCTGGATAACGCCCTGCGCAAAGAAGGATTTGAACTGGAGCAAATGACCAGTGGTTTGCAGTACCCTGAGGTAATTGTGCAGGCCGTAAACCTGAAAAACAAAGCCGTACAGCAGGCCATGCAGGTAGAGAACGAGCTGAAAGTTGCCGAAGCGCAGGCCCGCAAGAAGATTGTGGAAGCCGAGGCAGAGGCAAAGGCAAACGAAGTACGGCAGCGCACCCTCACCCCCATGCTTATTCAGCAGCAGTTCATCGAGAAATGGGACGGAAGAACGCCGCTCTACGGAAGCTCCCCCACCTTTTTCAAGAACGTGCAGTAAGCGTAGCGTAAGCAAATCTGCTAAAGTATAAAAAAGGCCGCTGGAAGTTATTTCAGCGGCCTTTTTTTGTGGTACCGGGTCCAGGTACGCCCAGCAAGTATTCAGAACATGGATCGATACAGGCATTAATCCTTTTATGTGTGGTGCCGGGTCCAACCACCCCCAACCCCTCCTTTTCTAAGGCGGGGAGTTTTTCTTACTTATGTTAACTATTTGCGTTTACTGAACTTAGATTATAGGTTTGGCAGCATGGCGATACATAACAGAAAGTACCTCAAGGAAAAGCGCAAAGAGCTAAGAAGTAGTTTAACGCCTGCAGAGGCGGAACTATGGAAATACTTGAAAGCTTCACAATTATACGGGCGTAAGTTTAGGCGACAACACAGCATTGCCAACTTTATCCTGGACTTCTATTGCCCTTCAGAGAGCCTGGCTATAGAGTTAGATGGGCAAGTGCATCAGCATGTTATTGCGGAGCAGGCAGATGTAGAACGGGATCAGGCGCTTCAACAGCTTGGGATACATGTAATTCGATTTGAGAACAAAGAAATATTCCAAAACCTAACTGCCGTTCTACTAGAGATAAGCAACCGCTTCCGGAACAAAAACTCCCCGCCTTAGAAAAGGAGGGGTTGGGGGTGGTTGGACCCGGTACCACCAGACCAGTAAGCGACACCTGCCGAACTACTCCGGCTTTTCGCGCATATCCGGGAAATCCTCTTCTGCGGGGTTGATGATGCGCTGGGGTTCGCCCTGAAAACCGTTCAGCTCGTTGTGCTGGTCGAAGGGTACTTTGATGCCGTGGTAGTAATCCTGAATTTGGTAGTCTTTGCGCAGGGGGTGGCCCTCCCAGTCGGCGGCGCACAGGATGCGGCGCATGTCGGGATGATCGGTAAAGTAAATGCCCAGCAGGTCGAATACTTCCCGCTCGTGCCAGTCGGCGGAGCGCCAGATAGGGGTTACGGTTGGAACTTGCGGCATGGGCTGCTCCTCTGAGTTGTTGCGGGGCACCTGCACCTTTAACATCAGACGATGATCATGCGGGATGGAATAGAGGTTGTAGGCTACTTCCATCGTGCCTGCCTCCGGGCCATTGTCTATCCCGGTCAGGCAGGAAAGAAAATCGAAATAAGTCAGTTCATTGTCGTGCAGCTCGAGGCAAACTGCCGGCAGCAGCTCCGTCTGAAGCAGCAGGTAGGGTTGCAGGCCATCGGCCTTGATCTCCAGGATCGCCTCCGGACCAAACGCATGATATATAAAATCTTTTAGCTCCTCGAACGACACGGCTTTTTAATTTTGAATGAAGGAATGATGGAATTCTGAACGACTGAGTTAACCAACTGTGGCATCAGTTACAGGCTGGCCTTGCGCTGCCCGCTTCGCCATGAGCTGTTGTATGGCCCTTGGGGCGCGTATCGTTTCCTTTCGGATGATTTCCTGTAGTTTCAAAAATCCGCCGATCAGGGCCTCCGGCCTGGGCGGGCAACCCGGCACGTATACATCCACGGGGATAACCCTGTCAACGCCTTTAACCACATGGTAGCCGTGTTCCCAATAAGGGCCACCGCAGTTGGAGCAGGAACCCATCGAGATCACGTAGCGCGGCTCCGGCATTTGTTCGTACAAACGCCGCACGCGGTCCGCCATCTTAAAGGTTACCGTGCCGGCCACAATCATCACATCCGACTGGCGTGGCGAGGCCCTGGGTATAATGCCAAAGCGGTCCATATCATAGCCCGAAGCATAGGCACCCATCATTTCGATGGCGCAGCAGGCTATGCCAAAGCCCATCGGGAACAGCGAGGTCAGCCTTGCCCAATTGAGCAGGTCATCCAGCTTGGTGATCACAATGCCGCCTTCTCCGGTTTTTGCTTCCATAATGGTAAATCGTATTATTTGGAGCTGCCCGCTCTTATTTTTTTAAGCAGCAGAAATTTAACAGGCAGCCCTTTAGTGCTTACGCAAAAGTATAAAACGCCAGTTAAACATCAGCTACGCCTGTTTCCGGCTGCGTAGGCGCAGTTTTGGGGCCGTATGGCCGTTGGTTAACACGTTGGTACACATCCAGGGGTATGCTGGAGCAACTCTGCGGAAGTATGGGTTTCGGCTTGATCCAGTCCAGGTGCCCCTTAACCCACGCATAGGCGAGGCCCAGCACCAGCACGCCAATAAAGACAAACATCTCGATCAACGAGAACCAGCCCCAGGCGCCGTTGGTGGCCTCTATCAGTTCCCGGCGCCCAAACACGGTTGCCCACGGAAACAGAAACGCCAGTTCCACATCAAACACAATAAAAATAAGCGCCACCACGTAAAAACGGGGGTTAAACTGTATCCAGGCATTGCCAATCGGCTCTTCCCCCGACTCGTAAGTAGAGAGCTTTTCCGGGTTGGGGTTGCTGGGGCGGATCAGCCTGCTGGTCAGCAGACCGATCACCACAAAAAAAGCACCGCCAATCAGGTAGAGCAGGATGGTACCGAAATCAGAAGTATAGGTTTCTGCCATGGCTTGCAGTTGTTTATACAAATTTACAATAAAATTGCGGTTTACCCCAAGTATGGCCCGTTGCTAAAATAAACGTGGTGCCAGCCAGTTTAAATTGAAATGACAGGTCCAAAACTATAACGTATGGTTAGCTGAAATACGAAAAACATTTATGCTTGCAAACCTGTACCAACTAAAACAACCATTTACCATACCTTACCATGCTGACAGGCCGCGTTACCGCACCGGAAATCAACACCGAACATGGCTGGCTGAACACCGACAGGCCCTGGTCTATCAAGGACTTCCGGGGAAAGATCGTGCTGTTGGATTTCTGGACCTTCGGCTGCATCAACTGCCAGCACATTATCCCTGACCTGAAACGGCTGGAGGAAGAGTTTACCGATGTGCTGGTCGTGATCGGGGTGCACTCTGCTAAGTTTGATGCTGAGAAAAGCAGCGAGGCCATCAAGCAGGCCATCCGCAAGTTCGGCATTACGCACCCGGTGGTTAACGACGCAGATTTTAAGATATGGGACCAGTATGGCGCCAAAGCCTGGCCAACCATCGTGCTGATCGACCCTATGGGGAAAGTGATCGGGCAGCATGCCGGCGAAGGGGTATACGATACAGTACGGCCCCATATTCAGCAACTGGCAAACGATTACAAAGCGCAGCTAAACGAACAGCCCATTGTTTTCCACGTGGAGCATAGCCAGGAGCAGATGCTAAACTTCCCCTCCAAGCTGATCTGCGACGACGGGCACGATATTTACCTGTCCGACAGCGGCCACAACCGCATTTTGAAGCTGAACACCCAGGGGCAGGTGCTGGAGGTGATCGGAAGCGGCGAGCAGGGCTTTAACAATGGCGGCTTTGCCGATTCCACTTTTTACGAGCCCCACGGCCTGGCGCTGCACGGCGATATACTTTATGTGGCCGATTCCAAGAACAATGCCATCCGAAAAATTGACCTGGAGCATCGCATGGTGAGCACAGCCGCCGGCACCGGAGAGCTGGAGTATTATTTTAGGGAGGACAGGCTGCAGGAGCCCGTGAACCCCAACAGCCCCTGGGATTTGCTGATCTACCAGAACAGCATGTTCGTGGCCAGCGCCGGGAACCACCAGATCCTGCGCATGGATTTGGAAACGGAGCAGCTATACCGCTTTGCCGGCAGCGGCCGCGAAGCCTTAACGGACGGGCAACTGCAGGAGGCGGCATTCAACCAGCCTAGCGGCATGGCGCACCAGGCGCACGTGCTCTACGTGGCCGATGCCGAGGCAAGCGCCATTCGTACTATAAACCTGAAAACGGGCATGGTGCTTACTCCCCTGGGCAGAGGCCTTTTTAACTTTGGCGATGTGGACGGCAACGTGGATGATGCCCTGCTGCAGCACTGTGTGGGCGTGGAAGTAATAGACCAGGACGTATATATTGCTGATACCTACAATGGCAAGATAAAAGTGCTGGACCTATCCAGAGGGCGCGTGCATACGCTCACTGCCGGCTTGCACGAGCCAAATGACCTGCTTTTCCTGAACGGGCAACTCTGGGTAACCAGCACCAACAGCCACCAGCTTTTTAAAGTAGACCTGAGCACCGGCGAGAAAGAGGAAGTGGTGGTGCAGCTTTCGGGTGGCGTAATTGCCTAAACTTTAATGCTTTGTAAATTCGCATACTTTAAAAAAAGGCCTTATCTTCAGGTAGTGATTTAAATTCTGCTCTCTTTTTGCTTCACTTTGTCTGTCGTATCGGTATGAATTTTAAGAAAAAAACACTGTTTACTGCTTTTCTGCTAATTTCCTGCGGGCTGTTTCAGTTAGTACAGGCTCAGGTGTTGGTAGTAGATGCAACGGGCAGGCCGATCATGCCAAAGGAATATGTCAAACTAAAAGGGTCGCCCTATCTTTACCCCGATTGGGTGAAAGGTACGGTACAAATGGCCAATGGTGTGGTTTATAAAGACATTTTCCTGATGTATGACCAGGTGACAGAGGAACTCAACTTTACCTATAAGGATGGGAAGGTACAGAAATTTGTGGACCCGGTAGTGGGTTTTACCATGGGCGACAGGAAGTTTGAGCGAAATCCGGATTATAAAAATACAACCCTGTCCCAAGAGTTCTTTGAGGTGCTAGTGGACGGCGACACGAAACTGCTCCGGAGGACAAGCAAGAAAATTCTGGACGAGGTGAACCATGCCGTAGCAACCAAAGAAAGAAGCGTGAGTACCACCACCAGTTATTTTTTTACGGTGCCCGGCAACCTGGTACTGCTTAAAAACAACAAGAAAACGCTGCTTAAAAACCTACAAAAACACCAGCAAGAGGTGGCAGCCTACATGGAAAAAGAGGAACTGAGCTTAAAAGATGAACAGGACCTGGTGCAGCTGTTTACTTATTACAATACGCTGGATTAATTTTTCGGAGAGGCTGCCCGTCGCTGTTCAAACGTGTCAAATCCCCCCAATTCCTCCTTCTGCTCCACCTCTACGTGCGTTACCCGGGCACGGCTTGGCCCTTGGTGCGCCCACTGCTCCAGCGCTTTCAGGGCCTTGGGTTCTCCTTCGGCTTCCAGGTACACGGTGCCATCCTGCTCGTTGCGTACAAAACCCGTTAAGCCCAGTTCCTTTGCCTTCTCTTGCGTGCTGGCCCTGAAAAAAACGCCTTGTACCTTGCCATGAATGCGCATGGCTACCCGTTTTATGTCTTTCCCCATTGGTTGCTATATGTCTATTCTGTTTTGTCCTGCTGTTTGTCTTTGGCACAGGCCTGTTCGATTTCAGAAAGTTGCGATGTGTTGATCCAACCCATTTTAGCGGCATGTTTGGCAGCTGAAAACGTTTCTTCGACCAGCATCATCTCGGTTCCTCCCTGCTCTACTTTCTGGGCTAACTCCTGCACCTCCTCATCGCGTTTATGTTTGGTTACATCCCGAATGTACACACCCAGGATGCGGCCCGGGTACTCTGCTGCAATTTTCTGATAGGTTTCCGGGTCGTGCTGGCCGCTGTCGCCAATGCAGATGAAATTGAGCTGTGGGTAGGTATCAAGTATATGGCGTATTTTCTCGCTTTTGTACGCTGCCTGGCTAGTTTCATACTTCCCCTTATCCAAAGTAGTGGCGTGGTCTCGCAGTAACAAGGGCCCTTCCGGTATGTTATGCGACTGCAGGAAGCTAATGAGCAGGTCATACAGATTCCATTCGCTGCCCGATACAAAGAAGATCGGGTTAGAGGCTTTGCCATCTTTTCCCTTCAACAACGCTTTCAAGAAGGCGGCAATACCAGGAAACGGACTGCGCTCGGTGGCGTTTTTCTGAAGCATCAGGCGCAGGTTGCCCATAAATTGGTTGGCATGCGACACCATGACCGTATCATCCATATCCGAGATCACCCCAAACTCTACCTCCTTCCCCGGAATAAACAGGTGTCCTTTAGCCTCCTTCTCGTCATGATCAGTATACTGGTCCTGGAGTTGCAGCCGGATTTCAGAAACAGCAGGGTCGAACCGGGTGTTTGCATCGGCATGGATCTCTACCTCAAAATAGCCTTCCTGGTCTGTTTCGATATCTAGCTCTTGCTCTCCGTACCAGGCCTTTAGTTTTGCGCCCGGTATCTCGTCCGATTCCATGCGTTTCCACATGTTTAGCCACTGCTCCCTTTTGTGGTCTACCTTGGCGGGGTTCTTAATGTCCTCCTTTTCCAGCACGCGTCCTTTTAAAAAAACATACTTGTCGCTGGCAAACCCATAATAAGGCATGATCGTGACAGGTTCCAGCACGTTCAGGCGCTGTTTTATAGCAAATTTCACCCGCGATGCCTGTGTTTCCAGCGTATCGAGGGCATCAAGCAGTTTCTGTTTTACTTCAGCGGTCAAATCACTCATAAACTTTTTTAGTTCATTGAACGAGACAGGCCAAAGTGGGGTTTGGCGGTTCCTGACATTGCCTGCAGGTAAGCCTTCCAAAATTTACAGTTCATTTAAATCAAACTATACTTTTGCGAAAAAGAACATTTGCTGGTGCTATCTTTGTTAGGCAAGTGGGTGCATATGGTTATGCGAAAATGCAGCTGACCAGGCATGGCCTGCTACCAGTTGTGGGCACTGTTTAAACCGAGATCGATATGTCATTATTATTCACTGATTTTAAGAGTTGGGAAAAGCATTGCGCCGAAACAGGTGAGCCGCTTTACCAGCCTGTGTTAGCTTACGAGATAGAGCAGAAGGGCCGCACCGAAGCGTTTATCTGGGAAAACATTGCCAAGGCTTTTGAGGTGATGAAGGATGCGGTGCAAACCGGCCTGACCGAGGACATGCGCTCGCGCTCGGGCATGGTGAACAACAGTGCTAAAAAGGTAGCCAATTCGCCGGTTACGGTGCTGTCGCCGGAGTTCCAGATGCTGGTGTCGCGCGCCTTGGGTGCCAAAGAGGTGAACTCGTGCATGGGCCGTGTGGTGGCCGCCCCAACCGCAGGTGCCTCCGGTATTTTGCCCGGCACGCTTACCACGTTGCAGGAACTGCACGGCCTCGAAGACCGCAGGATACACGAGGGTTTGTTAGTGGCAGCCGGCATTGCCCTGATCATAGAGCAGAACGCCTCGTTGGCAGGTGCCGTGGGTGGTTGCCAGGCCGAGACAGGCAGTGCGGCGGCCATGGCGGCAGGTGCCATTGTGTATTGCCTGGGCGGCGATGTGCCGCAGGTGTTCAATGCCGTAGCCATTACTATCCAATGCATGCTGGGGCTGGTATGCGACCCGGTGGCCGGATTGGTGGAGGTGCCTTGCATTGTGCGTAATGCCAGTGCGGCAGCTATTGCTTTCTCCTCGTCGCAGCTGGCCATTGCTGGCGTAGATCCGGTTATACCCGTAGACCAGTGTGTGGCAGCGCTGGGCGAGGTAGGCGAGAGTATGGAGCGCAAGTACAAGGAAACAGCGGAGGGTGGCCTGGCCAATACGCCCCGGGCCCGTGAAATAGAAAATTTTGTGCTGGTGCAGGATGTGGAGATCTTGCCCGACGAAGACGCTGAATAGGCCTAAGTTAAAAAGCGACAGCGGTATAAAAAGGCAGTGGGCTGATGCAGTCCGCTGCCTTTTTTGAACCACGTGCGCACAGGGCATTAAGACAGTATACTGGAAACCCCGGCAGCGATTTGAACTAATAAACAGGGGGGCACGTTGCCAAATCTAGGGTAGAGAGTTGAATTAGAGTGATTTAAGCGCCTTTGGATGCAAGATTTGGCCATTGCGCCACGTTATACTTTCATCAGCTGGTATTGCCCTTTCCGTAGGAGCAGTTTTGAATAAAAATACATGAAAAAATTCTTTTGGTGGTGCGCCGGAGCCGACGACACGATCCTTGAAAAATGCTCTAAATCAGAGCATGTAAAGTACGCCGGTATAGGCGCTACGGTGCTGTTTACGGGTTTGCTGGCCAGTATCTCCGGTGGTTATGCGTTGCACACCGTGTTCGACTCCCCGATTCTGGCCATTGCCTTTGGCCTGTTGTGGGGTGCCGTTATCTTTAACCTCGATCGTTTTATTGTTTCCACGCTGCGCAAAGAGGGCAAGTTCTGGAAAGAGCTGCTGCAGGTAACGCCCCGGATCTTGCTGGCCCTGGTGCTGGCCGTGGTTATCTCGAAGCCGCTGGAGCTGAAAATATTCGACAAGGAAATACAGGCCATACTTAAGGAGAAGCAGGCAGAACTGGCCATTGAGCACAAGGCGCTGGTGGGCAAGCAATTCGCCGAGGTAGATTCTGTAAAGTCAGAGATTGCCGCCATCCGCCAGGAAGTGGATGCCAAACTGCAGGTGCGAAACAAGTTATATGAAATTGTGGCTGCGGAATCGGATGGTACCGGCGGAACCGGCAAGATAGGCAAAGGCCCTATTTACGAGGAGAAGAAGCGGCAGTATGATAAAGTGGATGAGGAGCTGAAACTACTGCAGGCCGATGCGCAGGCAAGAATTTTGCTCAAAGAGCAGCGCATCGCCGACCTGATGCAGCAGTACGATACCACCGTGGCTGAAGGGCAGGCGAGTTTTTCGAACTATGATGGCCTGATGGCTCGCATCAATGCCTTAGACAAGCTACCCTGGCTGCCGGTATTCTTTATTACCCTGTTGTTTATCTGCCTCGAAACGGCGCCGATCTTTACCAAGCTTATCTCCAGCAAAGGTCCTTACGACGATATTCTGAAAGGAGTGGAGCACGAGCGCACCACCCAGGAAATGCAGCGTGTGGCAGAGCGCCAGAAGCAGTACGATACCCGACAGACCGTGGCTGAGGCCAAGTTCTCGTCCCGCACCGATTATGAGATTGATGCCAAGCGCGAGGAAGAGCGCATTAAGTCTGATGCGCACCTGGAGGTAGTACGAGAGTCTGCCGCCGTATGGAAAGAGCGTAAATTAAAAGACGTTAACCGCAGTCCGGATGCCGCTGCCGAAATTTTAAACGACGGCGAGGAGAACGGCTACTATAAGTGGTAACCTTTCGCGGTAGGCAAAGTATAAATCGCCTGTATCAGTAACTGATACAGGCGATTTATACTTTAGGGTTGGTTCCGGTGCTACAGGTATCCTGTGCGGGTCTGCAATGTATGGTTTTAGCCCCTTGTTTATTTAAAAGCAGCTGCCCGGGTTAATTGCAGGAGCCTTCCGTGCACAGCTGCCCGTAAATGCTTAACTTGTTATACACCAAAGCCCCTTCCCTATGACTGTTTCTAAAATGGCCCAAAACCTGATCGGCTCCGAAATTATAAAGGTGGCCGGCGAGGTAAACGCAATGATAGCGCAGGGTAAGCCGATCTGTAACCTGACCATCGGTGATTTTAACCCTGAAATCTATCCGATACCCGAACCTTTACAGCAGGGCATCACAAAAGCATACGAGCAGGGGCATACCAATTACCCGCCTGCAAACGGGGTGGCGGTGCTGCGGAAGGCGGTGGTGGAGTTTACAAAAGCGCGTTTGGGCCTCGATTACCCGGAGCATGACATTCTGGTGGCGGGCGGCTCGCGCCCCTTGATCTACGCGGCCTACATGGCCCTGATTGATCCGGGCGATAAAGTGGTGTACCCCACGCCATCCTGGAACAACAACCATTACTGCCATTTATCCGGCGCCGCGCCGGTAGAGGTAAGAACGCGGCCCGAGAATAACTTTATGCCCACAGCGGCCGATGTTGAGCCCCATTTGAAAGGCGCTACCATGCTGGCCCTTTGCTCTCCGCTGAACCCAACCGGCACCATGTTCTCCAAAAAAGACCTGGAGGAGATATGCGACCTGGTACTGGAGGAGAACCGCAGCCGCACGGCAGGAGAAAAGCCGCTGTACGTACTCTACGATCAGATCTACTGGATGCTGACCTTCGGTGCCGCCGCGCATTACGACCCGGTAAGCCTGCGGCCCGAAATTAGGGAATACACAATCTATATTGACGGCACCTCCAAATGCTTTGCCGCCACGGGCGTGCGGGTAGGGTATGCCTTTGGACCTACTCTGGTAATGGATAAAATGAAATCGATACTGGGCCATGTGGGTGCCTGGGCCCCGAAGGCCGAGCAGATGGCCATGGCTGGTTTTCTGCAACAGCCCAACCAGGTAGACGCTTTTATGGATGCCTTCAAACCCAAAATTCAGGAGAGCCTCGAGGTGCTGTACCAGGGCTTTCAGGAGTTAAAGGCAGCTGGCTTTGCCGTGGATGCCATTGAGCCCATGGGAGCCATTTATCTGTCGGCCAAGATCGACCTGGCGGGTAAAACCACCCCGGAGGGCACCGTGCTGCAAACCAGCCAGGACGTTACCTTTTATGTGCTGCATGCGGCAAAGCTGGCCGTGGTGCCTTTCTCCGCTTTCGGCTCTAGCCGCGACCTGAACTGGTTCAGGCTATCGGTGGGTGGCGCATCGCTGGATGCTATCAAAGCCTCCTTAGGGCGGCTACAGGAAGCGCTTGAGAAGTTGAGGTAGTTGGCTTTAGGGCTGTTAAGAATAAAAAAAGGCCTGTATCGCTAAGATACAGGCCTTTTTGCTTAAGCTCGTTGCTCCTTCCAGAGCTGGTTAAAGGATTTCTTGGGAACGTGGAGCGGCTCGCGGCGTTTGCTCCAGGTATCTTTTAACACCTGCTTTAGCACAAAGTTCTTGATGCCGGCAGGTGCCAGGTTCAATAACCTGCGGCTTTTCATGGCCTTCACCCAAAACTTAAAAGCGGTTGTTTCGCTGCCCTCTGCCAGGCCTTGCTCCACACTTTGCTTGCGGTTAAGCAGCAACAGGTTGTGGATATTGATCTTAACAGGGCAAACAGAGGTACAGGCACCACAAAGGGAACTGGCAAAGCTCAGGTGCTTGTTCTCGGCCATGCCACTAAGGTGAGGCGTGATTACCGAGCCAATCGGCCCGCTGTACGTGCTCTCGTAGGTATGGCCCCCGATGTTTTTGTACACGGGGCACACGTTTAAGCAGGCGCCGCAACGGATACAGTTCAGCGCCTCGCGTTTTTCGGGCAGCGCCAGCAAGTCGGTGCGGCCGTTGTCGAGCAAGATCACATACATCTCATCCGGCCCGTCGTGCTCTTTAGGCTGCCGCGGCCCCGTCATGATGGTGTTGTAAACAGTCACGTTCTGGCCGGTTCCGCTGGTGCTCAGCAAGGGCCAGAACAGGTCCAGGTCCATAACAGACGGGATCATCTTCTCGATGCCGACAATAGCGATGTGTGTTTTGGGGAAGGTGGTGGAGAGCCTCGCGTTTCCCTCGTTTTCTGTAACGGCTATCCCGCCAATGTCGGCTATCAGGAAGTTGCCCCCTGTTATACCCACCTCGGCGGCGGTGTACTTATCGCGCAGCAGCTTGCGGGCAATGCCTACCAGTTCTTCGGCGTTATCAGTGGGGGCAATGCCCAGTTTCCGCACAAACAAGTCGGCTATGTCTTTTTTAGACATGTGCATGGCCGGGGTAACGATGTGATACGGGCGTTGCTCGGCCAGCTGCACAATGTACTCGCCCAGGTCAGTTTCTACGGTCTCGATGCCGTTCTTCTCCAGGTAGTCGTTCAGGTGTATCTCCTCGGTGCTCATCGATTTAGACTTGACAACCGAGCGGGCACGTTTGCGCTTCATGATCTCCCCAATTTCTTTCAGGGCTTCTTTGGCATCGCGTGCCCAGATCACCTTTCCGCCACGCGCTGTAAAATTAGCCTCAAACTCCATCAGGTACTTATCCAGGTTGTTGATGGTGTTTGTCTTTATAAAGGAGCCGCGCTCGCGGGCCAGTTCATGATCGGAGTATTGGGTGAGGCCACGCTGCACAGCGGCATTATACTTGCCGATGTTGAACTTGATGGTGGCACGGTGGCTTTGGTCAAATGCTTTGGTCTCTGCGTCCAGCAGAAACTGTTTCAGTTTACTCATACTGTCTCCCTTACGGTTTTTCTGGGTAAAAGCTACATCTGGGGGTGCGGCAAAAAAGAAAAACACCCTTAAAGTTAGGGTGTTTTTCTGGAAACTGCATAAGAGTTACCTGATGAGTTAAATTTAGGCGCCGAAAGGGGCGAGTTAAATTTGCGGAAGTTCAGGGCTTTGCTTAACCGCTATTGTTAACTTCCGGTAAATTCAGGGGCAGCGTGCCTCGGGCTTGTCTTCCCGGCTCCTAAACGCAACCCTAAACATGCAACGTGCTTACTTCTTGTGGCTGTCCACTACAATGCGGTTGTCGCGGTTTGCCACTTCCCAGGCTACGTAGAAGGCCAGACGCGCTACTTTCTCAGCACTGTCAAAAAGGATCTTGTCTACTTCGTCGGAGGGCTGGTGGTAGTCTGCATGCACACCGTTGAAGTAAAACACGATCGGAATGCCATGTTTGGCGAAGTTATAATGATCAGAGCGGTAGTAAAAGCGGTTCGGATCGTTCTCGTCGTTGTAAGTATAATCCAGCTTCAGGTTCACGTACTTCTGGTTCATCTCCTCGTTTATCTGGTGCAGTTCCGAAGAAAGCTTGTCCGCCCCTATCACATAGATATAATTGCTGTCGTTGGTTTTCTCATGGTCAGTGTCCATGCGCCCGATCATGTCGATGTTGATGTCTGCCACGGTGTTCTCTAGCGGGAAAACAGGGTTTTCAGAGTAGTACTCTGATCCCAGCAAACCCTTCTCCTCGCCTGTAACCGTTAGGAACAGCATGCTGCGGCGCGGCCCGAAACCATCCTTTTTTGCCTGGGCAAATGCCTCTGCCAGTTCAATAACCGCTACCGTGCCGGAGCCGTCATCGTTGGCGCCGTTGTAAATCTGGTCGCCCTGGCGCGTGGTGTCCATGCCAACGTGGTCATAATGAGCCGATACCACTACCACTTCATCCTTCTTATCAGAGCCTTCTATAAAGCCCAGCACATTCTCCGTCGGGAGCGGGTCTGACTTACGCTCTGTTTTGATCCTGACATCTTTGGCTGCCTTGAAAGTTGCTGCCACAGGCTTACCTGCTTTTGCCACCATGTTGCCATAGTCGAACAGCTTATCGGTGGTGGTGCCTAAGAGGGCGGCGCCGGCCACCGGCGAGATGAAAACAGGGGTAGCGGTTGGTTCGCCACTGCTTTTTATGCCGATAGAAGGACGTGTGGCATACGCTTTATAGCGTTGGGTGAGGCTGTTGAACTCATCCTGGCTGGTGCCTGTCACGATCAGGACTGCCTTAGCGCCGCGCTTGGTGGCGGCATTCCGCTTAGAGCGGTAGTCATTCCCCCAGTCCGAGGCTTTTTCGGTGCCGCTGATCAGGTAGTTGCCATTGGGCCCTTTAGGCTCCCCTGCCAACACCACCACTACTTTGTTTTTTACATCCAAGGTGTTATAATCGGAGTATTTCTCATCATCGATGCCATATCCAGCAAAAACAAGGTCTGCGGCTTGCTCTGTCTGGAAAGGCGAGCTGCTGCCCAGCACAAAGAAATCCTGCATCATCAGGAATTTTTCTGACCCGATGGTCATGTACCCGTCACCCCACTGGCTTTTCTCCAGGTCGAAGGTTTGGTAGTAGGGGTTGGTGGCGTTGCCCTTCACCGGGCCCATCAGGCCATCCTCACGGAACTCACGCGAAATGTAGGCAGCTGCCATTTTCTGACCTTTCTCACCGGTGTTACGACCTTCGTACTCATCCGAGGCCAGTATGTGCAGGTGCTTGGAAAGGTCGGCGGCTGTTACGGTCGCCGCATACTTGGGTGCAGCTTCGCGCAGCTTCGTAGCGTCGGTTACTGGTTCTTTGCTAACGGAAGGTGTTTTGGAGCAGCCGAATCCGAGGGAAGCCAGCAGCAGGTAAGCGTAGACATTATGTCTCATAATTGGAGCAGGTAAGTTAAAATTTAGATTTAAAGATTAGAGTGAATCAGATTATGGCAAATGAGGTGACGGGCTTTACGGGCTGTTAAGGCCCTATTTTACTGCTTTACGATAAGAACAGTTGCAAAAGCGGCCACGCCTTCTTTTTTCCCCACAAAGCCCAGGTGTTCAGTGGTGGTTGCCTTAATGGAGAGATCGTGCGCCGGAATTCCCATCACTTCTGCCAGGCAGGCTTTCATGGCCGGGATATGTGGGTTTACCTTGGGCTCCTGCAGGCAAACCGTCGTGTCGATGTTGCCGATCTCATAGCCTTCCCGGGATAAAAGATGCACCACTTCTTTCAGCAGTATCTTGCTGTCGATGCCCTTGTACTGTGGGTCTTTGTCGGAGAAGTGGAAGCCAATGTCGCGCATGTTGGCCGCGCCGAGCAGGGCATCGCAGATAACATGGATCAAGACATCGGCATCGGAGTGGCCCAGGGCCCCGTGTGTGTGCGGGATCTTGATGCCGCCCAACCAAAAATCGAGTCCTTCCTGCAACTGGTGCACATCGTAGCCGAAGCCGGTTCTTATTTTAAGTTTCATGTAAGCGCGCTTAAGTAAAAGCCTTTTCACCGCTTGCGGGCGGAGGGTATAAAAAGTAAATCTAATTTAAAATTACGATTGTGTGTTAGCAGCCGCCGCCTTTTTTGCCGTTTTATGCTTTATGGGCAGCTGAGAAGTACCTATAAAGCCAAAGCCAGCTACCCGTAGGCAACTGGCTTTGGCTTTGTTTATATAAAAGAGTTGGTGGCTTAGGCCTCCACCTCTGCCAGGGAAGGATAATCGACATAGCCTTTGGCGCCAGGCGTGTAAAAGGTGTCTTTGTCTGGTTGCTGCAGCGCTGCATTCTGCTCGAAACGCTCCGGCAGGTCAGGGTTGGCGATAAACGGCACGCCGAAAGCCACCATGTCGGCATCACCTTCGGCTATTACCTTGTTACCTTTTTCCTGTGTAAAGCCGGCATTAATGATCAGGTTGCCTTTATAAAGCGGGCGGTAGTGCTTGGCAATGTGTGGCTCGGCATGCGGCAGGTCGCTGACATCGGTAAAAGGCTCTGACAGGTGCAGGTAGGCCAGGTTATACTTGTTCAGGTTTTCCACGATGTAATCGAACGTCGGAATGGTATCCTCATTCAGGGTCATGCCGAACACGCCGTGCAAGCTTGGGTTCAGGCGTACACCTACTTTCTCTGTCGGCACTACTTCCTTTATGGCATCGAGTATCTCAAAAAGTATGCGGGCACGGTTCTCTATCGAGCCGCCATAGGCATCGGTGCGTGTGTTGGAGGTAGAGGCAAAAAACTGGTGCAACAGGTAGCCGTTGGACGCGTGTATTTCCACTCCGTCAAAATCAGCCGCTATGGCGTTCTGAGCCGCGTTCTTAAAGTCCTGCACCGTCTGCTTGATCTCATCCAAGGTAAGGGCGCGTGGCGTCACCGTATCCTTAAACCCCTCTTTGGTAAACGATTTCTCGTTCGGGTTGATGGCCGAAGGGGCCACGGGTAGTGCGCCGTCGTGGAAATCAGGGTGCGACATGCGGCCTACGTGCCATAGCTGCAGAAAAATCTTACCGCCTTCGGCGTGCACGGCCTTCGTGATCTTCTTCCAGCCCTCTACCTGCTCCTGCGTATAAATGCCGGGCGTATTAATGTACCCTACCGCCTGCTGCGATACCTGCGAGCCTTCCGAGATGATCAGCCCGGCGCCTGCGCGCTGTCTGTAATAAGTGGCCATCAGGTCGGTGGGCACATTGCCCTCGTTGGCGGCGCGGCTGCGTGTCATGGGGGCCATGATCACCCGGTTATCCAGTTCTAAATCGTGTAGTGCTATGGGTTTTAAAAGTGCTTGTGTCATTTTATTCAGTTATATCAGTTATAGATGTAAGCGTAAAGGCCGGCGGCTGTAAATAGTACCAGGCGGCCTTCCACCCTGTTCAATTAATTATTATTTCAGTGTTTAAAAGTTAAATTCAATCCCATTGCGGGGCGAAAGGCGGGTTCACCACGCGGGTGTTCGCTTTTTTAAGCTCATCAATCTGCTGCATCTCCTCCAGCGTCAGCTCAAAGTCGAAAATGCTGATGTTAGATTTCAGGTGGCTTAATTTGGATGTTCTCGGGATGGCCAGTACGCTTTCCTGCTGCATCATCCAGCGCAGTGTTACCTGCACCTCGTTTTTGCCATACTTATCGCCGATGTTTTTCAGGGTTTCGTTGCCCACTACCTGGCCCTGCGCAATAGGGCTATAGGCAGTAAGGGTGAGGTTATGCTCCAGCAGGTAATTGTACAGCTTGGTTTGGTTGATGAGCGGATGATACTCTACCTGGTTTGTGATGATATCGGCGCCCGTTGCCAACACTTTGTCCAGTAGCTGCGTGGGGTGGTTGCTAACGCCGATATGCCTGGTGTAGCCTTTTTCCTGGGCTTTCATCAGTTCCTGCATGTACTCTTCCACAGGCACGTTCGCGTTGGGCCAATGGATCAGCAGGAGGTCCACCTGGTCGGTTTTTAGTTTTTTAAGGCTCTCCTCCACCGACGGCAGGAAGTTCTTCTTGTACAGGCTTTCCCGAAATACCTTGGTGGTCAGGAAAACCTCCTCTCTGGCGGGGCCTGCTTCCTGAATGGCACGGCCCACGCCTTCTTCGTTTCCGTAGATCTGTGCCGTGTCTATGTGGCGGTAGCCTTCGCTCAGGGCAGCCTTTGTCATTTCATAAGCCGTCTCATTCTCAAGCTGAAACGTGCCGAAGCCAAGGGCGGGAATTTTGGCTCCTTTTATGGTTATATCTTTCATAATTAAAGTCTATACATTATTTGTTTATACAAATATTATGTTAAAAAAATAGTTATCCCCTGAGTTTATCCAGCAGGTTACTAACCAAAACAGCCTCCTGGCTCGAAAGGTTATGGAAACTGGCGAAAAGGCCCGGGAAACTGGCGTCTACCTGTTGTAGTTTCTGCATGCCCTTTTCCGTGATGCGCACCTCGATCATTCGCCTGTTAGCGGCGCAAATGTCGCGGGTGACGAAGCCTTTCTCGATCAATTTGTCGATCAGGCGCGTGACGTTGGAGTTGCGGTCTACCATGCGGTTCTGGATGTCGCCGAAGCACACAGGCTCAGGATACTGACCACGGATGATGCTTAGCACGTTATGCTGCTGCAGGGTAAGGCCAAGTTTTTTGAAGAACGGCATCAGTTGCTGATTCACCCAGTTGTTGGTAAACAACAGGTTTGTCAGCAGGCGACGGTAATCGTCTTTAAATTCTACCTGATGTATTTCGTCTTCTATGCGCATGCGTCCGTATTAAGGCGTGCAAATATATGCACCTTGTTTGTATATACAAATGTTACGCGTTAAAAGTTCAGTTCTATTATTACGCGGTAGCATGCAAGGGCATAGTTTAGCCTTACCCGAATCAATTCCCAGCCTTGTATAAACAAAGTGAACTGCAACCTGGCGCTACTGGAAAATTGGTGGTTAGGGTCAGGTTTGAACGCATCAATGGCCCTAAGTAAAGTAACCTATAGCGCTTTTGCCTGAGGCACGCGGGGTGCCTGAAACCGAAAAAGCGGCTGGAGGGCCGCTTTTTCAAGTATAGGTTAAAGTAGAGATCAAAAGAATTTACGCTTCTACGGCGGCTGCTTTCTTCTCGGCTTTGTAAAGCAGGGTGCTGCAGTTGTTGGGGTCCAGCACCTGTTGGGCACTGCGCTGAATATCTGCGGGGGTAACAGCTTGCAGTTTCTCTCCTTCGGTGTTCACAAAATTGGCATCGCCCAGCAGTTTGCCGTAGGCCAGGTTCATGGCGCGGTTAAGCAGCTCAATCTCTGAAAACACGATCGAGGTCTCTGCCTGGTTTTTTACCTTGTTCAGCTCATGCTCCCCCACCAGGTTATCCATCAGCTCCTGGTTAATAGCCTCGATGGCAGCGTTGGCTTCCTGCAGGTCCACGCCCTCGTTCAGTTTGCCCTGTATCATCAGCAGGCCGGGTTCTATAGAGCCCGACACGGAAGCTGTGATCGAGTTGAACAGCTTCTGCTCCTTTACCAGTTTGTCGTATAGCCTGCTTGATTTGCCCCTACCCAGTATATCGCTCACCAGGTCGGCTGCATAATACGCCTCCTCGGTTCTGCCGGGCATGTGGTAGGCTTTGTAAATGGCACTAAGCGGCACATCGGCGCTGGTTTCCAGAACGCGCGGTACCGTTTGCCTGGGCTCTGCGGGTATCTGGCGCGTGTACTTCTCTCCGGCGGGTATGGGCCCGAACCACTTTTCCGTCAGTTCTTTGGCGTGGTCAAACGTTACGTTGCCAGCCACTACCAGTATGGCGTTGCTCGGGGAGTAGTGTTTCCTGAAAAAGGCCTTCACCTCATCCATGGTGGCGTCCTCGATGTGGGCGATCTCCTTGCCGATGGTGGCCCATCTGTACGGGTGCTCCTGGTAAGCCAAAGGGCGCAGCTTCAGCCACACATCCCCGTAAGGCTGGTTCAGGTAATTCTGCTTAAACTCCTCCACCACTACCTTTCGCTGCACCTCCAGGCCGTTCTCGTTAAAAAGCAGCTCCATCATTCTATCCGACTCCAGCCAGAAGCCTGTTTCTATGTTCTGTGCGGGCACAGAAAGGTAATAGTTGGTGATGTCGGGACTGGTAAAGGCGTTGTTCTCGCCACCTACGCGCTGCAAGGGCTCGTCGTAGCTGTGGATGTTGATAGACCCGCTGAACATCAGGTGCTCGAACAGGTGTGCAAAGCCGGTGTGGGCCTCGTCCTCGTCGCGGGAACCTACGTCGTAGAGCACGTTCAGTACGGCCATCGGGGAAGTATGATCTTCGTGCACGATCACGCGCAAACCGTTGTCGAGGGTAAATTCTTTAAACTGTATCATATTTTTTCAAAGGCATAAGAAAGCAGGCAAAGGACTTTAGGATATACTATAGCCTGATGACAGGGGTTATAGCAGTCCTCTGTCTTTTGTCTAAAAGTCTTTCATCAAAAGATCAGACAAAAGTATAAATTAGCTGCGTATTTTCAGGGCTACGCTTAATATATTAACTTGCCCATCCATAACGAGGTTTTCCTTTTTTAAGATGAACTATAACCGCAAAGAGTATACCGACGACGAACTGTTAGCCTTATACAGGGCTATATTGAAGCCACGCATGATCGAGGAGCGCATGCTGGTGCTCCTGCGACAGGGTAAGGTAAGCAAGTGGTTCTCCGGTATCGGCCAGGAGGCCATCTCAGTCGGCTCGGCCCTGGCGCTCGATCAGGACGAGTATATTTTGCCGCTGCACCGGAACCTGGGTGTTTTCACCAGCCGGAACGTGCCCCTCGACAGGCTCTTCGCCCAGTTTCAGGGCAAGACAACGGGCTTTACCAAAGGCAGGGACCGCTCTTTTCACTTTGGCAGCAACGAGCACCACATTGTCGGCATGATCTCGCACCTGGGGCCGCAGCTGGCTGTTGCCGACGGCATTGCACTGGCCGACCTGCTGGAAAACAAGGAGAGGGTAACGCTGGTGTTCAGCGGTGACGGCGGTGCCAGCGAAGGCGATTTCCATGAGGCCCTGAACGTGGCGGCCGTGTGGGGCCTCCCGGTTATTTTCATGATCGAGAATAACGGCTATGGCCTTTCCACGCCAAGCAGCGAGCAGTTCAAGTTTAACCAGTTTATCGATAAAGGCCCAGCCTATGGCATCGATGCCCTGCAGGTAGACGGCAACAACATCCTGGAAGTGTACGACACGGTACGGCAGGCGGCCATCAGCATGCGCAAGAACCCAAGGCCCATGCTGATAGAGGCGATCACGTTCCGGATGCGTGGCCACGAAGAGGCCAGCGGAACGAAGTATGTGCCGCAGGAGCTGTTTGAGAAATGGGCCAAGAAAGACCCTGTGGAGAACTTTGAGAAGTACCTGCTGGAAGGGCTGGTGCTGACACAGAAGACCATGGAAGGTATAAAAGCGGAACTGAAGGCAGAGATCGAGGAAGGGCTGAACACAGCCTTCGAAACACCCATGCCGGAGGTAAACCGTGCGCAGGAGATAGAGGACATGTACCGCCCGTTCAACCAGGAGGTGATCAGGCCCGCGTCGGACTCTAAAACCGAAAAGCGCTTTGTGGATGCCATCTCGGATGGGCTTCGCCAAAGCATGGAGCGTTACCCGGAACTGGTGCTGATGGGCCAGGACATAGCCGACTATGGCGGTGTGTTTAAAGTGACGGAGGGCTTTGTGGATAAGTTCGGTAAAAAGCGCGTCCGCAACACGCCCTTGTGCGAGTCAGCCATACTGGGTGTGGGCCTGGGACTATCGGTACGAGGGCAGAAAAGTATGGTGGAGATGCAGTTTGCCGACTTCGTAAGCGCAGGCTTCAGCCAGATTGTGAATAACCTGGCCAAGAGCCACTACCGCTGGGGGCAGCAAGCCGATGTGGTGGTGCGCATGCCGACCGGCGCAGGATCGGCGGCGGGACCTTTCCACTCGCAGAGCAACGAAGCCTGGTTTTTCCATACGCCGGGCCTGAAAGTGGTTTATCCCTCCTCGCCTTACGATGCTAAAGGCTTACTGAACGCCGCCATCGAGGATCCGAACCCGGTGATGTACTTTGAGCACAAAATGCTTTACCGTTCCATTTCTCAGGAGGTACCGGACGATTATTATACTATAGAGATAGGCAAGGCCAGGACCGTGACCGAGGGAACAGACCTGACCATCATTACGTATGGCATGGGGGTACACTGGGCAAAGCAACTGCAGCAGGAGCTAACCGATGCTAGCCTGGAGATCCTGGACCTGCGCTCGCTGCTGCCCTGGGATAAAGAAGCCGTGCGCGCAGCCGTTGAAAAAACGGGCCGGGTGATCATCCTGCACGAAGACACCCTGACCGGTGGCATTGGCGGAGAGATTGCCGCCTGGATAAGCGAGCATTGCTTTGAGCTGCTGGATGCCCCGGTGGCACGCGTGGCCAGCCTGGACACAGCCGTGCCGTTTGCGCCGCCATTGGAGCAGGACTTTCTGCCAAGGCAGCGGCTTCGCGACAAAGTAGACCTGATGCTGTCTTATTGATAACAAAACTCCGCGCACGTGAACGGTGATATGAAATTTAGACGAAGCCTTTTTCTATTACCGCTCATGGCCTTGTTTTTTGGGGTAACCGGCAGTTGCCAGCACAAGGGCGTTATACGCTGCCCTAAGATCGGCAGCAGCGGGAAACCCGTGGAGGTAAAA
Organism: Pontibacter sp. GD13; assembly: GCF_058216355.1. Classification (NCBI taxonomy): domain Bacteria; kingdom Pseudomonadati; phylum Bacteroidota; class Cytophagia; order Cytophagales; family Hymenobacteraceae; genus Pontibacter; species Pontibacter sp. GD13. The sequence goes on from NZ_JBYZMQ010000003.1 coordinate 252,793, forward strand.
GGGAAGAACGGCCAGGCCCTGCAGACAACCACTGTGGCACTCGATAAAAACGGACGTGTTAAAAAGAAGAGCCGCCTTAAATTCTGGTAGCCGAACAAGCCTTTTAAAAATCAGTATAACTAAGCAGGCATAAGCTTGTTTGGGATGTTATACGCTTTTATACATAGGTGCAGCAAGAATTTGGCGTTGTTGGCGGCCCTGCTCTTTATGGCGGTTTCGCCTGCTCTTGCACAGATAAGCTACCAGAAAAAAGGAGAGCATAAACACCTGCGCAGGAAGTTTGTTAAACAGGCTGACACCGTAGAGGCCACATACAAAGCAACGCACCTCGATGTGAGCGCTTATAATTTTAAGATAGGCGAACCGGGCCGAAGCAGGATAAAAAGCGAGAAGTACCATTACAGTGCCGGCTCCGCACCAGAAAAGAAACACCGTTTCTTATTCTGGAAAAAGAAGGAGAAGAAGCGGCAAAAAAAATCTGATAACTAGACTAATAAGCATAACAATATGAATTGGCACCCCCTGACAAGCACTGAGCAGATCGATGAGGTAATAGCGGAGTCTAAAAATACTCCGATCGTGATTTTTAAGCATAGCACCGCCTGTTCCATTAGCTCCACGGCCAAAAGTCGCCTGGAGCGGCAATGGGATAACGCGGGCCTGGACCATGTAAAGCCCTACTTCCTGGACCTGATCAGCTACCGGCCTGTTTCGAGAGAAGTGGCAGAGGTGCTGCACGTAACCCACCAGTCGCCGCAGCTGTTGCTGGTGCAGGATGGCATGTGTACCTACGATGCCTCCCATCTGGGGATAAGTGTGGATGCCATTAAAAAGCAGGTAACGGCCTAGCAGGTTTAGTTACTGCGAGGCCGCCACAAGTTATACTTCATACAGAAATGCGATCGTTTGCTTTATGTCCGGGTGCAAGCTTAAGGCGACAGGGCAGGTGCGGGCAGCGTTCTCCAGCATTGCTTTCTCCTTGGCACTGTAGGCTTTGGCAGGCATTCTGAAATTAAGAATGATCTCGGAAATACGGCGTGGCTCAGCGGCCATCACCTTGATGGTTTCGATCTCCATGCCTGCTATATCGATGTTGCTGCGGTTGGCTACAATGCCCATAATGGTCATCATGCAGCTGCCTAAAGCGGCACAAACCAGGTCGGTAGGAGAAAAAGCCTCGCCTTTTCCGTTGTTGTCCACCGGCGCATCGGTGATAATGGTGTTGTTGGAGGCCACGTGCACAGCAGCGGTACGCAGGTCGCCTTTATAGGAGCTTTTAACGGTTATCATAGGGCCTTAACTATAGTTTTGAATACAACGTAAATTTAATTACTTTTAATAACAACTATAAAAAAATAAAGGGTGATCAGATACCTCGCACTTGCACTGGTTCTAACTTTCGGAATGGCCTTGCCTGCCTTCGCTCAATACGAGGAGGAGGAGAGTTTCCAGAATGAACTGAGTTACGGGATTAACTTTAATTCTAACGGGGGACTGATCGGGGGCGTGTTTGTGCGCTCTTCCTATTTAAAATCCCAGAACAATTACCAGTTTGGCGAACTAGAGCTCGTGGAGGTTAAGCATCCAAAAGAAAACCGTCTCTACAGTAATGAAACAGGCGATTTTTTTGTGGCAGGCAAACAGAATTACCTGTTTGTCGTTCGCCCGCGCTATGGCCGCGAGGTCGTGCTTTTCCGAAAAGCCGCTGAGTCGGGTGTGCAGGTGAACGCCGTGGGTGCCGTTGGCCCGTCGCTGGGTTTGCTGGTGCCTTATTACATCCGGTACAACTATGGCGGCGGCGTAGGCGGCACGGATGTGCGCACAGAGCAGTATGACCCTCAGAAACACCGCAACCTGGAAAACATACAAGGAAGCGTTTTCTTTTTGCAAGGCCTTGGAGAGGCTAACGTAAACGTGGGCGTGCATGTAAAAGGCGGCTTAAGCTTTGAGTATGGCCGCTACCGCGAAAGCATTGCCGGTATCGAGGTAGGCTTTGTGGTGGAAGTGTTCCCGAAGGAGCTCGTCATCATCCCGCAGGCCGAGAACGAACAGCTTTTTACCTCCGTCTACCTGAACCTGTACTACGGGCGCCGTAAATAATCCCCCTCCCGAACAAATCTTTGCGGTGCTTTGTTAAGGCAGCGTGCCCACCCGTTTACACATAGGGTTAAGGCACAAATCTTAGCCGATGGCTGAACTCTTACCGCATAAATCCTATCTTTGCACCATGGACGATTTGATCACACTTCCGGTTATTCAACCTAACGCGATACCTGAGGGGCTGAACGCTTTGGGCAAGCCCCGCAAACCGAACTGGCTTCGGGTAAAGTTGCCTGTGGGCAAAGAGTACGCAAAAGTAAGAAGCATAGTAGAGGAGTATAAGCTGCACACTATTTGCGAGAGCGGCAACTGCCCCAACATGGGCGAGTGCTGGGGGGCTGGTACGGCTACGTTTATGATACTAGGCAATGTGTGTACCCGCAGCTGCTCCTTCTGCGCAGTGGCCACGGGCCGCCCGAACGAGTTCGACGAGGACGAGCCGCGCCGCGTAGCCGAAGCCATACAATTGATGGGCGTAAAGCACGCTGTTATTACCTCTGTTAACCGCGATGAGCTAAAAGACCGTGGCGCTGCCATTTGGCATGATACCGTGAAGCAGGTAAAGCTCATGTCGCCGGCCACCACCATAGAAACCCTGATCCCGGATGTGAAAGGCACCTGGGAAGCACTGATCACCATGATCTCGCCGGGCCAGGAAGTGGTGTCGCATAACATGGAAACGGTGAAAGAGCTTTACCGCCGTGTGCGCCCGCAAGCCAAGTATGAGCGTAGTCTGGAGCAGATCCGGCGCACCAAGGAATATGGCAAGCGTACCAAAACAGGTATCATGCTGGGCCTGGGCGAAACGCGCGAGCAGGTATACCAGGCCCTGGATGACCTGGCGGCCAACGGATGCGACATCCTGACCCTGGGGCAGTACCTGCAGCCCACAAAGCTGCATATCGAAGTAGCCGAGTTTATCCACCCTGATCTGTTTGACCATTACCGGGAAGAGGGCCTGAAGAGAGGCCTGAAATACGTAGAGTCCGGGCCGCTGGTCCGGTCATCGTACCACGCAGAACGGCACGTGCACGTGTAAAGATTTGCACTTTTTGTATCAAGAAGCCCTGTTACTTACCTTAGTAGCAGGGCTTTTCTGTTTAATTGCACTTATTGCTAAGGGTATTTTGTGGGCGATTGTCTTTATTAAATCATGGGGGAATGCAAAATAAGAGGCTTATGCGGGTTCATTTGCAGCAGGTACAAGGTGCCGTGTTTCTGGCCCTGATTACAAGCGTGCAAAGAATTGTATCTTTATTCATTAATGAACAACATGTGCCTGAATATTAGGTAATTGTAGTAAATGTAACTTTTAAAACATCTTTAACATAATATACTTATTTTAATATAAAGTTTTCAATTACAAACAACTTGTAGGTGGAAATTAAGTAAAGCAAAATGTTCTATATCTATACTTGAATCTTTAGATATTAAAACACGCCCTTATTTTTCTTTGCTTAAAGTATATGAAAAAATATTTACTCCTATCCATCCTTTGCCTGCTTGCCACCACCCTAAGTATAGCGCAATCGGCACCAAGCCTTGGCAAGTCCACCATGTTTGCTGTTTTAGGGTTCAGCTACGTAAGCAACACCGGAAACACCGGCGTCAGCGGCGACTTAGGCGTGCCTCCACTGGGCATTTACACCGACAACGGGCAGCTGTTGGTGCGCGGCACCAAATACATCGGTTCGTCTATCGCGCTGGAGGCGTTGCAGGACGCCCGCGCGGTGTACGACTACTACAGCGGCCAGGCGGGCCCTGCTTTTACAGGCCCCGGACTGGTGGCAAACGGAAGTTCGCCGGGGGTTTACAGGAACAGTGGGTCCGTAGATCTGGATGGCATAATTGTGCTGGATGCCGGCGGGGATGTAAACGCCCAGTTTGTTTTTATTATCGATGGCGACCTGACCACACCCTCCATTGCGCCGCCCGCCCTGGGTACGGGCTTATTGCTGCAGAACGGGGCGCAGCCTCAGAATATTTTCTGGATCGTGAAAGGGAAAGTGAACCTTGGCAACTCCACGAGCTTTCAGGGAAACATCATCTCTTTGGGCGACATTACGCTGCAGCCGGGTGTAAACCTGATCGGCAGGGCCATTGCTTTGGCAGGCGGTGTAAGCCTGAATACGAACAACGTTTTTTTGCCTAGCGTAGTACTGGCCGACCTGAATGTGACAAAAGCCGCCGCCGCGGGCAATTACCTGATCGGCGATGAGCTTACCTACACCATCACGGCCAACAACGCCGGCCCCAGCACGGCATACAATGTGGTCGTGCACGAGCTAATTCCACCTGAACTCGAATTTGTCCGGGTAGAGAGCGCCAGCCGCGGCACCTACGACCCCATTACGCAGGAGTGGAAGATCGGGGAGATGCAGCTAAACGAGACAGCAGAGTTAAAACTTACCTTCAGGATCATCGCTGCAGGCGAAATCGTGAACAAAATATCCGTTGGCGGCAGCAACCCCGATCCAAAGCCCGGCAACAACGACGGCGAAGACCCTGTGGATGTGCCCGTGGAGTCAGCGGATGTGAGCCTCACTAAAATGGCTGGTCCCGGGCCTTATGTGGTAGGCGATGCCATCACTTACACCATTGTGGTAATGAACAAAGGGCCTTACGCAGCAACGGATGTCGTTGTGAACGAGGTGTTGTCAGGCAAGCTGGAACTGCTCAGCTTTTCGGTAAGCCAAGGCAGCTACGATCCGGCTACAGGCTCATTTACCGTTGGCACCCTGGGGAACGGCGAGACAGCCACGCTGACCATACAAGCCAGAATAATAGCGGCAGGCGAGATTGAGAACACCGCAGGGGTAGGAAGCGCTACCCCCGACCCGGTGCCCGGCGATAATACAGATATCGTAGTAGTTGACCCCACCTGTGCCACTCCCACACTTAGCCTGACAGGCAATGCCTCACCGTGCGCCGAAGCCGAAAACATAACCTATACCGTGTCCGAAGTGTTTGGCGCCACCTATGCCTTTGAGGTAACAGGCGGCCTGACCGAAGTATCCCGTACAGGAAACACCATTACTGTAAACATCGGCACGGCATCCGGAACGGTGAAGGCTACGGTAACAGACCTGTGCGGCAAAACTTATACCATTGAAAAAGAAGTTTTAGTCACATCCAGGCCAGCTGCACCAACTATAGCTGGAGAGGCAAGTGTATGCGCCAATACCACCGGCCATACTTACACGGCTGAGGGGCCTGCTGGCGCTGCCTATACCTGGACTGCTGCTGGCGATGTGGAGATCGTGAGCGGGCAGGATGGAAGAAGCGTGGTGGTAAGCATAGGCGCAAACGGTGGTACTTTAACCGTAAGCACCAGTAACGCATGCTTTACAAGTGCGGCAACAAGTATAGCGATCGGCATAACCCCACCTCCTGTTGCCCCGGCAAGTATAGCAGGCGACGTTAAACTCTGCGCTGGCGATGAGGCTACGTACACGGTGCCCGGCGTAACTGGTGCCACAGGCTATACCTGGGCAGCTCCGGCTGGCTGGGCCATTGTGAGTGGGCAGGGTACGGCAAGCATTGTGGTTCGGGCAGGCGCCAGTTCCGGGAATGTTACCGTAGTGGCAGAGAACGCATGCGGTGCCAGCACAGGTACAGCATTAGGCGTAGCAGTAAACGAGAAACCAGCAAGTCCGGGGGCGATAGCCGGAACAGCAGACGCCTGTGCGGGCAAAGATGGCTTTACCTATACCGTAAACCCAGTGGACGGCGCAGACAGGTATACCTGGACGGTTCCGGCCGGCTGGACTATCGTGAGCGGGCAGGGTACAACCGGCATCACGGTGAAGGCGGGCACGGCGGGTGGCTCTGTTACCGTGATTGCCGTGAACGAGTGTGGCAGCAGTGCACCAGCTGAAATGCCGCTTACGGTAAGCACCCCACCGCAGGCGCCGCTAGCTATCACTGGTCCGGCAAGCGGTTGTGTGGGCACCTCCTTAACTTATACTACGGGCAGTGCGGCCGGAGCTGAAGGCTATACCTGGACCGTGCCGGCAGGCTGGACCATTACAGGCGGACAGGGTACCGGAACGATCACCGTAACGGTAGGCAACACGCCCGGCATTGTAACAGTAGCAGCAACGAACAAATGCGGCGACAGTGCGGGTATAAGCAAAGCAGTTTCGTCAACCACGCCTCCTGCTGTACCGGGCCCTATTTCCGGGCCTTCGGCCACCTGTGGCAACACCGCAGGTTTAACATACAACATTGCCGCTGTGCCAGGGGCCACAGGCTACACCTGGACGGTTCCGGCCGGTTGGGCGATTGAAAGCGGCCAAGGCTCCACAACGATAAAGGTAACAGCCGGAACAGTTTCCGGCAACATTTCGGTAACCGCCGACAATGCCTGTGGCTCCAGTTCGGCAGTTATGTATGCCCTGAGTATCAGCAATGTGCCGCCGGCCCCCCTCACCATAACCGGTAGTTCCAATGGCTGTATCGGCTCAGTGCTGACCTACAGAGTAGATGCCCTGGACGGAGCCACCGGCTATACCTGGGCAGTGCCGGAAACCTGGACGATCAGAAGCGGGCAAGGCTCCAACACCATCGAGGTAGTGGCCGGAAGCGGCGCAGGCGCCATCACGGTATCGGGCACCAACGCCTGCGGCAAAGGGGCAGCGGCAAGTATAGCCGTGTCTCCCCTCACCACGCCAAACGCACCCGGAGCCATTGACGGACCAGACGCTTCCTGCGCGGCCAGTGAGAACCTGGTCTACAGCATCACCGTGCTCACCAGCGGGGAAACCTACACCTGGACCGTGCCGGACGGTTGGACCATCGTGAGCGGACAAGGCACTTATAGCATTACCGCCAATGCCGGTGCCACCGGCGGCGAGGTGAAAGTAACAGCAGCCAACGACTGCGGTACCAGCACGGCCAGCATCCTGAACGTGAAGATCACCGCCGCCCCAGCAGCAGTAACCCGCATTACCGATATGAGCTCCCTGTGTGCGGGCCTGAAGTATAGCGCTGCTCCGGTTACAGGCGCCACAGGCTACACCTGGACGGTACCTGCCGGCTTCACCATCGTGTCGGGGCAAGGTACAACCGAGATCACAGTGAAGGCAGACAAGCCGAATGCTTTTGGGGAGGTAAGCGTGGTGGCTAACAACGGCAATTGCTCCAGCGCAGCATCCAGCCTGCCGATAGACACCTCGATGCTGGACGGCGCACTGGAGTTCCCGAAGGCCTTTAGCCCGAACGGCGACGGTAAAAACGACACCTGGGTGATAAACAACCTGACAAAGTACCCGCAGAACCAGGTGGTGGTGGTAAACCGATGGGGCTCTGAAGTGTACAAGAAAACGAACTATCAGAACGACTGGAACGGCAACAAACTGGAACAGGGCACTTATTACTACGTGGTTAAAGTAACCCTGTGCGATGGTGTTGTAAAGGAATTTACCGGGTACGTTACGATTTTCCGCTAAGAGATATTCTTATCAACAGATAAAGCCCATTACCATGAAAATAATTTATACCCTCCTGTTGCTGCTGCTCGCTTTTGGAGTCAGGGCGCAGCAAAACCCCCAGTACTCGCAGTATATTTTTAACAGCATGAACATAAACCCGGCTTACACGGGTAGCAAGAACGTGCTCAACCTCAATGCCTTCCATCGTTCACAGTGGACTGGTATTGAGGGGGCACCCACCACACAGTCACTTAGCGTTGACGGCATCGCGGCCAACAACAAGCTGGGCGTCGGCTTTGGTATCGTCCGCGACCAAGTAGGGGCGCAGTCCTCGTTGTCGGCCTATGCCAACATAGCGGTGAAGCTACAGGTGAACGAGCGCGGTACCCTGAGCTTTGGCCTGGCCCCCGGCCTGGTGCAGCACACCCTGGATGGCGTTGAACTGGGTATAGAAGACGACCCGTCCATTCCGCCCGGTAAGGATACAAGTATAAAGCCGGATGTAAAGGTGGGAGCCTATTACCACACAGAGCGCTTTTATGCCGGACTTTCTGCCTCAGATCTGCTTCAGTTCAAGGATATGGAGCAGATCAGGCCGGAGCGCCATTATTACTTTACCTCAGGGTATGTGTTTGATGTGGGCAGCTTCCTGAAGTTTAAGCCCAGCGTGTTGGTAAAGGAGGATTTTCATGCCCCGGCCAACGTTGACCTGAACGCCTTTGTGCTTTTAGCCGACAGGCTGTGGCTGGGAAGCTCGTACCGAACCACGATGAATCTTTTTAACAGTGAACAAGACATGGAAGACGCCTACAAGCGATCAGCCATCGCTTTGATTGCAGAGTTGCAGATCCATAAATCGCTGCGCCTGGGCTACGCTTACGACAAGATGCTGAATAGCCTGAGCGGTTTTAACACGCACGAAATCTCGGTAGGGTATTATTTCTTCAAGAAGAAAGATACCAGGATCATCACACCGCAATATTTTTAACCTTTAGCCCCTTACGCGATGAACTATAGAAGCACACTTTTATACTTGGTAACGGCGGCCATGCTTGGCCTGGGCGCGGCGGCTCAGGCCCAATCGGAACTGCGTAAAGCCAACAAGCAATTCGATAACTATGCGTTTGCCCTGGCCCTGGATAATTACCAGCTGGCTGTGCAGAAAAACAAACCCGACCTGCACACCCTGCAGCGCATGGCCGATGCCTACCGCCTCACCCGCCAGAACAAGCAGGCCGAGCAGTGGTATGAGCAGATTGTGAACACGGCAGGGCGCGATCCGCAGAACGTATACTTCTACGCCGAGGCCCTGCGAGGCAATGGCAAATACGAGGAGGCCAAAAAGCAATACGCGCAGTGGGCCACCGAAACGCCCGACAACGGCCCGCAGGCCAGGCAACTGATAGCTGACTGCGACAGGGCCATACGCTGGCAGCAAAAACCCCTGGTGGCCGAGGTAAAGCCCCTTGAAAGTATAAATGCCGTGGGCTTCTCTGATTTCAGCCCGATGCAACATGGCAACGAGATCATTTTCACCTCTGACCGGGGAACCGGGGCAGATATAAAAAAATCGGATGTGTACGGCTGGACGGGAAGGCCTTACCTGCAATTATTTGCGGCAAAGCAGGACGAACAGGGCAACTGGGGCAACCCGAAAGCACTGGAGGAGATGATCAACTCAGACTATCACAATGCCACCGCCTCAGCCGCCGAAGAGGGGAACACGCTATACTTTACGCGCACCCACATGGTGCCTTTGCGCAAAAGGATGAATCCGGACCCCACCAGCTGGGCCCGGGAGCCGGAGGCAAAGGAGTTCGTTAACCGGCTTGAGATATTCTCGGCAGAGAAACAGGGAGCGGCCTGGACCAATATCCAGCCCTTCATTTACAATAATGTGGATGCATACTCGGTTGGGCACCCAGCCCTGTCAAAAAATGGGCAGATACTGTATTTTGCCTCTGATATGCCAGGGGGCATGGGGGATACAGACATTTACTATTCCGTTCGCAAGGCTGATGGCAGCTGGGGAGAGCCTGTAAATGCCGGCCCGGCCATAAATACTGCCGGGCGCGAAAGCTTCCCTTACCTGGATGCCAACGGCAAGCTGTACTTTGCCTCTGACGGACACGCAGGCTTTGGAGGCCTGGATGTGTTTGAAGCCGAAGGGCAGCATGCCGCCTGGACACAGGTCCGGAATGTGGGGGCACCCATCAACTCACCACAAAATGACTATGGCATCATGTTTACCAAAGCAGGCGACGAAGGGCTGTTCTCTTCGAACCGGGATGCTGAGAACGGCACGGACGATATCTATGCCTTCAAAATGCTGCGCCAGCCGGTAGTGGTAGTGGTGACCACGCTGGAGCGAAAACAAGACGCGCAGCACCGTAAAACGGAAGTACCGCTCCCAAAAACCCAACTTGTGGTTTCGCAGGAGAACCTAAACGATTCCGCTGTGGTTTTGACAGATGAAGAGGGGCGTTACGTTATGGATGCTCGCCGGGGAGACACTTTCGCTGTTGTGGGCAGAAAAGACGGCTACCTGACCCAGGAAACCCGTGCCCAGATACCCGCCACCGCAGGCGACACCGTGCAAATTGCGCTGCTGTTTGATAGTAATGAGGTGGATAAAGCCATTGTGCTGGAAAATATTTACTACGACCTGGATAAATGGAATATCCGTGCTGATGCGGCTGCCGGCCTCGATGAGTTGGTACAGGTGTTGAAGAACAACCCGCAGGTAAAAGTAGAGCTGAGTGCCCACACCGATAGCCGCGAAACACAATACTACAACAAGGTACTGTCGGAGCGCAGGGCCAAGGCAGCAGTAGACTACCTGGTGTCGCAGGGCATCAGCAGAAGCAGGCTAACAGCCAAAGGCTACGGCAAAACAAGGTTGGTTAACAACTGTAGCGACGGGGTGGAGTGCTCTGAGGAGGAGCATCAGCTAAACCGCCGGACTGAATTCAGGATTATCAAAAATTGATATAAAATTCTCATTAGCTTTCATAGTTTGGAAAGGCTCCGCAGTTTCTGCCGGAGCTTTTTTTATGTGTTTCAGCCCCAAGTCCGTCGGTTACCTTGCCCAGATGGAAGGGTTTAGCAATAACGTTTATAGCCGCCAACCAGGTGCAGTGCATGGGCCGTGCGTAATTAGTTTACAAACTAAATTAACTTTAGGGGCCTGGATGCGTTTTCATGGGGTATTTCTATTAAGTATGACTGCACGATATCTCTTTCTGCTCGGTTTGCTGCTGCTTGTCCTTTTGTTGCCCCAGGCTTTACAGGCACAGGCACACTTTGAGGGCTATATAAGAAAAGCCGAAACAGCGGAGCCCCTGGCAGGGGTTACGGTAACCGCGAATACCGGGGCGCAGACCACCAGCAACGAGGAGGGCTACTTCAGCCTTGCGGCAACAGGCGAAGTAACGCAGCTTATCTTTACCCACATCGGTTTTAAAACCGCTACTGTGTTTACGCCAGTGCCGGGCCAGCCGCTGCAGGTGTTGCTTCAGCCAGGCGCGACTGGCCTGCAGGAGGTGGTTATCAGAGGCTATGAAAGTAACCGGCCGCTACTGCAAACAGCCGGTGCTATAAGTGTGGTAGGCAGAGCAAGCATTGAGCGCTTTGATGAAGGCTCTATCGTTAGGGCTGTAAACACCGTGCCGGGCGTGCGCATGGAAGAACGGGCACCTGCCAGCTTCAGGCTGTCCATCCGGGGCAGTACGCTGCGCTCTCCTTATGGTATCCGGAATGTGAAAGTATACTTCGATGGCATTCCTTTTACCGAGGCAAACGGCACAACAGCGCTTAACCTGCTGGATGCCGCCAACATCGAACAGCTTGAGGTCCTGAAAGGCCCTACGGCCAGTATTTATGGCGCGGGCACAGGGGGCACGGTGCTGTTGAGCCCGCGCAGGGCGGCCCCCGGCGAGCAGCAGGTAATGGCAGGAACAACTGTTGGCTCCTACGGTTTCAGAAGGCACGTTGTGGCGGCAAGTACAGGCACAGAGAACAGCAGCCTGCTGGTGCAGTACAGCAAACAAAAGTATGATGGTTACCGCCAGCAGTCGGCCACAGACCGCGACGTACTGCTGATCTCTTCGGAGTTCACGCCCTCCGACAAGCGAACCGTCAGCACGAACCTTATTTATTCGAATCTCTACTACGAACTTCCCGGTGGGCTTACCCGGGAGCAGTATGAGCAGGACCCACGCCAGGCGCGCGGCGGCCAGTTTGGCAGTGTAAAGCAAAATGCCTCTCTTGACCTGGAGGGAATAAACGTGGGCGTGAAGCAGGAGTACAGGTTCAGCGGCAACTTCCGGAACACCACCGCGCTATATGGCTTGCACAAGTTCAAGGACAATCCCTTTAACACCGACTACGAGCGCAACACCAACCAGGAGTTTGGCGGCCGTACTGGTTTTGCCTACGATGCCGTTCTGGGAAGCGCTTCTGCCACCTTTACCCTGGGCGGGGAGTTTCAGCGGGGTTTTGAAGCGGCCCGCACCTACGACAATAACAGTGGCACCCCCGGCAACCTGCGCACCGACGATGAGGTGGTGGCCAAAACAGGCTTTGTGTTTGCCCAGGCCGAACTAGGGCTTCCCGCCGATATAATTGCCACCGCAGCGCTCAGCCTGAATGACACCCGGTATAATATTACCCGCTTACAGCAGGTAAGCAGCGGGAACTACGTCTTTAACCGCGACTTCAAAGCCGTGCTTTCTCCCAGGTTGGCGCTACTGAAACGGATCACGCAGCAAATAACGGTACATGCCAGTGTAAGCTCCGGCTTCTCTCCTCCAACCGAAGAAGAGATACTGACATCGGATGGCACGCTAAACAAAGACCTGGAGGCTGAGAAAGGAACGAATTACGAGGCAGGCGTGCGTGGTTTAGCGTTTGCAGGTAAGCTGAGCTTGGATGTGGTAGGCTTTTACTTCCGGCTGAAAGAAACCATTGTAAGCCGGCAGGATGCATCGAGCGTGGCCGTGTTCCGGAATGTCGGTTCCACCAATCAGAGAGGGATAGAAACAAGCTTAAGCTATACTTTGCTTGATGAACCGGAGCTACAGCTGGGCATACTCAAAGTATGGAGTAGCTATACCTACAGCCACTTTAGGTTCAAGGACTATCAGAAAGACAAAGAAGACCTTTCGGGAAACAAGCTCACAGGCGTGGCGCCGCATGTGCTTACGGCAGGCCTGGATGTAGGCATGCGCAACGGCCTGTATCTGAAGATGACCTCCAATTACGTAGACGCCATCCCGCTGAATGATGAGAACACCGTGTACGCTGACAGTTATTTTCTTTTTGGTGCCCGTGGGGGCCTGAAACGACAGCTCGGGAAGCGCTTCGGGCTGGAGCTTTTTGCAGGAATCGAGAACCTGACGGATAACAAGTATAGCCTGGGGAACGACCTGAATGCGTTTGGGGGCCGCTTCTTCCAACCGGCCCCTAACCGCAACTACTATGGCGGCATCAACCTTAACTACAGGCTGTAAGAACCCGGTTTTTAACGGGTGAGATCCGGGGTGGGCGGGAAGCGTGACATGATGTTGGCCACGATCCGGTTTAGCTGGCGGGGTTCTATTGCGGCTGGGTCAAGGTCAGCCGCATACCAGCCGCGCCACACCAACTGATTGGTGTTCCTGTCGATAAGGTCTATTACCAGGGTGCCCACCGGGTAGGTGTCGATGGCCTGAAATTTCGGCACGTTGGCGTAGCCGTAGTTATAGCGGTAGCCCAGCTGATAGCTATAGCCATAACCGAAGCCAGGCGGGAAGACATAGGAGTCAGTTGGGCTTTGGGCAGGGCCTCGCGAGATGTCGTACGCCACTAACAAACCCGGGGCCGTTGTTGTAGGGCCAATGCCCTGTTTGACCAATTCGCTGGCAATGGCCTCTTTCAGGCGTTGGTCAACTGCAGAATTGCTTTCTGCAGCCGGCACTGCCTCAGCGGGATACCAGTTAAAGCTCTGGTATGTTTTAAAACGGGCAGCCCGGTCATACACCGATGCCACGTCGGGTACCACGGCACAACCTGTTAATAGCAACAAAAGGACAAGCAAGGCAACTACTGTGTTGGCTTGCTTCGGAAGTGTTTGATCAAGTAGAGGCATCGTTCTGTTTTAGGTTTATTACGTACGCTATAGTGCTGTGAACGGGCTGACAACACACTTATGTAAAAAAACCAGGCATCCTGCTGTGGGTATGCAGGATGCCTGGTGTGGCTAAAAGTATAAAGTTTGCTTAGTTTGCAGTCGGCGGGTATTTCTTGAGTATATCCATCACAATCGTGTTAATTTGTTCCTGGCTGATGCCGCTTTTCATGTCCACGACTGCTTCGCCTACCCCGCGCCACACTAATTCATTGGAGTCCGGGTCCACCAGGTCAACCACTACCGTGCCTTCCTTGTATTGGTTGATGGTGCGGTAAGCACCCGGGAAGCGATTAAAGCCATAGTTATAGCGGTAACCATACCAGTAACTGTAGCCGTAGCCAAACCCTGGGGGATAGGTGTAATTGGTGTTTACATTCGTTTCTGTATCTACACTTACATCGTAAGCCACTTTCAGGTCTGGGTTGGAGGCCTCGTAACTAAGCCCCTGGTTGGTTAAAGACTGCCGAATGGCGCTTTTTAAGTATTGGTCCAGCAGTGTGCTGTAATTCTGCGTTGTTTCCTGCGAAGCGGTTGGTTGCTCCTGGTAAAAGCCGAACGTCCTGTACTCGCTGAAGTCAGTTGATTTGTCGTAGTCAGTGGATACATCTACTGAGGAGGCGCAGCTTGCCATAAACAGGAAGCACAGACCCAGCAGTAACAGCTGGATTCCTTTGGTTGTTGTTTTCATAGTTTCTTGGTTAGGGGTTAAGTTTATTAATGATCATGTGTTCATGTATACGTGGCATGTCTGTGGTTTTGTTCGATAGTGCCCTATTGTGAGTTGGTGCTTACGGCAGGATATAAAAACAAGAAGCCTGGCCGCAGGCGGCCAGGCTTCTTGAAAGTATACGTCAGGAGTGTATTAGCCGATGGCCACCATCTCGTTCTCATTCTCATTGTACGCTTCGATCGGGGCGCAGGAGCAAACCAGGTTACGGTCGCCGTAGGCGCTGTCGATGCGGCTAACGGTTGGCCACATTTTATTGTCGCGCAGGAAAGGCATCGGGAAAACCGCTTTCTCACGCGAGTAAGGCCGCTCCCATTTTTCAACCATCACTCCCTTTAAAGTATGTGGCGCGTTTTTCAGCACATTGTTCTTTTGGTCAGCCTTGCCAGCCTCGATCTCACGGATCTCCTCACGAATCGAGATCATCACGTCGCAGAACCTGTCCAGCTCTTCCTGTGCTTCCGATTCGGTTGGCTCCACCATCAGGGTGCCAGCCACCGGGAACGATACCGTTGGCGCGTGAAAACCGTAGTCCATCAGTCGCTTGGCGATATCCTCAACCTCCACGCCTGCTTTCTTGAACTCACGGCAATCCAGGATCATCTCGTGCGCGCAGCGGCCGTTTTTACCCACATACAGTACCGGAAAGTGCTGCTCCAAACGTGCCTTGATGTAGTTAGCGTTCAGGATAGCCACTTTCGTAGCCTCTGTCAACCCGTCGCCGCCCATCATGGCAATGTAAGCATAAGAGATAGGCAGAA
Source organism: Pontibacter sp. GD13 (assembly GCF_058216355.1). Taxonomy (NCBI): domain Bacteria; kingdom Pseudomonadati; phylum Bacteroidota; class Cytophagia; order Cytophagales; family Hymenobacteraceae; genus Pontibacter; species Pontibacter sp. GD13. Next base: position 267,982 of record NZ_JBYZMQ010000003.1, read on the forward strand.
TAGACGCCGAACCCCAGGGTGCGGCCGAGATTGCGTGAATTGCCTCAGAACGGCCTAAATCTACCACAGTATGGCCAGGCAGAAACGGGGCCAGGTCTTTTACCACACCGATTGGGCCCATGCCAGGACCACCGCCGCCATGCGGAATACAGAAGGTCTTGTGCAAGTTCAGGTGGCAAACGTCGGCGCCAATGTGGGCCGGAGAGGTTAAGCCAACCTGGGCGTTCATGTTGGCGCCATCCATGTAAACACGGCCACCGTTATCGTGAATGATCTGGCAGATGTCGATGATGCTCTCCTCATACACACCGTGCGTGGACGGGTAGGTCACCATCAGGCAAGACAGCTCGTTTTTATACTGCTCAGCTTTCGCGCGCAAGTCGGCCACATCAATGTTACCTTTCTCGTCGCACTTAACTATCACCACTTTCATGCCGGCCATTACCGCAGATGCCGGGTTGGTGCCATGGGCAGAAGACGGAATCAAAGCAATGGTGCGGTGATGATCTCGGCGGGACTCGTGGTAAGCCCGGATCACCATCAGGCCGGCGTACTCGCCCTGCGCACCTGAGTTAGGCTGTAGCGAAACCGCATCGAAACGGGTGATTTCGCACAGCCAGGCCTCCAGGTCTGAGAAGATCTGCTTATAGCCTAAGGTCTGGTTGGCAGGCGCGAAGGGGTGCAACTGCCCGATCTCCGGCCAGGTAACCGGAATCATCTCGGCAGTGGCATTCAGCTTCATGGTGCACGAGCCCAACGAGATCATGGAGTGAACCAAAGAAATATCCTTGTTCTCCAGGTGCTTCATGTAGCGCAGGATCTCGTGCTCGGAGTGGTGCTTGTTAAACACCTCGTGCGTCAGGTACTCGCTCTTCCGGATCAGGCTGTCAGCCCAGGTTACATGCGTATCCTCGGGTAGCTCACTTATAGTTAATACATCCGCAGATTTGCCGGCAACCTTAGCAAATACGGCAAGTATGGCTTTTACATCCTGCAGGTTGGTGTTCTGGTGAAGCGAGATGCCGATGTGATTCTCCCCTAAATAGCGGAAGTTTATGCCCGTTGCCTCCGCTTCTGTGCGGATAGCCTGCTGCAGGTCGGCACTCTCTACAGCTATTTTCAGTGTGTCGAAATACTGCTCGTTCTGCTGCGCAAAGCCTAATGCTTTTAAGCCCTTCTCTAACTGCTGCGCCAGGGCGTGCGTGTTCAGGCCGATATACCGCAGGCGACGTGGGCCATGGTAAACAGCGTACATGCCGGCAATAACAGCCAGTAATACCTGTGCCGTACAAATGTTAGAGGTTGCTTTCTCGCGGCGGATGTGTTGCTCGCGCGTCTGCAGGGCCATGCGGTATGCCTTATTGCCGGCTGCATCCACAGAAATACCGATAATACGGCCCGGGATAACACGCTTGAAGGTATCTTTTGTGGCAAAGTAGGCCGCATGCGGACCACCAAAGCCCATCGGTACGCCAAAACGTTGCGTAGTACCCACCACTACGTCGGCACCCATTTCCCCCGGAGGGGTTAGCAAGGTAAGCGAAAGTATATCAGCAGCCACCGCCACGTACATCTCCTGCGCGTGTGCTTTGGCTATAAAACCCGTATAATCGAAAATAGCCCCGTCAGCTGCCGGGTACTGCACCAGGGCACCGAACAAGGTGCCGTCAGTGAAATCAACTTCGCGGTGATCGCCAATAACCAACTCAATGCCAATCGGAACAGCGCGGGAAAGTAAAATATCAATTGTTTGTGGCAGTGCAAGCTCTGATACAAAGAAGCGGTTGGCATTCTTGCGGGCGCCTTTTCGCTGCGCATAAAACATGCCCATTGCCTCAGCGGCGGCAGTGCCTTCATCCAGCAACGATGCGTTGGCGATCTCCATACCCGTCAGTTCCATCACCATGGTCTGGTAGTTGATAAGCGCCTCCAGGCGTCCCTGCGCGATCTCGGCCTGGTAAGGGGTGTAGGCAGTGTACCAACCCGGGTTCTCCATAATATTACGAAGTATAACCGGAGGCAGAATAGTGTCGTTGTAACCAAGCCCGATGTAGGTCTTGTATACTTTGTTCTGCTTGGCGATTTGCGAGAACTGGTTCAGGAACTCAGTTTCGGTTAGCGCTGCAGGCAGGTTAAGTGGCTTCTTCAGGCGAATGGCGGCCGGTACGGTCTCCTCAATCAGTTGGTCCAGCGAGTCAACCCCGATGGCTTTAAGCATGTCCTGCATCTGTGTTTTGTCAGGGCCATTATGACGCTCCTTAAATACATCAGCAGGTTTGGTTTTAAATAGCATAGTTGAGATCAGTTGATTGGGAATGATGGATTTCAAATAGCAGAGGCAACGATGATGTTCGTTATTCTCCTTATTTCTACAAAAGTAATAGTAAATGTTTATTATATTGAAGCATCTTATCAAATAGTTAGCGCTAAACAGGCTATACCCGGTGGTGAAATACAAAGCGTAGCATACTGCTTGTCCTTTATAACAGGTATTGGTGCGTTTTGCTTATACTTCCTCTAACAAATCTGTTGGTTTAACAATTCAAGTCATCTATCGCTATGAGCAAACTTCGGATCGGAGTCATTAAAGAAGGGAAGGTACCCATAGACAAGCGCGTGCCGCTCACGCCCAAGAAGTGCGAAGAGGCCATGCAGGCGTTTCCCGAAATAGAAATAACGGTTCAGCCCAGTGCAATAAGATGTTTTTCGGATGCAGAGTATAAAGAGCTTAACCTGCCTTTACAGGAGGACCTAAACCATTGCGACATACTGATGGGTGTAAAGGAGGTGCCCATTGAGCTGCTGATACCCGGAAAGACGTATTTCTTCTTCTCCCACACTATTAAGAAACAACCACACAACGCCAGGCTGCTGCATGCCATCCTGTCTAAACGCATTACCTTAATAGACTATGAAACCCTGACAGCACAAAACGGGCAGCGCCTGGTTGCATTCGGGCGTTACGCCGGAATTGTAGGAGCTTATAATGGCGTGCTGACCTATGGGAAAAAGCACGGGCTGTTCGATTTGAAGCCTGCCTACCTGTGCCACGAAATGGAGGACATGCAGGAGGAGTACTTTAAGGTGCAGCTGCCACCAATCAAAATTGCCATTACAGGCGGCGGTCGGGTGGCAGGCGGTGCCATGGAAGTGCTGGACAAAATGGGAATTCGGAAAGTGAGTGTATTCGACTATTTATACAAACAATTTAAGGAGCCCGTGTACGCGCAGCTGCATTCCGGCGATTACAATACGCGGCCAGACGTGGAAGTATGGGACTCCCCAGATTTTTATGCCAATCCACACCTTTATAAGAGTACCTTCCGGAAATTCACTAAAGTAACCGATTTGCTGCTTGCCTGTGCTTATTGGGACCCACGCGCGCCAAAGCTATTTACGGAAGAAGATACCAAGGCAAGAGATTTTAAGATAGATACGATAGCAGACATTACCTGCGATGTAGACGGCTCGATACCTACCACAAAGCATGCTACTACCATAGAAGATCCGGCATACGATTATAACCCTATAACCGGGACGTTGGAGCCACCATACTCCCGGCCAGAGAACATTACGATAATGGCTGTTGATAACCTGCCATGCGAACTTCCGCGGAATGCCTCACGAGATTTTGGCCGCCACCTAATAGATAATGTGTTCCCGCATTTGTTTAACGGTGATAAAGAAGGTGTGCTGGCGAGAGGAACCATAGCGAAAGAAGGTAAGCTGACAGAGCGGTTTAAGTACCTGCAGGACTATGCCGATAGTGCCGCCAATAATAAAGAAAAGCAGCACCAAGAAAATTGAAGGAACCACTGTATATAAAAGGCCCTATTATATAAAGGGTAATTTTGAAAAGGAAGTAGAATAAGTGCCCTTAAAACAAGCAAGAGGATATGAATAATTGCAATTAAGGACAATATTAAAAAAGGGCTCAAAAATTTCCGCCTAATTTTCAGGCACTTACACAAGGCAAGCGTTTTTTCTTATTTCCCCGCTTGCAAGGACCGCCGTTTTGCTTACCTTTGCATCCCGGTTCAGCAGGGACGGGTTAAGCGGGGAGGATAGGGCGGCGAGAGCGGCCCGCGGGCGGCGGCAGGGCCTTTTCAGGCGGGCTTTAGGCCCCGGAAAAAAACCCGCCCTTCGGCTTGCGGTTTCCGAAAAAGCGCTTACCTTTGCATCCCGGTTCCGAGAGGGGGCCGGCGGCCCGCCCGGAAGGGGGAGGCCGGGAAAAAAAAGAGTGGAAAAGGTTGCGGCGAATCCAAAAGGTTTCGCTACCTTTGCAGCCCGCCAGAGGGGGAGGGCAGCTCCCCGGGATCGGCGGAAAAAAAAGAGTGAGAAAAAGATTTGGAGGTTTGGAGATAACTTCCGAGCTTTGCACCCCGCAAGCGAGCGATCGGCTCTGGGGGGTAGAAAAGATCAGCGCCGCTGGGCGCTCAGGCGAAGAAAGTAGTTCTTCGGCAAGTTCTTTGAGAGATTGTTGAGACAGAAATAACACACAAGAGAAAGAGTAAGGGTAACCCGCGCAGGGGCAACTTGCGCCGCCCCTCCTTACGGGGGGG
>NZ_JBYZMQ010000004.1:0-270128 GCF_058216355.1 Pontibacter sp. GD13
TATGCTCATCTGTTCAATCTTTTAGCCTGTAAAGACAACAAACAAAAGAAGCATATAAGTCAGGGAACAAAAAAACAGCCCCCATACAAAAAATGGTCGGAATTTCTTCCGACCACTCCTGGCCGAAAGGCCTGCTTTTTATGTGCCCTGCCTCAGCCTGAGCACACTGCTGACAAGCGCTAGTTCTTGGATTTAAGCAAATAGACAATAGCCTGCACATGGATTTATTTTAGCGTATTTTTGTTACCAAGTACAGTAAGCTGGGTAAAAACGGATAGAAAGACAAAATTGAGCAGAGCGAAAAACACATACCTGATCAAGCAGAAGGCGCAGGAACTGGGCTTTATGTACTGCGGTGTTTCCAGGGCTGACTTCTTGGAGGAAGAGGCGCCCCGTTTAGAGCGTTGGCTGAACCAGAACATGCACGGGCAAATGCATTACATGGAGAATCATTTTGATAAACGGCTGGACCCCAGATTGCTTGTAGAGGGGGCAAAGTCCGTCGTGTCGCTGCTGCTCAACTATTATCCTGAACAGAAACAACCGGAGGAGGGCACGTATAAGCTGTCGAAGTATGCGTATGGCACCGATTATCATTTTGTGATAAAGGATAAACTGAAGGAGCTTCTGGGCTACATAAACGAAGAGATAGGCGAAGTAGGAGGCCGTTGCTTCGTGGATTCTGCCCCTGTGCTGGATAAAGCATGGGCCAGGAAAAGTGGTTTGGGATGGGTAGGCAAGAACAGCAACCTGATCACGCCGCAGGTAGGCAGCTTCTATTTTATTGCCGAGCTTATCATTGACCTTGAACTGGAGTATGATGGCCCGATCAAAGACTATTGCGGATCCTGTACCCGGTGTATCGATGCGTGCCCCACAGATGCCATTGCGGCCCCGTATGTGGTGGATGGGAGTAAGTGCATCTCCTACTTTACCATAGAGCTAAAAGACCAACTGCCACAGGAAATGAACGGGAAGTTTGGGAACTGGATGTTTGGCTGTGATATTTGCCAGGATGTGTGCCCCTGGAACCGCTTTAGTAAGCCGCACCAGGAACCGGCCTTTGCGCCGCATCCACAGCTCGATAAGCTGACCGCGCGCGATTGGCAGGAGCTTACGCAGGAAGTTTTCTCACAGTTGTTTAAAAAATCGGCCGTAAAGCGCACCGGTTACAAAGGCCTGCTGCGTAATATTCAGTTTTTAGAGCAAAGTGCCCCTGGCAATGATAATTAGGCAACCTGGGTTTTAGAGAATACCCTGTTCACGATAAGCAGGTACACGCCCGAGAACTGATTATAGCACCATTGTTTTAAATGGTGTATCTCATCTTTCACTAAAACTTTAAAAGCTTTTCGAAGCTCCTTTTCAAACAACATTTTGTCGAAGCTAACCTTCAACAGGATCGTTTTAATGTATTCTAACATTTTAGTAAACAGGAAATTGGTGTTTAGGTATAGATACGGGCAAATAAATAAAAAGTGCTGCCTTCACTTTTTATTTATACTTAGTAAAATAATTTCCCTGAAAAGTATAAATAAAGTATAAAAAAAGGAGCCCGACTTCGGACTCCTCTTAATTTCTCAAACAAACAGTTTATGTTTAGGCAATAAACAAGCTAGCTATATCAAGTACTGCTTGTTTAGCCAAAGGCTCATCGAAAGCCTCGCTTACACTAGATGCAGGTACACCCGAAACAGCAGGCACATTTACACCTAGTTGTGTAGTTTGTGCTTCGCCGGCGTATACAGGCTGCGTTGCGGCAGGCATTCCTGCACCGCGTTCATCCAGTGTAATCCAACCTTTAAGGCCTCTTATTCTACGAACGATAGAAGCGTGTCTGGCTTCTACAGCATGTATTTTAAGCGCTGCCGTTAAGATGTCGTTATTACTTACCAGGTTACCTGCCTGTCCTTTGTAAGCTCGTACCCCAGTATCCTCAAATGCCTGAGACAAGGCCAGGTATGTCTGTAAGTTAGTGTTCCAGTCTGGAAAATTTCCACCTGCGCTAAAGTCAAAGTTGGGCTTGGCTACCGGAGTGGCTCCAAGACTTTGGATAGCTGTTTTCAGGAAGTTTACGTGTGCTACTTCATTGTCGCGCACTTTCGTGAAGAACGTTCTGGTGTCGCCAAAGTTTAGGCCATTGGCATTTAAACCCCGTATGTAGAATTCAGACTCCAGGTATTCCAGCGTTAGTGCAAAGTTAAGCACGTCGGCAATGCTGCCGCTAGACTGGCCATACGCTTTTTTAAACATGGTACCCATAGCTACTGGCACTGCAGCCATCGCTACTTTTTTGCCGAAGCTTCCGAATTCGCTAAAAGCCTTGCGGCGGCTCGACAGGCGTTCATAAACTTCGCCGTCAACCTTTTCTATATCTTGTATTATTTTGAATATGTTCATTTCTGTGTTCCTCCTCTTTGTTATTTAGGTAAATTGCTGAAGTCGATTTTCGTCTTGATAAATGGTGCAGCAGCAGCCAACACATCAGCCGGCTTCATTGCTCTGTCTAATCCATTGCTATCAATCAGTTCTTCACCGAATTTTCTGGCATTGTTACTGATCAGGTCATGTATAGCGGCGGCATGGCGTGCCTCCACCGAAACGATTTTACCGGCAGCAGTCAGATAGTCCAGGCCAGCACCTGAGTCAGTCAGTAGGTTCGCAGCACCGTTGTAAGCAGCAACACCCAGGTCTTCGAAGGTCTTAGCTGTTTGCAGAACGCTGTTCTTATCATTGAAATTGATCGAACTGAAATCTACTTCAAGACCGGCAATGGCATTAGCTCCAAGGGCGGTTTTGAAAAACTCGCGGTGCGCCACTTCGTGTGCCTTCAGGTCCATCATTACCTGCATTTCGTTAGAAGAAAGCGCGCTACCCGACTTGGCAACTACTTCTGTGTAAAAAGCAGCCTCCAGTTGTTCCAGCGCATACGCATAATTAAGGATCCCAATATCGCCAGAGCCCAAATTTACAGCGCCCTCCACAGGGGTGGTCATGTCATCGTCATCGTCGCAGGAGGTAGTTAATACCAGGGTAGCTGCAGCAGCGGTTGCTCCCGCATATCTAAAAAAGCTACGTCGTTGCATCGGGCTTTTAATAGCTTTCATCAGCCCGCCTTCATTCTCTTCAGGCTTTGTTAATTCTGTCATAATTTTACTTTTTTGTTAGAAAATGTACTTTAGAGATTCGCTCCCCGGCATTAGTTAATCAAATGCTGAATTGGAGGAAGTATCCATACCTACGGGCTTCAATTAGGATTGGATTTGTAAGGCTCTAAAAGAATTTATATATTATATATCGCATTATAGAATATCATGTTGGCAGAACCGTATTGCAGCCAGCAGTTATAATGCCTTTAAATGCTGTATGAGCATTATTCTGCACGTGAAGATTGGAATTTACAACATACAGTGTTTTATATATAGCAATAACTGTTAAACAAAATTATTGCAATTTAAACTGTTAAAGTTGCTTCGATTTTTGCATATTAACTGCGTAGCGGAACTAGTAGCAGGCGTTTCCTTAATGCCTGTGTGCCACTTTAAGTAAAGGATTTTGATTAAATTTACGACCTACATTGATCCTGGAGTGTTACGATCTATGCGCTTTCTGACGCTATTGTTTTTTTCTGTTACATGCCTTGCCCTGCCTTCGCTTGCGCAGCAGGTAAGCATAGAGTTAGGGAGAAGTCCCTTGCCCATCAATCAGTATTTTACCATTGCCCTTAAGTTACAGGACCAGCAGCTGAAGGAGTACACCCCTTTCCCTGAGATCGAAGGATTTAAGAAGAGCAGCAAGTTTTCATCAGAGAAAATAATTACAACCGGAGGCAATACCAGCATCATCAGAACCTATGTGCAGAACTATGCCGCCCTGGAGGAAGGCGATTTTCAGCTAAAGCCTTTTAAGATGCGCGTGAACGGACAGACTATTCAGTCGCCGGGTATGGACATTCGGGTAAACCCCATGCAGGCTAGCCTGCCGCAGAGCGCCAACCTGCCTGACCTGCTGTCCTCTTCAGAAGATGAGTCTGCAGCTGATGAACAACCCGAGTTTATTGACAAGGATGACAATGCCTTCCTGACCTTATACACCAGTAAAAAAAAGGTGTATGTAGGAGAAGGCGTAACAACGACCTTATATTTCTACCTGGCCGAGGAAGACCAGCGTTTGTTGGAGTTCTATGACTTTGCGACGCAAATGACAGGGATTTTGCGCCAGGTTAAGCAGCCAAACGCCTGGGAAGAGGCCTTTGATTTTTCTGAGATCACCCCCGAGAACGTTACAGTGAAAGGGAAGCCATACCTGCGGTTCAGGTTATACGAAGCTGTGCTTTACCCTTTAAACTCACAAACTTTAAAGTTTCCGCAACTACAGCTGAAAATGCTAAAGTACAAGGTAGCCAAGAACCCGAGCCTGTTAACCGAAGACCGGCAGGAAGGAGGCTACAAAATATTTTATTCCCGCGAAAAGGAAGTGGAGGTAATGGAGTTGCCCTCCCACCCGCTCCGGAATGTGGTGCCGGTTGGCACTTATCGTTTAAAGGAAAGCCTTTCCAGCAGCAAGGTGGCGGTAAACAAGAGCTTCGTTTATTTGTTCGAGGTGGAAGGAGAAGGCAATTTTTCTGCGATCATGCCACCTGCGCCCACACCTGCCGGAGGGTTAGAGTTTTATCCTCCTGATGTGCGGCAGGATGTAACAAGGCGCTCGGGGAGGGTGCTGGGCTCTAAAACTTTTGCCTACACCATTCTGCCGCACGAGCCGGGCACGTATGCCCTGGCCAATTCCCTGGCATGGGTTTATTTTAACCCGGAAACAGCTGTTTACGACACACTCAGGCCATCAATGAAGGTGCGCATAAGCGGTGCTGTTGATAATGACGCCCTGGTGCTGTCAAAAGACCTGGGCTCGTTTTACAATATCATTCAGAACGAGAACAATACCCTTGTCAGCCTGCACTCCTTCGATCAGATTAAGCGCTATACCAATATCATTCTGGTGCTTTTGCTGGCAATAGCCGCATTTGTATTTTTAAAAAATAAAGCATGAGCAATTCTTACGGAACGCTTTTCCGGATAACGACCTTCGGGGAATCGCATGGTCCGGCAATTGGCGTTATAATCGATGGCTGCCCGGCAGGCATTGAGATAACTACTGAAGAAATACAGCACGCCCTGGACCGCCGCCGTCCTGGCCAATCGGATATCACAACCCCCCGCAAGGAAGAGGACAAGGTGAATGTGCTGTCCGGTATTTTTGAAGGCAGAACAATGGGTACCCCCATTTGTCTGCTGGTAAACAACAAAGACCAGCACAGCCATGACTACAGCCACATCGAACATGCTTTCCGGCCCTCGCATGCAGATTATACTTATACAGCTAAGTATGGCGTGCGCGATTTTCGCGGGGGGGGCAGGAGTTCCGCCCGTGAAACCGTGGCCCGCGTGGCAGCAGGCGCTTTGGCGGCTAAACTATTGCAAAAGCACGGCGTGCGCATCAACGCCTATGTTTCGCAGGTAGGGAAGATCAGGCTCCGCAAGGACTACAGCAAACTGGATTTCAGCAAAATAGACTCGAACAAGGTGCGTTGCCCCGATGGCAAGATAGCGGCCCGCATGATAGCCGTGGTAGAAGAAGCCCGTGATAATCGCGATACGGTAGGGGGGGTGGTCACCTGCGTTATTCAAGGCGTGCCAGCCGGGCTGGGGGAGCCCGTGTTTGATAAACTGCACGCAGAGTTGGGCAAAGCGATGCTAAGTATCAATGCCGTAAAAGGGTTTGAGTACGGGAGCGGCTTTGAGGGTGTTAAGATGAACGGATCCGAGCACAACGACCAGTTTTATACAGATGATCAGGGCCATGTTAAAACACGCACCAACCACTCTGGAGGCATACAGGGAGGGATCAGCAACGGGCAGGACATTTACTTTAACGTCGCCTTTAAGCCTGTGGCAACGATCTTAAAACCACAACAAACGATTGACAGCGCAGGCGATGAGATCACTTTGCAAGGCAAAGGCCGCCACGACCCGTGCGTGCTGCCACGGGCGGTTCCCATCGTAGATGCCATGGCTGCCCTGGTGTTAGCCGATTTTCTGCTTCGTCAGCAGGCCAGGCAAGTATAAGCCACTGATCAAGGTAAATAAAAAGAGCCGCTCTGGTTTCAGAAGCGGCTCTTTCTTATGGCTATACTTTGGTTAGAACAATTTTAGGTGCACCACCAGGTACCAGATAAGAATTAGGGCAGGCAACAGAAACGGAATGGAGTAGCGCACGACATAGCCAAAGAAGGACGGCATTTTGATGCCCGCGCTTTCAGCAATTGCTTTTACCATAAAGTTAGGCCCGTTACCGATGTAAGTAAAAGCCCCAAACAGCACCGAGGACAACGAAATAGCCTCCAGCAACACCAGCGTGCCTGGGTCTGCCCCCGTGCCTGTTGCAAACTGCCTTACCTCCACCACGCTGTTCTGGGCCATGTCATACTTGGCCATGGCCAGCGATAGGAAGTTGGCGTAGGTTGGGGCATTATCCAGGAAGCCCGAAAGCGAACCCGTTGCCCAATATAGGAAGTTGGGCGTGATGTAGTGAGAGAACTGCGGCGATGAGGCAATGGCAGCCGAAAGTTGCAGGGCTGGCATCATAGTAAAGAAAATGCCGAAGAAAAGGAAAACCACCTCCAGGATAGGGTGGAAGTTGAATTGATTACCGGCAAGTGCCGTTTTACTGGAAAAACGGTAGCACGCAAAGGAGGCAGACAGCTGCACGATCTCGCGCAGGAAAGAGAATTTGCTGCCGTCGTATGAAATGTGCGGAAGGCCCTCCACCACGTTCGGGTCCAGGAAAATGGCCCCGATGATGATAGCCAGCCAGAAGAGGTTGCGCTTGCCACTGATGTAAAACTCTGTCTTCTCCCTGTTCTTGGCGACCACTTCAGGGCGGGGCGTATAGCCCGTTTCCTTGTTGCGCCGGTCAATCAGGAAAAAGATCAGGCAAAGCAACGAAATGGCCAGTACCCATGGCATGAATAAGTGCTGTAGCGTCCAGAAGAAAGGAACACCCTTCAGAAATCCAATGAACAGGGGAGGATCGCCGAGGGGGGTGAGCAAACCGCCGGCATTACTCACAATAAAGATAAAGAAAATGATCTGGTAGGGCTTGATGCGGTGAACGTTCAGGCGTATGAAAGGCCGTATCAGCAAAAGCGAGGCCCCGGTTGTTCCGACGAAGTTTGCCAGCACAGCCCCCACCGCCACCAGGGCTACGTTCATGGCCGGGGTAGCGTTGGCGTTAATGTTGATGTAAATACCGCCGGCGGCAATGTAGAGCGAGCTGAGCAGGATGGCAAAGGAGGCATACTCAAAGAAAGTATGCACCGGCATGTGGTAATCGCCGAGGGCAAAAACGTAATAGCCCAGCACGGCCAGGCCGAGGGTAATGGCGATCGTCTTGTAATTATGCTCCCAAAAATGGCCGAAAAAGATAGGGCCTGCAGCGATCATACCTATTAAAAGCAGAAAAGGAATAATCAGAAATCCTGGAGCAGTATGCTGAGCTTGCACCAGTAATATGTAATTGTTCAGCATGTCTAGAGTAGTGCGGTATAGATAAAGTCGAAAATGTGTTGGTGCACAAAGATACATTTTCTGACTTAAATAGCTACCGCAACCTGGCAGGATCTGGTTTGGAGGGGTGTACTACAGGGCACAAAAGCCGTGGAGGTTTACTTCGTCGGAAATAATGCCTAATTTTGGAAACTTTAAGACAAGCGTACTAGTTTTAATTTAAATACTGAATCTACATGACAGATAATAAAGAAAAGATGGTTTCGGTTTACGCTGAGGCAAACCCAAATCCTGAGTCAATGAAGTTTGTGATGAACCTGCAACTGTTGCCGGACGGGCAGAGCGTGGATTACCCTAACCTGGAGAGTGCCATGGAGTCGCCACTGGCGCAGGAGCTGTTTAACTTCGATTATGTATCGCGGGTATTCATTGCCAGCAACTTTGTAACGGTAACAAAAAGCGCTGACCTGGATTGGGTAAAACTTATCCCGGAGCTGCGTACCTTCCTGAAGTCTTACGTTGAGGCAGGCGGCCCGATTTTTGAAGAGGGTTTTTCTGCAAAGAAAACAACTAGCGCTGAGGCTAACGGCGAAACATCGGCTGAAGACGCAGAGATCGCGAAGAAGGTAATTGACCTGTTAGATAATTATGTGCGTCCGGCTGTAGAGCAGGATGGCGGTAACATTACCTTCAAATCCTATAACGAGGGTGTTGTAACAGTGCACCTGCAGGGGTCTTGCAGTGGCTGCCCTTCGGCTACCGTTACCCTGAAGGCGGGTATAGAAAACCTGTTGAAGCGCATGGTGCCTGAAGTAACAGAAGTAGTGGCTGATGGCGTTACCGTGTAATATTGCCATCCAGGTATAGTTTAACACAGCGGCCTGTATCTGTTTCAGATACAGGCCGCTGTGTTAAAGGGCTGTTTGTGAAAGCGGGTTAGCATGGATTTACCCGCTAAAGCACCCTGTCAATTTTATCTTCGGAGGTGCATCCCCGCGATAAAATAGGGCTCAACCCGCCTTAAAGCTTTTAGGATAGGCGCCTTATACTGCCCGGTTTATTCATTTGCCGTAGAGCTGGTAGAAATATATGCTGCACTAAGCGAAAGTCTAAAACAAGAAAGCCCGGAGCGCTTGGCCCCGGGCTTTCTTGTTTATGAGGAAGTAAGAAGTACTAACGTGCTTTCTGTGCCACAGGAACAGCAGCCGCTTTCTTGTCTTTCCTTATGGTATCCACCACTATTGGTGTTGCAATGAACAGGGAGGAGTACGTACCGAACACCACACCGATGATCATGGCAAGCGAGAAGCCGCGCAATACCTCGCCACCGAAGATGAACAGGATCACTACTACCAGGAACAAGGTAAGTGAGGTAATGATGGTACGGCTGAAGGTGCTGATCAGGGCAGGGTTTACTACCTCTCTGATACCCAAGCGGGGGTTGTCGTTCATGTACTCACGCACACGGTCAAATATTACCACGGTATCGTTGATAGAGAAACCGATGATGGTAAGTACCGCCGCAATAAACACCTGGTCCATCTCGTAAGAAATGCCGAACAGATCCAGGATAGAGAAGACAGCAATGATCATCAACGCATCGTGCATCAGGGCGATAACACCACCCAAACTGAACTGCCACCTGTTGAAACGGAGCATCACGTAAAGGAAGATGCCTACCAGTGCCAGCAACATGGCTATTAATGCAGTGTTCTGAATATCATCGGCCATGGTTGCCCCTACCTTTGAAGAGCTGAGTATTTCCGGGTTAAGCTGGTTGTACTCCTGCAAGCCTGCCATAAGTGCCGTTTTCACCTGCTCGTCCGCCTCAATGCTCTCATCGTCTGCTAACCAGCTGGTGATAATCTTCACGCGGTTAGAGGCGCCGAATGTCTTTACCTCAGTTCCTTGGTTCTGGAAGTCGTCAACTAAGGCAGAGCGCAGGTCAGAGGCTGGAACAGCCTGGTCAAACTCCACTACATAAGAGCGTCCTCCTCTAAAGTCCACACCCAGGTTAGGGCCACCGTTGATGTACATGGCCACAAAGCCAAACACGATTAGACCAAGCGAGAATGCATAAGCCGGCGTTCTGTACTTCATCACATCAAACGTGATGTTACGGAACATCTTTCCTGCAAGCAGGGTGGAGAAGGATAGTTTGCCGCCTTTCTTAAAGGTGCTCTCAACAAACAACCTGGAAATAAATACCGACGTGAAGAAAGAAGTGACGATACCGATCATCAGGGTAATGGCAAAGCCCTTTACTGGTCCGGAACCGAAGAAGTAAAGTATGAAGCCTACCAGGAATGTGGTGACGTTTGCGTCCAAAATGGTGCTGAACGCTTTTTCGTAGCCTTTATTGATCACCTCGCGCATGGTAAGCCCTTTTAGGGATTCTTCACGCATGCGTTCAAATATCAGTACGTTCGCATCTACGGCCATACCCAGGGTAAGCACGATGCCGGCAATACCCGGCAGGGTAAGTGCCGCGTTGAACTGGGCCAATACGCCAAGTATAAAGAACACGTTGAAAAGCAAGGCAAGGTCAGCTATGAAACCGCCACGGCTATAGTAAGCGATCATGAAAATAACCACGATCACGAAACCAGCCAATGTGGAGATAAGGCCTTGCTGAATAGCCTCACGACCCAGTGAAGGACCTACTACGGCTTCTTCCACGATGCGGGTTGGCGCTGGCATTTTACCTGCTTTCAGAATATTAGCCAAATCCTGCGCTTCCTCTATCGTAAAGTTACCTGATATAGAAGAGCTTCCTCCCGAAATCTCGCCCTGCACTACTGGGGCAGAGTATACATAGTTGTCAAGCACAATTGCTACCTGGCGGCCGATGTTGTCACCTGTCAGGCGGGCCCATTTTTTGGCGCCTGTCGGGTTCATGGTCATGTTAATCTCGGGGCGACCTGTCTGGTCGAAGTCCTGGCGGGCATCGTTGATGGCATCCCCACCCAATGGCGCCTTGCCATCGCGTCCTTTCTTGATCGCGTAGAACTCCACGAATTCCTGGCGGTTGTCGCCACCTATCGGCTTCACACTCCAAAGGAATTTCATGTTTGAAGGGAACATGCTACGCACTTCAGGGCGGCTGAAAATATCGTTGATACGAGCTGTGTCGCGCACATTTGCGCCAATACCACCAGGCATTTGCGTGAAAAGACTGGCTAGTACGCCTGTCTGAGGCTGTGTCGCCAGCGAATCCAGGGCGTTGTTGGCCGTGTCTGTTTTTACGGCTGCTACGGCAGAGGAATCGGAAGCGGCAGCGGCCAATACGTCTTCTGTAGTGCTTTCTACGATAGCGGTATTGCCTTTGGCTGCGGTGTTGGCATCAGTGGAGCTGGCTGCTAAATTCAGTTTGCCGGCTTTTTGCTGTGCATCCAGGTACTGGCCAAGCTGCATAAAGTAAGGGCTGAACTCTTGCGGCGACCATACTTCCCAGAACTCCAGGTTTGCCATGCCCTGTAAGAGCTTGCGCACCCTGTCGGGGTTGTCGATGCCAGGTAACTCAATCTGGATACGGCCAGTGCCTTTCAGGCGCTGGATGTTTGGCTGGTTCACGCCGAACTTATCAATACGCGTGCGCAGGATGTTGAAAGAGCGCCCGATGGCATCCTCCACTTCCTTCTCAATCACATCAATCACTTCCGCGTTAGAAGACTCGTAACTGATCTTGCCACGGTTGGCTGTGTTGGAGAAGATGCGGCTCAGGCGTCCGTTAGGCTCTACCTCGCGATAGGCTTGCTCAAATAGCGTCGTAAAGCGCTCCTGGCTGGTTCGCTGAAGTTCCTGGGCACGGTTAAGCGCTTTCAGGAAGTTCGGGTCTTTGCTGTTGCCAGACATAGACTTGATGATCTCAACCGGTGAAACCTCCAGCACCACGTGCATGCCGCCTTTCAGGTCAAGCCCAAGGCCAAGCTCGTTTTCTTTAACTTCCTGGTAGGTCATGCCCATAAATACAGGCTCTTTCCAGATAGAATCCATGTAAGCCTGCTGCTTTACCAGGCTTACGTTGCCTTGCGCGTCTGTTGCATAGAGCTCCGCTCTGTTCTGCACGCTGCGGGCAATAAAGGAGAATGACAGGTAGTAGAGGCAAAGCGCCGATACGATCACCGTCAAAACGATTATTAACGTTTTATTCCGCATTTTAAATTAATGAATAGGATGGATGATAATTTATATTCTATAGTAGGTGTTGCTGGTCAGTACTTTAAGTTAACTACTTGCAAGACTGACGCGTTCCGGGCAAGATGCTTTTCTGGCATAGTTAAGCCAGGTAAAAGCAAGCAGGAGCAAAAAGAGAAGTAAGTAAACGCCTAGGGGGCGTTGGGTTGAATCGTGATCGGGAAAAGCTGCGCTCTATAAGCGACACCCGGAGGAACGGTGGTGTAGGCAGGCAAAAGCATGTCTGCCGGTTTGGCAAACCCCGGCTGCGTGAATGGCACCACGGCCTGCTGCAGGTTTAGGGCAACAAAAGAGGTGGTAGCCTCCAGAGAGACTTTCTGCTTTACAACAGTTTTATGCTGCTGTTTAGCGGCCTGCGTCAGCGGGGAATTGGCCTGCGGGGTCGCATCTGCCGTGTAGGTATAAGCCACCACTTCCTGACCGTTGAGCATAAGGGCCCACAGTAAGGTAAAAGACATCAGAAGATGCTTTGTATGGCGTGCTATGTTACTGGCTTTTGGCATGTATAACCACAAATGTAGCGTTTCTTCCGAAAAAAACAGAAATACTTAGCGGTTAATGTCGATAAATCGTTTTACATCGTTCTTTTTGCCTATAAGGATCAGGATATCAGAAGGATAAATGATGGTATCGGCCTTTGGCACCCCAATGATATGCTCTACCTGGGTCGGCTTGCCATCCTGGATTTCCTCAAAAAAGCGCTTGATCGTGATCAGGTTGAGGTTATACTTCTCGCGCAAGGATATCTTGGCCAGACTGCGGTTGGCTATGTTACGGGGCGCGTTGATCTCCACAATCTCGTAGTTGTCCGGCAGGGGCAGGAACGTGCGTATATTTGGTTGCAGCAGCCTCTCAGCGACAGTTTTACCTACCTCACCTTCCGGGGAGAGGATTTCCTGCACGCCCATTTTCTCCAGTATTCGGCGCTGCTGCTTGTTGGAAGCCCTGGTAATAACCCGTTTTATGTTTAGCTCCTGCAAGTTGGCGGTCGTGATCAGCACTGCTTCAAAGTCTTCTCCGATGGCAATAACCACGGCATCCATGTCCTGGATATTCTGCGCCTCCAGGGCGCGTATATCCGTCGCGTCAAGGGCCACGGCATAGGCTACCTCATCTTTAATAGCCTCCACGTGTTCTTCATTGTGATCGATGGCGAGTACTTCAGCGCCTCTTTCTGCCAGGGTGCGCGCAATGGAGTTACCAAAAATACCGAGCCCTATAACCGCGAATTTGTGCCTCATGCCTTTGTCTTAGCGTTTAAGAATGTAGTTAATACTTCCAGCCCCTTCTCGAAGTTATTGTTGTTCGGGATAATGATGTCCGCGTCGTTTTTATAGGGCTTGATATACTTCTCGTAAGTAGGCGCTACATGGTTTGTGTAACGGTACAGCACATCGTCCAGGTCGTAGCCGCGCTCCACCTTGTCGCGCACGATGCGGCGTTGCAGCTTGATGTACTCTTTAGCGTCTATGTATACTTTCAGGTCCAGCAGCTTGGCGATTTCCTCAAAATAAAAGACGAAAATGCCTTCTACTACCACAATAGGGGCAGGCCTGAACTCCAGTTGCCTGGGTACGACGTTGGGGTTGTTAAACGTGTACTCGGTACGGTAAACGGTTTCGCCCTGGCTCACTTTCAGCACATCCAGCGCGTAGGCTTCGTCATCGATGCAGGAAGGAAGGTCGAAATTCACCACGCCGTTCGGGTCTATGGTCTGGTGCTCGCGGGGTTTGTAGTAGTTGTCCTGCGAGATAAGGCACACATTCTCAGGTGCAAACGAAGTGAGTAGCTTGTTCAAAAAAGTTGTTTTTCCTGAAGCACTACCTCCTGTAATCCCGACGATAAATGGCTTTTGCATAGGAAGCTAAGGTTTCAGAATGCGAAATTAAGACATTATATAGAACAAGCCCACAAGGGCGGGCAATAAATTTGGTCCCGTTTAAGCAGTGGTCAGGAAGTCAACCAGTTTTCGGATAGCGCGGCCTCGGTGGCTGATAGCATTTTTCTCCTGCGAGGCCATCTCTGCAAAGGTCCGTTCGTATCCATCGGGTATAAAGATGGGGTCGTAGCCAAAGCCCTTGTTCCCTTTCCACTCCGTGGCAATGCTTCCGGTCACGATTCCTTCGAACTGGTGCTGCTCGCCGTTCAGAATAAGGGTAATACATGTCCGGAAGCGGGCTTTTCGGTTCTGTTTTCCCTGCAGCCTGTCTAAAAGAAGCAGCATGTTGTCGCTGTCGCTACGTTGGGGCCCTGCGAAACGGGCCGAGTACACGCCAGGGGCGCCCTCCAGCGCCGCTACCTCAAGGCCGGTGTCATCGGCGAAGCAGCTGGTATTGAAATGTTGCCACACATACTCCGCCTTCTGCAGGGAATTGCCTTCCAGCGTGCTTTGCTCCTCCGGCAGTTCTACCAGGCAATTTATATCGGCCAGGCTAAGCAGGTTATATTTTCCGTTCAGCATCTGGCTAACTTCATTTACCTTGTGCTGGTTGTTGGTGGCAAAGCAGAGTTGTTTCATAAATTAAAATTTAGGGCACGCCTTTAACAAGGTGCGGATTAAAGCAAAAGAACAGGTTAATGCAGGTAAGCGCTGGTTTGCGCCGAAGTCAGGATCACCTCTACATGATCTTGCAGGGTAGTAGCCAGGGAAAATCCGGTGTAGGTGGCCGCCACCGGGAACAAGGGGTGATGCCGGTCAACGAGCGTGGCAATCTCTACTTTTTTGGGATTGAGTTGCAGAAACGAGTGCAGCGCGTATGCAAGCGTTTTGCCGGTGTTCAGCACATCATCCACTAAAATAACCGCTTTACCTTTCATGCTTATGCTTTCGGGCTGCAGTGTCACGGGAGCATTCAAGGGTGCTAACTTATTGAGTTGCACTTTTACTAACTGCGCATTCAGAGGAGATATCTCGAGTAGTTGCTTTGTTAGCATACCGGCCAATGTATAGCCATTCTCATAAATGCCTGCCAACACCAGTTCCTGCTCTTCAAAATTGTGTTCATAGATCTCATACGCCATGCGCGTGATCTTTTGCTCGATCTGTGACTTGTTTAGAATAAGGTTCTGCTGCTGTTTTTGTGGCGTCATGAGTTGCTTGGCAAAATGTGGTGCTATACCTTTACGCAAGGTTACAGACAAATTTAACAAGATAATCGCAGCAGCTACAGCTTTTTAAATGGCAGTAAAATAATTTACCCCGTAGTGTTTAACTTTCGGATAATCTTGTTAAATTTGCAGTCCGATTCAGAATTAAGGTTAATTAACGTTTATAATAATGAAAAAAGGCATTCACCCAGAGTACAGAAAGGTGGTTTTTCAGGATATGACGAGTGATTTTAAATTTATCACCCGTTCTACTATGACTTCTGACGAAACTATCACGATGGAAGACGGAATTGAGTATCCAGTAATCAAAGTGGAAGTTTCTTCAGCTTCACACCCTTTCTACACTGGCAAGAACATCTTCGTGGATACAGCAGGCCGCGTTGAGAAGTTCAACAAACGTTACCAAAAGAAATAAGCGGTTAATTCCGGTTAAAACGTTTAAAAAAAAGTCTTCCTGATATTTTTCAGGAAGACTTTTTTTATTTTTGCCCCTATGAATATTATTCTCTTCTGCGATCCGGTTATCAAGCAAAACCTGTTGCCCCTCACCTTTACCAGACCTGTTTCCGAAATTCGGGTAGGCATCCTGACGATTACTGAGAAGTGGCGCCAGCACACCAACATGCCGGTGTCTTACCTAACGGAAAAGTATCTCTCTCCAAAGTATGAGCTACAGGACAGCCACAGCAATTTTTACATAAACGGGGCACTGCTGCCCACACCGGAACTGGTTGAGGAAATTAAATCGCTGAAGATTGGCGAGGCGCTGTACAGCGGGGATACCATGCTGGCCATAAACGGCGATAACCTGGATCTGCACACCTCTGAAGACCTTGAAAATATTGTTACGGACAAACGCCGCGACTTTTCTGCGGAATGTGTGTTGGTGCGCAATCCCTGGGATATCTTTGTATTGAACGGGCAAGAGATCCGAAATGATTTTAAGCTGATCACGGCTGGAAGAATGAGTGCGCCCGTGGATGATAAGTTCACTGCTGTTTACAACGAAGCGGATGTCTTTATCGAGAGCGGCGTTAAAATACGCGCGGCCGTTTTAAATGCCGAAGACGGACCTATTTACATTGGCAAAAACGCGCAAATACAGGAAGGCGCCGTGATAAAGGGGCCCTTTGCGCTGGGTGAGGGAAGCCATGTGAACATGGGAGCCAAGATGCGCGGTGATGTGAGTATCGGGCCGCATTGCAAAGTAGGGGGAGAGGTAGCGGCTTCGGTTATTTTTGGGTATACCAACAAAGGCCATGAGGGTTACCTTGGTAACTCCGTGCTGGGCGAATGGTGTAATATTGGAGCTGATACAAACACCTCAAACCTTAAAAATAACTACGCCGAGGTGAAGGTATGGAGCTATGCCAAAGGCGGGTTCAAGAATACCGGACAGCAGTTCTGTGGCCTGATCATGGGCGACCATAGCAAGTGCGGCATCAACACCATGTTTAACACCGGTACCGTGGTGGGCGTGAGCGCGAACATATTTGGGTCGGGCTTCCCGCGGAACTTCATCCCTTCCTTTAGCTGGGGCGGGGCAGCTGGTTTCGAGACCTTTCAGTTACACAAAGCCAACGAAGTAGCCGAGAAGGTAATGCAACGCCGCCAAATGCAGTTCGACCAAAAAGAACAGGACATACTGGAGCATGTATTTCATCAAACGCAGCAATACCGGGTATGGGACAAGAAGGCGACAACTGCCTGAGCATAAAATCCAGCTAGGCTAGTCAGCAAATGGAAAATAGGCAATAGCATAAACGCCACTTTTAACTCTTAACTAATCAGGTGCAGTTTTCACAGATAATAGGTCATCAGCAAGCAAAGCAGTTGTTACTGCAATCGGTGCAGCAGAACCATGTTGCCCATGCACAGCTGTTTCTGGGGCAGGAGGGGAGTGCCAACTTAGCGCTTGCCATGGCATACGCTACCTATATTAACTGCGAGAACAAGCTGCCCGATGATTCATGTGGAACCTGCAACAGCTGCGTGAAAATGAACAAGCTCGTTCACCCGGACTTTAACTTTGTAATGCCCGTTACGGCCACCAAACTGGTCAGTAAAGATGCATTGAGCCATAAGTTTATGAATGAGTGGCGCGAATTTATAAAGGCAAGCCCCTATCAGGGCCTGAATGAATGGATGCAGCACATCGGGGCGGAGAACAAACAGGGCAGTATCTCGAAAGAAGAAAGCCGCCAGTTGGTTAAACTCGTTTCGCTGAAGGCATTTGAAGGCGATTATAAGGTGGTGGTGATCTGGTTGCCCGAACTGATGCACCCTACTGCCGCCAATGCCCTGCTCAAGCTGCTGGAGGAGCCCCCAGCCAAAACCCTGTTCCTGCTGGTGTCGCAGTCAGCGGAGAGGCTGCTGGCCACCATTACCTCCCGCACGCAGATTGTGCAGGTGCGTAACTTTACCGAGCCCGAGGTAATCCAGTACGTGCAGGCGAAGTATAGCACCGATACCGACACTGCTTACCAGATTGCGCAGCTGGCCGAAGGGAATTTTAATGCCGCTGCAAAACTCACCACAGAGATCAGCAGCGACTATTTCACTTTTTTTACAGACTGGATGCGCAGTTGCTACAGTTACAAATTTGGCGAAGTGGTTGACATGAGCGACAAGTTCCAGACGCTTGGGCGCGAGAATCAGAAGAATTTTCTGCTCTATGCGCTCAACCTTTTCCGGAAGGTGACGCTTTATGGGATAGACCAGGCGCTGGTGGCGTATCTGCCTCCCGCGGAGCTAACGTTTGTGCAGAACTTCACAAAGCTTATCACCGAAAACAATGCCGGGCAGCTGGCCGATGAACTGAACCAGGCGCACTACCATATCGAGCGTAACGCCAATCCTAAAATGGTGTTTGTGGATAGCTCGATCCATATTGCCGGGTATTTGCGCGGTAACTAGTATTTGCTTTATGAGGCGGGGGTGTTTGAGGCATCCAGGCAAGAGGGCAAATTTAAACGACATTTATGCAACACACCAAAACAGACCATCCCATAAGAATAGGCACGCGTGGAAGCAAACTGGCTTTGTGGCAGGCAGAGTTTGCCGCCGAGAAGCTACAGGCTGCCGGCTTTGCCACCGACCTCGTGATCATTAGTACAAAGGGCGACCAGGTGCTGGACAGGTCTTTGGATAAGATCGGCTCGAAAGGAGTTTTTACAGAGGAGTTGGAAGTAAGCCTGCGCGAGGGAAGTATAGACATTGCGGTGCACAGCGCCAAGGACGTACAGTCCACTATTCCGGATGATCTGGAGCTGGTGGCTTTTATGGAGCGTGAGAAAGTAAACGATGTGCTCCTGAGTTTTGATCCGGATTTTGTGCTGGACCGTGAAAGCAACGCCTTGCTGGGTACCTCCTCTACGCGCCGCAAAGCACTCCTGAAAAAGCACTACCCACAGGTAAGCACCGCCGAATCGAGGGGAAACCTGCAAACCCGCCTGCGCAAACTGGAGGAAAAGCAGTTTGATGCCCTGGTGCTGGCTTATGCAGGGGTCGTGCGGATGGGCTATGACCACCTGATCGTGCACACTTTTCCGGAGGATGAGTTTGTGCCTGCCGCCGGACAGGGAAGCGTGGCTATTGAATGTGCCAAAAACCTGAACCCGGAGATAAAAAGTGGCCTTAAGAAGGCGCTGAATCATACAGAAACGCATATTTGCCTGCTTGCCGAACGGGCTTTCCTGCGAACAATGGAAGGAGGCTGTAGCATTCCCTCATTTGCGCTGGCAACGCTTACGGAAGCAGGCATTAGCATTACAGGCGGTATTGTCAGTTTAGATGGCAAAACGTTACTGCAGGAAACCCTCACCGGCCCCACAGTAGCTGCAGAAGAGCTAGGTGAAGAGCTAGCCAACCAGACACTTAGCCGGGGCGGCGAACAGATCCTGGCTAACATCAGGAACGAGCGAAACGAGATCTAGAAAAGAAATTTGTGTCAGCTGCATGTGAAAAGCGTGTAAACCATTCGCATGAAACCCAGCGTGCAGAAAAATTTCAACTCCCCTAACCCCTCCTGAAAACAGGAGGGGGACCCGCACGGATGGTCGTTGGCCGCTATACTTGTTTCTATCCCATTAACTTCGAGAATGGGGGAAGTAGCTTTTTAGTTCCTCCCCCCAAAGGGAGGAGGTTTGGAGGAGGGGTAAATGTATCCCAGGTCATACACACTTAAAGGTATACTTTTACGCTGCGAACTAAACCTGCGCTGCTTCTACGGCCTCTTCTGTAAGCGGCTGCCTTTTGGTGGAGCGGGCATAGATTAAGAAGGCCTGCATTTCGCGCTTCACGATTGGGGACAGCAAGTACAGGCCGATCATGTTTGGGATGCTCATGGCAAACAGCATGGCATCTGAGAAAGCCACCACACTGCCTAGTTTTATAGGCGCGCCAAGCACCACAAAAGCACAGAACAATACCTTAAAGCTGATGTCGGCTGTTCGGTTGTTGCCAAAAAGGTAGGTCCACGATTTCAGGCCGTAGTAAGACCAGGTGATCATGGTGGAGAAGGCAAACAGGATAACCGCGGCCGCCAGCACCAGCGGGAACCAGTCGATTACGGTTGCGAAGGCGGCAGAGGTCAGCGCTATGCCATCGCCGGTGTCCATGTTATACGATCCTGTTACCACAATAACCAGGGCCGTCATGGTGCAAACGATCACGGTATCAATAAAAGGCTCCAGGGAAGCCACGAATCCTTCGGTAACCGGCACATTTGTTTTAACGGCGGAGTGCGCAATGGAGGCAGAGCCGATGCCGGCCTCGTTGGAGAACAGGCCCCTGCGAAGCCCCTGAATCATGACACCCACCAAGCCGCCTGTCAGGGCGCTACTGGAGAAAGCCCCATCGAATATAGCCACAAACGCAGCAGGTATCTGCGCGAAGTTAGCTACTAACACGATAAGGGCGGCCAGTATGTAAATGCCGCACATAAACGGAACCACCTTCTCGGTCACTTTGGCAATGCTCTTCATGCCGCCCAGTATCACCAGGCCAACCAGCACAGCCATCAGCAGGCCAAACAGCCAGGCGTTGCCACCTCCAAAGAAAGAGGCTTCGCCACCCGTTACGGCTACTATCTGCTGCGTCGCCTGGTTTATCTGGAACATGTTGCCTGCCCCGATAGCCCCTCCAATACACATGATGGCAAAGAAAGCAGCCAGGAATTTGCCGGTGCCCGCCATGCCTCTTTCGCGAAGGCCCTTGTTCAGGTAGTGCATGGGGCCTCCGGAAACTGTGCCGTCGGCGTGCACATCCCTGTACTTTACGCCTAGTGTGCACGACACGAACTTAGAAGACATGCCCAGCAGGCCGGCCAGGATCATCCAGAAGGTTGCTCCCGGCCCGCCCAGGGAAATGGCAATGGCCACCCCGGCAATATTGCCCAGGCCTACCGTGCCCGATACGGCCGCCGTTAAGGCCTGGAAGTGCGAAACCTCTCCGGGGGCATCTTCCTGGTTAAACTTACCCCGCACGATATCCAGTGCATACTTAAAGCCGCGGATGTTGATAAACTTCAGGTACACCGTGAAAAAGGCCGCACCTGCCAGTAGCCAGATCAGAATAAGCGGAATGCCCATGCTGTCTGAAATGGGGATTTCATAAAAGATAATGTCGGAGATAAAGTGCGCGGCAGGCCCGATAGCGGCGTCAATCTGCTCGTCAATGGATGCTTTCGGGGCTCTGGCAAAAAGGCTGCTAATCGAACACAGGCCAAAGAAGACAGTTAGTAGTGATTTTTTCATCAAATAGAGATAGGTTGAAATGTCAGTATCCTAAATTTACCTTTTTCTGTCGCCAAAGTAAAGTTTAGGGCTGGATTGTCCATATGCGTGCAGCAAAAAAGCCATATAATACAATAGTGATGGCCTGTGCAGTTACGCCTTACCCATAAAGCGGGAACTTGCGGTAAATGCGCAGGTCCTAAAGTAAAGGAGGCGTTTGTTGTTTCGGCGTAAACTAAAAAGCCTTAAATTTGAAATTATACACATGCATTTTATAAGCTCACTTTTTCAACCGAAATCTTACGCACGCATGAAACCACTTAAGTTAAGCGTTCTGCTGGCCCTGGCTGTGCTGTTGCAGCCTGAAACGGGTTTGGCGCAGAAACCAAAGGGAAAAGACCAGTTGGTCACCATCGAAACCCCGCAGGGCGAAATAAAGCTGGTGCTGTTTGAGGATACGCCCCAACACCGCGAAAACTTCCTGAAGCTCGCGAAGGAGGGTTATTACGACGGCACAACGTTTCACAGGATCGTGGACAGCTTTATGATACAGGGCGGTGACCCAAACTCCAGGGACGAGGATCCGCGCAACGACGGGAGCGGGAGCCCGGGTTATACAGTGCCTGCCGAGATCAACCCGAATCATAAGCATGTACGGGGTGCACTGGCCGCAGCCCGGCAAGGCGATATGGTAAATCCGCAGCGCGCATCCAGTGGCTCGCAGTTTTACATTGTAGAGAATCACGACGGCACCCCGATACTGGATGAGGCCTACACCGTGTTCGGCCAGGTAGTGGACGGGCTGGATGTGATTGATAAAATTGCGGAGCAGCCAAAAGACGGACGCGACAGGCCACTGTCAGACATCAGGATGAAGGTGAGCGTGGAAAAAGTAAAGCGAAAAAAGATCGCCAGAAAGTATAATTACAATTATAACACACAAACGCTGGAGAAATAACATCCATGAAGCGAATACTGATCACGGGTTCTAACGGACTATTGGGCCAAAAGCTGGCAGAACTGTTACTGCCCCGCACCAACCTTACGCTCCTGGCCACCAGCCGGGGCGAAAACAAACTGGCTGAGATTCTTCCCTCGCTGCCTTTTAAAAGTCTGGACGTAACCGACAGGACACAGGTAGACCAGGTAGTAGGAGAATTCAGGCCTACGCATATTATTCACACAGCCGCCATGACCAATGTGGATGAATGCGAAAGCAACCGGGAAGGCGCTATAAGGCTGAATCGCGATGCTGTGCAGTACCTGCTAGATGCCTGTGAGAAGTATAACGTGCACCTGATCCATGTATCCACAGATTTTATATTTGATGGGGAGGGTGGCCCATACGACGAGGAGGCTGAGCCGAATCCGGTTAATTTTTATGGCGAGACCAAGCTGATGGCCGAAGAACTGGTGCAGCAGGCGACGTGTAAGTGGGCCATACTCCGTACCGTGCTGGTGTACGGCGTTGCCCATAACTACGGGCGCACCAACATTGTGCTTTGGGTGCGCGACAGCCTGCAAGCCGGTAAAGTAATAAAAGTGGTGAACGACCAGTTCCGCACGCCTACCCTGGCCGAAGACCTGGCGATGGGGTGTTGGCTGGCCGTGGAGCACGATGCAACAGGGGTGTTCAACATATCAGGCAAGGAGCTGCTTACCCCTTACGATATGGCCATGCAGGTGGCGGAGTACTTTGCCCTGAATAACTCCCTGATAGATAAGGCGGATGCTTCCACCTTCTCGCAGCCCGCCAAACGACCACCCCGCACGGGATTTAAGATTAGCAAGGCGGCGCAACAGTTGGGCTACTGGCCGCATAGTTTTATGGAAGGCATACGCATGGTGGCCGAGCAAGCGTAACAAAACCAAGGCTGACAGGGCAATAATGCCACACCGGAAGGTAGAGGGGAATATTAAAAATATCTGTTTTTTAATGCCGCAGTAGTGTGTATTGTTTAAATTGTTTCTTTAAATTTCAGTTTATTTCGAGCTATACACTGCTAAACCTAAACTAAACTAATTACTTCTACCTTATTTTATGAGTGCTAACAAAGAATCGTGGGGCTCGCGTGTCGGTCTCATTCTGGCTATGGCCGGTAACGCTGTTGGTCTCGGAAACTTTCTAAGATTTCCGGTGCAGGCAGTGCAAAACGGTGGTGGCGCCTTTATCATCCCTTATCTGGTCTGCTTTTTGGTGATGGGTATTCCCTTGCTTTGGATCGAGTGGTCTATGGGCCGTTTCGGAGGCAAGTTTGGTCACCACTCCACGCCCTTTATTCTGGATACCATGCACCGGAACCGCCTGTGGAAATACATCGGCGTTTTCGGTATCTGGACTAACATTGCCGTAGCTTCTTATTACTGTTACCTGGAATCCTGGACGCTTTCTTACGTTTTCCACTCTGTGGTGGGTAGTTTCAGTGGCCTTGATCAGGAGGGGGTTTCAGCTTTTTTCGTGCAGTATGTTAGCCTTGGTACATCAACCTTTGGCATCCCCTACGAGCCTATTGTATTTTTTGTGATCTGCTTGCTGCTGAACACCTGGATTCTGTCTCAGGGTCTGGCTAAGGGTGTAGAGCGGGTGGCGAAGATCGGTATGCCTATGCTGATCCTTTTCGGTGCTTTCCTGGCTTACAAAGGTTTTACGATAAGTGCCGGCGAGAATGGCGCTATAAACGATAGCTCGGTGGGCCTCAACTTCCTCTGGACCCCGAATTATACCCAACTGTGGTCTCCTAACGTATGGTTGGCAGCGGCAGGACAGATCTTCTTCACCCTTTCTGTGGGTATGGGCACGGTGCATTGCTATGCTTCGTATGTGCGCTCGCAGGATGATATTGCCCTGAATGCCATGTCTGCCGGCTGGATGAACGAGTTTGTGGAAGTAGTGCTGGGTGGCGCTATCCTGATCCCGATCTCTATCGGCTACCTGGGCATCGACCGTGTAACCGAACTGGTGCAAAGCGGTGGCCTTGGCCTTGGTTTCCGTACACTGCCTTACCTCTTTTACCAGTGGGGCGATGTTTTGGGCGCCGTGGCAGGATTCATGTGGTTTGGTCTTCTGTTCTTTGCCGGTATCACCTCGTCGCTGGCCATGGGTACGCCCTGGATCGGCTTTTTGCAGGATGAGTTTAACTGGCGCCGTAAGTCGGCTGCCTGGTCGTTTGGTTTGATCGTGCTGCTGCTGGGTATGCCAACGGTGCTGTTCTTTAAGTATGGCGTGTTTGATGAGTATGACTATTGGGCAGGTACGGTATCGCTGGTCGTGTTCGCCTTGTTCGAATCCATCCTGTTCGCCTGGGTGTTCGGCATGGACAAAGGCTGGCGCGAAATCACATCCGGCGCAGACATTGCAGTACCGAAGATTTACCGTTTCATTATCAAGTATATCACGCCGCTGCTTTTGCTGTGGGTGTTTGTAGGCTCGCTGGTTACGCCAAAAGGCGGCGACTGGGGCAAGGCGTTTGCGGGTAACTGGGTGCTGGACAATAGCTCCATTATCAATAAGATCAAGAACATCGAGCTGAAGGAAAAACTGGCAGCCGCCACTGACCCTGCCGTGATTCAGCAGCTGCAGGATACCCTGTTCTTTGTGAACGCATCCCGTATTCTGTTAGTGACGGTATTCCTCAGCATTGCGCTTTTGGTTTACATTGCCTATAAAAAGAGAGTTAGAGAAGGAAAGATCTAGAAACCATGAATACATCAGCACTTATTATCATGCTCACCACCATGTCGTTGGTGACAGGATTAATGATATATTTCTTTATGAGGGTGATCAACACACCACCAAAACCAGAGCCGGACTCGTACCTGGATAATGACGATGAGCCTGAACGCCAGGTTCCGAACCCCTAAACGGAATAAATGAAAAAAATCAGGCACTGGATCCGGCGTTACTTTGGCTTTTCGCAGCGCGAGGTAAATGGGTTTCTATGGCTGATAGTACTAATGGTGCTGCTTACGGCAGCACCATTTCTTTTTAACCGGCTTTACCAACCAGCACCCGCAGGCAGCAGCCTGGCCGACAGGCAGACACTGGATAGCCTGGTGGCGCAGCTGGAGGCAGTGCAGCCAGTAGGGCCGGCGCGTAAAGCGCTTTACGCCCTGAATGAAAATATAAAGCCTTTTGATCCGAACCAATTATCGGTAGCGGACTGGCAGGCACTGGGCTTACCCAAGTTTATGGGCCAGCGCATCCTCAACTACCGCCAAAAGGTGGGCGACTTTACTTACAAGGCAGAACTCGGTAAAATCTACGGCCTGCCCGATTCTGTCTTTCGAAAGCTATACCCTTCTATACTGCTGCCGGAGCAACGGCCAGACAAGTATAAGCGCCGGCAGGGTTTTGCTGGCCCATCCAGCCCCAGGTCACCACCGGAGTGGGCATCAAGGCCCAAGGAGAAATTCATACTTACTCCCTTCAACGTTAACGCCGCCGATACCACCCAATTCAAACAGATCAGGGGAATTGGCAGTAAGCTATCAGCCCGCATCATTAAGTACCGCAACAGTTTGGGTGGCTTTAAAGATGTTGCGCAGCTAAAGGAAGTATTCGGGCTGCCACCCGAAATGATAGACAGCTTGCACAAGTATACCTTTGTGCCCAAAGCCCTTGCCCTGCAGCAACTCAATTTAAATACGGCCACTGCCGACGAGCTACGGCTGCACCCCTACATTTCATCTAATGTTGCCCGCGCCATCGTAGCCTACCGCGAACAGCACGGTACCTATGAAAGGGTAGAGGATGTGCGGCAGGTAAAGTTAGTTACAGCGGAGTTGTATGAAAAAATCAGACAGTACCTGTCCGTTTAGCTGAAAAAAATAAGTCCAAGTCAGTAGGTTCGGCGCGATGGCAATGCTATTTTATTAAGCCGGATACTTTAAAAGAGTACTCAAAGCTCTACGGGCCAGTTTTTACCCCTTTATTGAAAGGAAGCAGAAAAGAGAAGAAAATGAAGCTCGCTAAGGCGAACTCCTGTAATTCCCATTTTTCACCTTCTCGGATAAGGAGTACACTAAAGAAAGCCAGGAAATATAGTGTGCTTTGCATGGTTGTAGGTATGGGGAAATTCAGCTTATCTACAAGTTTTCTGAATCCCTGCTTAAAGCGGTATAGTAAGGGAAAGCATAGAAAGTATATAAAAACACAGGTATAAAGGACTTTACCAAAGATAAGTTTATTTAAGTTGACTCCATGAAGGTGAACGTTGTGCAGGTTAAACTCTTTCTGTGCATTTATTTCTTCCAAGTTATCCGGTGTTTCAAATCCAAAGATCCGTTGGCCCCACGATATCTCTTCACCAAAGCCTAGAAAGAAAATTACGGACGCTGCATAGAAAAAGACTGATTGCAGTTTTACCGCTATAGCAGAGGCTTTGTAAAAGCAGAACAATGCATTAGCTAGCAGGATAAAAGCCGTGAAGTACTCAATGTAACTATCTTCAGCTGTATAATAGTAATATAATTCTGTATTCAGGTATGAGAATACAATTCCGATAAAAATGTGCGCAAAGGAAAATGTGTAAAGGAAGGTGCTTAAAACTACAGTTCTGTCTACAGAAGCATGGCTTTCTTTTACTTTAGAAAGGGTAAGATAAACAGGGAAGGGTAAAAATCTTTTAATTATATCCATTGTTAAGAGCATATGTTTTAGCACAGCAAAAGGTTATTGTTGGATGTCTAGCACTGTGCGCTTGTATTATTTTTACGGTTTTCTTGCGAATGAAGGGTGATAATGATTAAATTTTAGTTTAAAGCCCTTTCATAAGCAAAGGGACTAAAGCCTCTCCTTCAGTATGGTATTTATAAAAGGAACCGGCCTTGAGCTGTAGCCAGAGTAATTACTTATAAATTGTACCTTTACCTTAGACTACCGCTGCGGGATAACCGTTTATGGGGCAGGCACTATGAAAAACATCCTTAAGAACTACCGTCGCAGGCTACTGAACCTGGGCTCTGGCAACAGAGCCTTGTTGTTGATGCGCCTGTCAGGGGAGTTGCACCTGGACGTGGAGTCGCTTGATTTTATAGGGGGCGAACCGGCCTTTGCTGTGATGGAAAAACTGTTGGCAGGCAAAAAGCGCATATCCCTGTGCCCCCTGGCAGATAGCCGCCATGCTCCGGTGGTGCCTGTCAGCAAACGACTGCGCTATATCAGGCGGAAAGCCGAAATGATTGATGAAGAGCGCGGCAGCCGCGAGCTGTACCTGGGGTGGCCCTTTGTGCATGGCCAGTTCACAGATGGCACCGCCGTCCGCAGCCCCCTGCTCTTGTTCCCGGCAACCTTGCGGGTAAATGCCAAACAGGAATGGGAACTGGCGCTGGATAGTACACAACCTCCGCAATTTAACCAGAGCTTTTTGCTGGCTTACGCGCATTACATGGGAGTGCCTGTGGCCGAAGAATTGGCGGAAATGGACCTCAGCACCCTTCCAAATCACCCTCTGGCCTTTAGAACAGCCATCTACGAGCTCTTAAAGGAACAGCAACTTGCCATACATGCCGGGCGTGAGTTTTTTGCTGATAAACTAAAGCCTTTCCGGGATTACAAGAAAGCGGAGTTTGAACAGCTACAGCAAGCAGGACAACTGCACCTGGAGCAGGAAGCCATATTGGGCATTTTTCCGCAGGCAGCCTCTTTTCTGCTGGCAGATTATGATGCGCTGCTGGCGCGGGAAGACCTGCAGGAAATGGAAGACCTTTTTAGCCTAGCTGCTACTGTTGGCCAAAGCGGCACGCAAGCGCAGCATACCTTTACCGCCTTCGCTATGGATGCATCGCAGGAAGCGGCCCTGCAGGCAGTAAAGCAAGGGAAATCGTTGGTGGTGCAAGGGCCCCCGGGTACTGGTAAGTCGCAGCTGATCTGTAACCTGGTGTCGGATTTTACGGCCAGAGGCAAAAAAGTACTGGTCGTGAGCCAAAAGCGAGCCGCCCTGGACGTGGTGCACAAACGCCTAACAGCACAGGGCCTGGGAGTCTTCGCCGCCTTAGTGCATGATATCAATACCGATCGGAAGCAGGTTTTTACGCAACTGCAGCTGCAGATTGCCGAGCTGGACGCCTATAAAAAGCAGAACCTGGCGCTCAATAATATTTACGCCGACCGGACCTTTCTGGAGGTAAGCCGTGGCATTAACCGCAGTACTGAAAAACTGGAAGCCTTCAGGCAAGCCCTCTTTAGCACGGAAACCTGTGGCTGGTCGGCTAAAGAACTCTACCTTAAAAGCAGCCTGCAACAGCCGCACATCACCTTGCCAGCAGGATTTCAGAAACTCACCGCCGACACCCTGCCCGATTTCCTGCCCCGCATGCGGCAGTATTTGCACCACGCCCTCGCCTTCGAGCATGAAGATTTTGCGTGGCGCGAACGCAGGAGCATGAAGGGGTACAGCTGGCCGCAACGCCAGGAGCTGGAAAAACTCGTGCAGGAACTACCAGGCCAGTACGCGGCAATACGCCAGCGCATTACTGAACTGAGTGGTTTTGCCTTTTCTTTCGATAACTTGCCAAAATACACCACAGCTTCCGCTAGCCTAGTCGCCACACAAGTGCTGTTGCAAGCGGATGTTGTACAGGAAGTGGTGCAGCATTTGTTGCAAAACCAAGGCCCTGCTAAAGAGCTGGAGCAACAGGTACGAGCGCTTAAACAGTTATACTTGGTTTGCCCTGCCCCGGATGCGGCAATACCCGATGCGGAGTTGGGAGCAGTAAAAGCCGCTGTTACCACCTATCACACACAGCGGAACCAGTTCTTCGAAAGCATAAGTTGGATGTTCTCACAGGACAGGAAAACATTGCAACGCGCGCTGGCCAAATACAATCTGCAGCTTAACGAGGCGGGGGTAGAAAAGCTGCAGCAACGACTGCAGCTAAGAGAGCAGGCCCGGGTGTTGATGCTTGCCATTAACACCCACACCGGCGCCGGACTAACGTTGGAGGAGTACCCGACCCCCATACTTCGCAAACTGGAGGCAATAGAAAAGGCAGTGCAGACCGTGAAGTACCTTCGAAAACTGCATCGTGATAAAGTGCTGCACCAGAAGCTTTTCAGCATTCAGGCGCTGCCCCAACACCTGCAGCAGCTGGCTGAAAGTATAGCCCAGCTCGGTGCTAAGTATGCTTACTGGGATAAATGGCTGACTGAAAAACAAGTTAAAAGGCTGCTGTTTGAAGAGCAGTTTCAGAAGCGATTACTAGCGGAGTTGCCGCTTCAGTTCGAAAAACTGGTTGCGTTTGATTCTCTGAAGGCTTCATTGAACCCCGTGGAAGTAGCGCTGACAGAGCTCCTGCTAGAGAAAGGGATTGAGACTGCTGAAGAGGGTGAGCTGCTTTTTTTAAACAGCCTGTACCTGGCCTGGCTGCACGCCCTGGAAACACGCTACCCGGAATTGCGGATGCCCAGCAACGGAGAAATGGCGCACGTGGAACAGGAACTGCAAAGGTTGTTGCTGGAAAAGCAGGCACTCAGCCAGGAAATCGTGCTGTCGCGCTTGCGGGAGCAGACCTACAGGAACGTTGCGCAAAACCGCCTGGGCAACGTGGTTACCTATCGGCGTTTGTACGCGCAGGTGAGCAAGAAGCGTAGCTTGTATCCAATTCGGAAGCTTTTCAGTCTGTTTGCCGAAGAGATACTGGACCTGGTGCCCTGTTGGCTGGCATCACCCGAAACCGTGTCGGCGGTGTTGCCCCTGGAAGCCTGTTTCGATTTGGTGATCTTTGACGAGGCCTCTCAGTGTTTTGCCGAAACAGGCATACCGGCCATGCTGCGTGGCAGACAGGTAGTGGTGGCCGGCGATCAGCAACAGCTAAAGCCATCGGATCTGTACCGTGCCCGCTGGAGCGGGGAAGCGGAAACAGACGCTGATGCAGAAGAGTTAGGAGCGGAATCGTTGTTGCAGCTTTGCAGCCTGTACTTGCCCCAAACCATGCTCACGCAGCACTACCGCAGTCGCTACCCGGAGCTGATCGACTTCTCGAACCGCCATTTTTACCGGGATAAGCTGGAACTGATACCGGAACTGAAGGATGCGAACGACAGACTGCCGGCCATCCAGTTTGTGAAAGTGCACGGACTCTGGCAAAACAACACCAACCTTCCGGAGGCCGAGAAAGTAGTGGACATCGTGCTGGAACAACTGCAGGCAGGGCAAGCGGAAATCGGGGTCATCACCTTTAACTACAGTCAGCAAATGCTGGTGCAGGATATGCTGGAGGAAAAGGCTCTGGAGCAGCAGCTTACGGTACCTGCCTCGGTGCTGGTAAAAAACATCGAAAATATCCAGGGCGACGAGAAAGAGGTGATCATTCTTTCGGTGGGGTATGCCCCCGATGCCCAGGGGAGACTGGCCATGCAGTTCGGCACCCTTAACCAGGCAGGGGGCGAGAACCGCCTAAACGTGGCCATAACGCGGGCCAAACTGCAGGTGCTGGTGGTGAGCAGCATTCGGGCAGAGCAGTTGCAGGTAGAGCAAACGCAGCATGCCGGCCCCAAGCTGCTGAAAGCATACCTGCACTACGCACAACAGGTAAGCCGCCGGTATTTCCAATATCAGCCTAAAAAAGAACTCATGCCCCACCTGGTGCCCCTATTAAAGGAAAGGCTGGCGATAATGACACCAGAACTGAAACAGGAGGTGCCCTTTGCCGACCTGACTGTGACGCGAGACGGGAAGTATGAGGGGGTGGTGCTGACGGATGATGACCTCTACTATAACCAAGCCTCTGTGCGGCATGCACATGCAGACCTGCCGCAGCTACTACAGCTGCGGCACTGGCCTTACCAGCGGGTATACAGCAGGCAGTTTTGGGAGAATCCGAAGGCCATGTTTGCAGGGCAATCCACGTAAACTGTGCGCCGCTCTTTCTGTATTAAAACCAAGCAGCTATGCTCATTAAACTATTCACGATCTACGTTTACCTGCAAAGCACTTTTTGTGGCTGCGGCCCAGATAGGCGCAACAGCGGTTTCGAGAAGCCGGATTTTGCCTATAAACTGGAGCGTGCCGGCAGGCTGGACCAGCATGTGGTGGAAAGCTCCGGCCTTGCCCATGCCTCTGACAGCACGTTCTGGACGCACGGAGACGGCGACAACCCGGCGCAGCTTTATGAAGTGGATGGGCAGGGCAACCTGTTGCAGACACTGCCTTTAGATTTGCAGAACACAGACTGGGAGGAGCTGGCCGAAGACCCCGAGCACCTGTACATCGGCGACTTCGGCAACAATGCCAACAACCGACGCGACCTGCGCATTTACATCCTCCGGAAACAGGATTACAGCCTGGCAGGTACAACTACGTTTGAATTTGAAGACCAGAAAAATTTCCCGGCCCAGGCAGCGCAGCTGGATTTCGATTTGGAGGCGTTTTTCTATCACCAGGACTCGCTTTACCTGTTCACCAAAAGCCGGGGCAAGCACAAAAAACTGAAGCTGTATACCTTGCCTGCCGCACCCGGCCAGTACAAGGCCAGGTTACGCGAACAGCTGCCCCTCCACGCCATGACCACGGCAGCCGACATATCTCCCTCTGGCGATCAGTTTGCCATACTTGGCTATGGCAGGCTCTACTTGTTTGAGGTGCGCAACCAGCGCATCGACTTTAGCGGCAGGCACTACTGCATTCCCCTAAGCCGCACGGGGCAGGCAGAGGCCATACTTTACACGGCTCCTGGTCAACTCCTGATCACAAACGAAAACGGGAAACTATTCAGGTTAAGCTGGCAGGATAAATAACCGCTTTGTGCTTACTGGCAGCTTTCCTGCTGGCAGTAGATAACAATTATCTGGTTCTCCGTGTGTTTAAAGCCTGGTTTAGGCAATTGCTTTCATGACTAAGCTACCATCCTGGTTAAAAATTGCGTAGTAGGGAAAGAGCACTCAAAAATTGAAACGATGCATACAACAATATTAGTAACGGGCGCAACAGGAAATGTTGGGCGAGAGGTAGTAAAACAACTTTCGATGGTAGAAGGCGATATACGGGTACGCGCCGGGGTTCACTCGTTAATAAAAGGGGAAAACCTGAAGCGGTTGCCCGGTGTCGAAATCGTTGAAATGGATTTTGAAGACCAGGAAACGCTGCATGCCGCTTTCACGCACGTAGACAAAGTAGTCCTGATCACCCCTTTCACAACCGACCAGGTGCAAATGGCCAAAACGCTGGTGGATGAAGCAAAGAAGGCCGGCGTAAAGCACATTGTAAAGCTATCGGCCTTGGGTGCTGAGGCGGACCCGGGCATACAGCTGGGCCGTTGGCATCATGAAATTGAGCAGTACATTGAGCGGAGCGGTATACCGTATACTTTTCTGCGCCCAACTTCTTTTATGCAGAATTTCGAGAATTTCAGCGCAGAGAGCATTCAAAGTGAAGGCAAGTTTTACCAGCCTACCGGCGACGGCAAGGTCGGCTACATCGATACCCGCGATATTGCTGCGGTTGCCGTGGAAGTGTTGACCAGTGAAGGGCATGCGAATAAAACTTACGACCTGACCGGGCCGGAAGCGCTGTCTAACGAGGAGGTGGCCCAAATTATGACGGAAATAGTGGGCAAGAAAATCACGTTTGTAGATGTGCCCGGGGACTCGTTTAGAGAGGCGATGAAAAAGCAAGGCGCGCCAGACCAGATCATAGCTGCGCTGCTGGAATTATACGACCTCTATAAGGCAGGTTCCGCCAATGAGGTGAACGATGAGGTGCAGGCTATTACCGGCCGCAAGCCGCATAGTTTCAGGCAATTTATGGAAGACTATAAAGAGTGTTTCAAGTAAACACTCATCTGTGTTATCCCCCTTCAACCATAGTAGAGACACAATAAGAAAGGGCCACTCCAAAACGGGGTGGCCCTTTCTTATTGCTGAGAATCCTTATTGATCTCTGTCCATGTTGCGGTATCTGTCGCTTCGGCGGCTCTCATGGTAGCCCCTATCCTGATCGGAATCCTGGCCCCCATAACCTCTGAAGTTTTCGCGGGAACTGGATCCGCGGTTATCGCTGTAATAAGAGGTGCCTCCACCCATAGAACCATATCGGCCTTGGTCTTCGCCTCTGCTTTGATAACCACCGCGTCTTTGGTCATCCCCACGGCTGCTGCTACCTTGGTCGTAGCCGCCAGATCGATGGCCACCTTGCTGCTGATAGCTGCCAGATCCGTAGCCATAGCCGCCACTCATGCCACGACTGGAGTTGCTGTCGCCGTAACCACCACGATCTCTGTTCCTGTCCTGGTCATGGCTTCTGTCGCCGTAACTGGATCTGGAACCATACCCGCTTTGGCCCTGGTCGCCGCCTTGTGAACCAGATCTGGAAGAACGGTATTCATCGTTATAAGAGCCGCCTCTGGAGCCATAACCACCCTGGCTGCCATAGCCGCCGCGCATCGAACTCTGAGAGTCCCAGCCACGCTGCGATCCACGGTCATCCTGGTCATACTCACGCATGCCCCTGGACGAGCCATAGCCCATAGAACCATAACGGTCTCTGTCGCCGTAGCCGCCTTGTGAGCTGGAGCTGTAACCGCCGCCCTGCTGGCCGCTTCTGCGGCCTTGGTTCGAAGAACCGTAGTTGCCTTGCTCGTAACCGCCCTGGTAGCCGCCACCGCCGCGCTGGCCATAGTCTCCCTGGCCATAGTTTTGCTGATAGCCACCTCTGGAGCTCTGGCTACCCTGTCCGCCATAACCGCCCTGATTAGAGGAACCGTAGCTTGACTGCGAACCATAATTGCTTTCCTGCGAGCCATAGCCACCCTGACCGCCTTGCTGGTTGTAGCGGCCCATGCCACCCTGATCGTTCATTACGCCATAACCGCCCTGCATATCGCCTTCACGGTCCTGGTATCCGCCCTGCATGCCGCCTCTGCTGCCGTACATTTCGTTAGAGCTATCCTGAGAACGCATGCGGTTTCCTTCCATACCACCCTGGTTGCCATAGTTATAACCTCCTTGCGAACCATAGTTACTCTGGTTTCTGTTGCGGTCGCCACCTTGAGACGATGATCCGTAATCACCCTGGTAACCATAGCCGCTTTGGCCCTCATAATTACTGTTCTGCGAGCCATAGCCATAACCGCCCTGGCTTCCGTAACCGCTCTGGCTGCTCTGGCCTCCTTTGCTTCCCCGGCTGCCATATCCCTGGTCAGTGCCCTGGAAATCCTGCTGGGAGCCGCTGCTCATAGAGCCGTAGCTGCCATACTCTGAGTGTTGGTCGCTGTCCTGGTCGCCGCTTTTCTTGCTGCCAGATGAAGAAGAGTCAGACGCTTTCCCTGATTTGGAGTCTGTGCTCTTGCTTTCCTTTTTAGAAGAAGTTGACTTCGCTTTGGTAGTGGATGACTTCGATCCGGAAGCGGAAGGGGAGGTTTTGCTGCTTCCGGATTTGGAGGAAGACGATCCGCCAGAGTTACCTGAGGCACTCTGAGAACTGCTATTGCCACCGGTTAACCCGGATGAACTGCCTGAAGAGGAAGAAGAAGGAGAACTGGAACTGCTCCCCGACATATTTGATGATTGGTCTGAACTCTGATTTTTTTCGTTGTCTTTCATAGTTTTGATCTCCTTTGTTTATAGTTTGAAATTAAGTTTGCTGTAATCTTGCGCGCCTCCCTACAAGGGAGAGGCAGGCGTGGTTTTTATTTAGTTGTTGTTGTTGCAAAAATGTTCGTAACAACGTCCTTTTTACGTGTTACTGAACGTTTTAGCTATACGAACCTCAGGTAACATGGTTATTCCGGGAAGGCTGTGCAACGACATGCTGTAACATCGCTTCGGAAAGGGCAAAAACAAAAGCACATGGGGGAGGAAGAGCGCAGGGATAAAGACATTTTTATTCCAAATAAAGCTTATAAGTAGTTGGTAGTGTGGGTTTTAAAATTTTTATGGATTGCTGGTATTACTGAAATGAATCAGTATCTTTGCTCAATTATTTTAAATTATTTATCGTAATGAAGACAGGTAAAGTAAAGTTCTACAACGAATCAAAAGGATTTGGTTTTATTGTAGCAGATGACACAAATCAGGACATCTTTGTTCATCAGTCAGGTTTGATCCACGAGATACGTGAGAACGACCAGGTTTCTTTTGAAGTAAAAGATGGCAAAAAAGGATTGAATGCTGTAAACGTAGAGAAGATCTAGTTTTAAAAGTTATATACTGCCGCGAGGCATCATTCATCTGTTTTAACCCGCTCGGATACGAGCGGGTTTTTTTATTAAGAGGTATTTATTCGCTCTTCTCCCGACTGCGCTCTTCCCCTTTTTCAATGCCTTCCTGTATCATCTCGTCGGCTTCTTCCTGCTCCTCCTGACTAGCCACCGGATGCCTTTGTTGCGGCTCTCCTTCTGGCTCATAGTTCAGACTGATGGCGATTGGGAAATGATCCGATCCAAACTTACTTAACCTTCTGAGCGACAAAAGCCTGAAATCCTGATCGTAGAACACATGATCTAAAGGGTACCGAAAGAATGGGACCAAGGCGTTGTAGGTATTGTAAAACCCGCGGCCTACGCGCGGGTCTATCATCTCACTTATTTGTTTAAAGAGCTTTGTTGTTTTTGACCAGGCAACATCATTCAGGTCGCCGGCGACCACGCTCGGGTAAGGCGATCTCTTGGCTTCTTTGGCAACCAGCAGCAGTTCTGCTTCCCGTGGTTCGGTGTTCTGCATCAGGCGTGGGGGCTGCGGGTGCACTGTAAATAGGTCAAATTTTTTACCACTTGGTAATTCTACCACAGTGTAGAAAGAAGGGATTTCATCCTCTACCAGAAACCTGATCTCGCTCTCTTGCAGCGGAAACTTACTCCATAGCAACATGCCGTAAGTATTCTCGAGGGGTTTTTTAATACCATAAGGGAACCGTTTCTCAAATTCGGGTCGTACGCTTTCATACCAGGCCATATTTGGCTCGTTCATGATAAGCATATCCGGATTCTCCTTTAAAACAAGCTCTTTAAACTTTTGATGCTTCTTGTTGATCATGCGAACATTGGCGATCATAAGGGTAAAAGCATTGGCAGGATGCTGTTGCTGCGTGCGTTTCGCCTCAACTTTTACCAGTGGGGTAAAAGTAAAAATATAGCGCACCTCGTTCAGGATAGCTGCTAGCCAGATGACCAGCATCATGCCTTCAGCTGTTCCATTTATCCCATAAAACCCGACAAAGGCTATCAGAACGGCAGACAGAAACAGGGCGACATGGAAGCGTGGGAAATCCAATATCCGTATCCACCACAAAGGGGTGCGAATGATGGGCAGGAAAGAAAAGAGAGTGAATAAAAATCCAAAAACAATAAGAGTGGTTTTCATGCAACAGGATGCTTCTTTAATGTTAAGCGTGTTTGTTCATACTAAAACAAGGGAGGTTTTGTTTTGCTATAGTTGTTCTACGATAGTCGGCTAAAATTGACAATACGGGTAGCCATATTAACAAAGAGCCCTGGTATCTTTTAGATCCAGGGCTCCTGAAATATTACCTGCGATTTTATGGTTTGCCGGATGTATCTTTAGCAACCCGCATCCCAACAGCCAGCACATGCGGTAGGGGGTCTCGGCGCATATATTGTGTCAGCTTTAAAGTATACTTGCCAGCTTTGCTAAGCTTTACATCATTCAGAGCCAAGGCTTGTATATCATAAATATCACTCGATCCTTTGCCCAGTGGTTTGCCTGTTTTAGCGTCCATCAGCAAAATTTCATGTAGTTTAGTTGAGATCTGCGCCCCATCCGGGCCCACTAACTGATGGCGGAGGTAGAGGTTGTAATAGTCGTACTGCAGGTTGTAGCGCACGTTAAAGTACACGTCATATAGCTGCGTGGTGTCCTGTATCTCAAACACAAACTCCGGTGCGTTGTCTATCTGCCAGTTATTTTCGGGCAGGGTAACGTTTTGCTCATACACCCTCTCCGGGTCGCAGCCAGATAAGAATACTGCCAAGGCTACCGCCAAGATACCTGTGATTTTATGCATCGGCTTGCGGTGGTTTATTCCCCTGATCCGGTTTGTTGCCTCTGAACGGTTTCCTGGAGCGCTTTTTCTGTCGTTGCTCTGGGTTCCTGCCCTGCGGGGCGTCTCCTCCCGGCTTCACCTCCGGTTTTGCAGCCCTTGGTGGTCTGCTGCCCCGCTCTTCCCGAGGGCCACGGGCTTCCCTTGGCGTCCTGTTTTCCTGGTTCTCCCGTGGAGCTTTTCCTTCGCGGGGAGGTCTGTTCTCACGCGGGGGGCGCGCCTCTCTTGGGGAGGTATTTTCACGGGCCTGTTTCGGCTCTCTTGTCTCCGAAGCAGGTATGTTCTCGCCGCCTTCCCGGCTTCTGTTTCTGTTGCCCGAAGGCCGTTGGCGGCGTGGCCGTGCACCTTGTTCGGTTTTGTCTTCCTGGTCCTGGGTTCTGGCCGGACGCGTACGCTGCTGCCTGGCCGTATCAGGTCTTGCCGTTTCTGGCTGAGAACCGTCGGCAGGTCGTTTTTTCTTCTTCTTTTTCTTCTTGCTTTTATACTTATCGTCCAGGCGTTCGAGGTTGCCCTCTACCTGTGCCACAAACTCATTTTGCTTCGGCTCCTCAACGGGCACCAGTAGCAGGGTATCCACAGCAACGCCTTTGGCATTCTGTTCCAG
Organism: Pontibacter sp. GD13; assembly: GCF_058216355.1. NCBI lineage: Bacteria > Pseudomonadati > Bacteroidota > Cytophagia > Cytophagales > Hymenobacteraceae > Pontibacter > Pontibacter sp. GD13. The sequence goes on from NZ_JBYZMQ010000004.1 coordinate 37,202, forward strand.
GATGTCCTGCACGCGCTCTACCGGCACGGCGTACCAGTTGTTGTCGCCCCGGTATCCAAACCACATCATCCGTTTAAAGATGTCCGTCTTTTGCAGGAAGGCATCGCCCTGGCGGGTTTGCAGCGGGCGGTTTACGGTCGGGATGTCTTTTAAGGCATCCATGTACGTTTCCAGCTCATAATTCAGGCAGCATTTCAGGCGCCCGCACTGCCCCGAAAGCTTACTGGGGTTCAGCGACAGGTTCTGGTAACGGGCAGCAGTAGTGGAGACACTCTTGAAATCAGTGAGCCAGGTGGAACAGCAAAGCTCACGGCCGCAGGAACCGATGCCACCCAGGCGACCGGCCTCATGGCGCAGGCTGATCTGGCGCATTTCGATGCGCACTTTAAACTCCTCGGCCAGCTTTCGGATCAGATCACGAAAATCGACACGATCATCGGCAGAGTAGTAGAATGTAGCCTTTGTCTTGTCGGCCTGGTACTCCACATCCGAAAGCTTCATTCGAAGCCCCAACTGCTGGATCACCTCACGGGAGCGGTACATGGTGGTGCCTTCCAGGTCGCGTACTTCCTGAAACTTCTCCATGTCCTTCTCGTTCGCGATCCGGTAAATGGTTCGGATCTCTTCGTTGTTGTCCACCTTCTTCTTCATCATCTGCAGGCGAACGAGTTCCCCTTTCAACGAGACAAAGCCAATGTGGTGCCCATTGGGCACGTCAACCACCACCGGGTCGCCGGTGGTCAGGTCGATCCGGTTAATATTGCGGTAGAAGTCTTTACGGCCTCCTTTAAATCTTACTTCAACGATATCGAACTCCTCAAACGACACGGGTAAATCCATGTCGCTGAGCCAGTCGAACACGTTTAAACGGTTGCAGCCTCCCGTGCTACAGCCGCCGTTGCTTTTGCAGCCACCAACACTGGTTCCGCATCCGCCACTAGAACATGAACTACATCCCACTTTTATATCTCCTTATATAGCCAGGGCTATTCTTGTTTTCAACTTGAGTTAAGTAACAAATATACTAATTTTTTAGGGTTTTGCTTTGGCAACCCCTAAAAGTGCCACGCCGGCAAGGCCGGATGTTCGTTTACGCTGCAAAGGCACCCATGTCCGGAGCCTCTCGCAGGTTTGCATAATTTCCAAGTTACGAAAATTAGATTTGTTTGGAGACAGGGTGAAAATTAAAGTATACTTTTGGCTATGTTTCGGAAGTTACTGTCTCATGCGGCAATCTATGGACTGGCGGCACAGGTGCCCCGGCTAGCGGGTATCCTGTCGTTGCCCATCATCACGCAGTACCTCACCACCGAGGATTATGGTGTGGCCGGCATTGTAACAGCTTATGTAGTGGCTTTAAACACGTTGCAGTCACTGGGTTTGTCGGTGGTAATGGTCAACAGCTTTGCCCGGCACCCCACGCGCTTCAGGTGGGTGTGGCGGCAACTGCATGGGTTTTTATCGCTGTGGTCGTTGCTGTTCGGCATGGTGCTGGCGGCCGTGCTGTGGTGGGGCACTCCCGCCGAGGCTGCTGACAGCCGCTGGGAGATCGTGCTGCTGCAGGTGCTTCCGGTAATGTTTCTGGGGATAACAGAGTTCCAGGCCATGTTCTTTTACCAGCTTTCGCAGCGCCCGTTACCCGTGGCGCTGCGTTCTTTTGTGGTAGGGGGAACCACGGTGGCCCTTAATATTTACACCATCGCTTACCTGAAAATGGGGTACATGGGCTGGTTCTACGCCAACTTTTTTGGCAGCATCATCGGGTTCCTGCTATACGCCTACCCGCTCTATTTCCGGGAGCAGATGTGGCCGATCTTTCAATTCAAATGGCAGCGCGTCAGGCAGTCGCTGCGGGTTTCGTTGCCGGTTATTCCGCACCATTTTTCTTTTTTCCTGCTGGATACCTCGGATAAGCTGGTGATGGATGTGTTAAAGGTGCCTGTGCCCCGCATCGGTTTGTACAACATCGCCTCCAGTTTTGGGCTATACTTTATGGCTGCCTCTAATGCTGTGGTACAGGCGGCTTCTCCGTTTTACATGCAATATTTGGGGCAGGAGGGAAGGGGCAGCAGGCAAGCGGCCAGGCAGGCCCGCGACCTGACTTTCTCGCTGCAGGCGCTTTTCCTGGGGGTCACCTTCTTGCTGTGCCTGTGGCTAAAGGAGATATTTATACTTCTGATCCGAAACGACGAGCTGCGCATGGCCTACCCGCTGGCCATTGTTATTTTGATGGGCTATAATTACAAGCCGATGTATTTGGGGGCGGTAAACCAGCTGGTGTACCGGGAGCATACCCGGGTGCTCTGGAAAGTTTCAACAGTGGCCGGGGCAGGAAACGTGTTGCTAAATTTAATATTGGTGCCGCTATTCGGGATCCAGGCAGCGGCATTCACCACATTTGCCGCACTCATGTACATGGGCTACTCGGGCTATGCGCTTAAAGAATACAGACAGGTAACACAAGCAAACTACTACCCGTGGGTATGGTTGCCATTCACGGTTCTCACGCTGCTGGTAGTGTATTGGTTAGCAGATGCGAATCTTATTCTGAAAGCTGTGCTGAGTATGGTAATTGGTGCGGCTATGGTAATGGGTTATGTGCGCACAGGTAAATAATCATACTTTTAAGAAGAGCGGCTGGCACGCCCCCTCCTTAAAAGTATGATAAGCCTATGCTATGGCTTCAGGACTACCTTTACACAATTATCTTTTTTGTTTTTAAAGATCTCGTAGCCGTAGGCGGCTTGCTCTAACGGAAGGGTGTGCGTGATGATATCCTCTAAGGTTACCTTACCTTCCTGCACCAGCTTCATCAAATGGTCAATGTAGGTGTGCACCGGCGCCTGGGTACCCATCAGGGTAACTCCCTTGTCGAACCATCTGTAAATAGGGAAGTTATCGAATGTGGAGCCGTAAACGCCCACCACACTCACAATGCCAACCCGGCGTACTGCTCTCAGGCACGTTTCCAACACCTTCGGGGTTCCTTTCTCGATATTGAAAACCGCTTTGGCTTTGTCAAAAAAGCTGCGGTCAGCTTCCATGCCCACAGCGTCGATGCATACGTCCGCGCCGCGTCCTTCCGTCATCCCCCGGATAATTTCCACAACCTGGTCCTGATCAGACCAAAGTATGGTTTCGGAGTTTGCTGCTTTCCTGGCCATGTCTAGGCGGTATTGCTGCACATCGATGTTTACTACCCTGCCGGCACCCATCAGCCAGGCCGACTTCGCTGCCATGATGCCTACCGGGCCTGCCCCGAATATGGCGACTGTCTCTCCCCCTTTTATCTTGCCCCAGTCGGCAGCGGCCCATCCTGTCGGGAAAATGTCTGTCAGGAAAAGCACTTGCTCATCTGTCAGTCCATCGGGTACTATACGAGGGCCATAATCAGCATAGGGTACCCGCACATATTCGGCCTGGCCCCCCCGGTATCCTCCGTACAGATCGGTGTAACCGAAGAGGGCGGCCCCTTTTTGGGTTAGAAAAGCGCCATCAGGACCATAGTTGTCGTTTGAGTTTTCGCACTGGGTGGGCCAGTCGTGGTTACAGAAGTAGCAGGTGCCGCAGGCAATCGGGAAAGGAACCACCACGCGGTCGCCTACTTTCAGGTTTTTAACGGCTGGGCCCACTTCCTCTACAATCCCCATAAACTCATGGCCTACCACCATGTCTTTCATCTGTGGGATAAAACCGTCGAGGATGTGCAGATCGGAACCGCAGATGGCAGTAGAGGTTACCCTAATCACGGCATCACGCGGGTCCTCGATACGGGGATCATCAACCGTGTCAACGCTTACATCATTGATTTTGTGGAATACCAGTGCTTTCATAGCTTATTAAGTTTAGGTTAGCGCGCGGCCAGTTGTTAGCCGGCAGATTAACAAGTATTAACGGGTTTACCAGTAACTAGTTATAAGGGAACGGTGCGTTTTGGAGGGAGTCATGCCCTATACTGCCCGGGCTTTTATATTTTTGTACATCACATACAGAATCGTTAATGGAAAAAGTATGGCAGCGCTTACTCTAAAAACTCTGACAGAGCAGGAAATGCCCTTGGTGCGGCAAACATTTTTGGAGGCATTTGCCGACTACCTGATACCTGTGCAGCTAAACGAGGAGCAGTTTAGTGCGAAACGAAAAAGAGAAGGTATCGTGCCCGGCTTTTGTGTAGCAGCTTACGCCGCAGGCAAAATGGTGGGCTTTATACTGACAGGGGTAGGAGAGTGGAATGGCAAGCCCACGGCTTATAACGCTGGCACAGGCGTGGTGCCGGCGTATAGAAACCAGAAAATAACGCAGCGCCTTTACTTTTTTTTGCTTCAAAAGCTACGCCAGGGCGGCATAGAGCAGTGTTTACTAGAGGTGATAGAGGAGAATACCCCCGCCTTAAAAAGCTACCTGCATGTAGGCTTGCGCATCAGCCGTTCGTTCGACTGCTTCCGGGCAGCTAGAAATGAGCTGTTGCTGGAGGTGCCTTTGCAGGAAGGGGTGTCCATCTCCAGAACTGCTAACCCAGCGTGGGCGCTTTATCAGCAATGGTGGGACATGGCGTCATCGTGGCAAAATAATGTTGATGCTGTGAAGCGCAGTGAATCTGATGCAGTAGTTTTGGAGGCCCTGGATACAGCACGCATGCGCTGCGGCTACATTGTTTTTTATCCGAAGAGTGGAGCCATCGCACAATTGGCGGTTGCTGGCGCCTACAGAAGGGCCGGTATTGCCACAGCACTGCTTCGCGAAGCTAGCTTGTTGGCTCAAACCAGTAGCCTGATGCTCATCAACATCGACACGGCTGCGTCCAACTTTTTGGCTTATATAAAGGGGCGTTGTTTCCAGCCTTTCCTGAAGCAACACGAGATGCGCATGACGATCGGTAAAGCAGCAGATTCTTAAACAGCGTTAGTTCGTTTATCCGGTGTTTTAGGATTATAGCGCGGAACAACTTATAACATCAATAAAAATGAAGATATGAACGCAGCGTGGGTATACCTGATCTTGGCGGGTATTTGTGAAATTGGCTGGGCCTTCGGCCTGAAGTATAGCGAGGGATTTACAAAGCTGGGTGTAAGCGTGGCGACGGTAATTGTAATGATTCTAAGCTTTGTGCTGCTCTCACAGGCGATGAAACACTTGCCTTTGGGTACGGTCTATGGTATCTGGACGGGCATTGGTGCAGCAGGTACGGCCACACTTGGCATTGTGTTTTTAAATGAGCCCCGCGACTTCCTGCGTATTGTTTGCCTGCTTATGATCCTGGCGGGTGTGGTGGGGCTGAAAGTGTTTTCAGGTGCGAAATAACTACTCGTTATGCCAAGTGTAAATATTGAGCGCTTTTGGCGTGCACAAGTATAAATACCCTTCTCCTACTAAAGCCGAAACAACGGGCTGTTCTTTTGGGAGCTGGTAAGTGCGCCTGGCAGACGTGTAAAGGTTGAGGAAATGCAGCTGCCCGTCTTTTACAAAGTATAACTCATTGGCGCGAAATCCCATAGTGCTCAGGCCTGTTACAGGAAGCTTCTTTTTGTAATTCCCCAGGTTGTCAAACACAAAAATGCCATTGGCATCCAAGAGGTACACCATGTTCTGGTACTCCCGCAGTTGTTTTACGTCAAAGCGTTCTTTGTCCAGAATGAGGTTCAGCGGCGTTTCTGTTACCACCTTGCGAAGCCGCAGGTCCAGCTTGCTAAGGGTCAGGTTCGTTTCATCGAACAGCCAAACGCCATCGTCGGAGGCCAGTGCGGCTACTTTTGCGGTACCAGGGTAATTCAGGTCCGTTAAGGTTGTATTTCCAATGGGCCGCAGAAACCTGTCGATTAAAAGGATCTCCTGCCTGTCCTGGTAAAAGAGCATCACTTTCATCGGGTTCCAGGCGTCTATAGCGCCAATGCGGCCACGGTTGGGAGGGGAGTAAGTGCCCAACGGACGGCCTTGCGGGTCGAGGCGAAGTAGGGTATGGTTGGCGGTTAAGAAATAAACGTTGCCGTTTCTGTCTTTCGAGATGGTAGTAGGCGAGCTGAGCGCAACCTGGTGGCTATACTTTAGCTGTGGCACCAGCAGGGTGTCCTGAGCCTGTGCCGGCGCGAACTGCCAGAAAAACAGGAATAGGAAAATGCCTAGGTTAGCTTTCAAAGGTCTTTAGCTCAAAGTTGTTGCCGTCGTATACGCCGTATGTGCAAAAATTGACCCATTCTCCCAGGTTCAGGTACCTGCTTTGCTCCCCAATGGCAATGTCGAGGGGCAGGTGCCGGTGGCCAAACACATAGAAATCGTGGTGCTGCTTTTCTTCTACCGCTTTGCAATACTGTACCAGCCACTCCTCCTCGCCTAAAAAAGCCTCATCTTTCTGCACATTGCTGATACGGCTTCTTCTGGACCAAAGGTTGGCTACGCCTATGCCAAGATTAGGGTGTATGCGCGCAAACAGCCACTGGCAGGCCTTGTTGTTAAAAACCTTTTTAAGGGCTTTATACGTGTGGTCGCCGGGGCCAAGGCCGTCGCCGTGCCCAATGTAAAAGGTTTTGTCGCCGAAGCTGGTGGAAATGGGCTCACGCAGAATGGGAATATTGAGTTCTTGCGGAAAGTAATCGAACATCCACATATCATGGTTTCCCGTGAAAAAAAGCACCGGTATACCGGCATCCGTAAGCTCCGCCAGTTTACCCTGTAGCCGGGCATAGCCTTTCGGAATGGCATGTTTGTACTCGAACCAGAAATCGAAAATATCACCAAGCAGCAGGATGGCAGCGGCATCGTGCCGAACCATGTCAAGCCACCTGACAATTTTTTTCTCTCTTTCCTTACTGGTTTTGGCGTCGGGTACTCCTAAATGAAAATCGGAGGCAAAGTACACTTGCTTGCCAGGAAGCAGTTCGTTAATGCGGAAGGTCATCAATCAGGAAAAGTACGAGCTGTTTGGGGCCATGGGCGCCCATGACCAATGTTTTTTCAATATCAGCCGTGCGGCTTGGTCCGCTCACCATCGATACCATCGAGGGGAAGTCCGCTTTATACTTGGTGCGGACATGCTGCAGCGCATCTTTGATATCAGAAACCAACTGGCTGGCTTTGGCCACCACCATGTGTGTGGGTGGGTAAATGCTCAGGCGGCGTCCGCCGGCATTGGCAGAACTCACCATAATGCTTCCGGTGCGTGTAATCAGGGCCTCGCAGGTAGTCAGGCTTGCCTCAGCATCGCGCACGAAGCTCTCCTGGTCCGCAGAAAACTCTATGCCTGCATGGTGCAATACATTTTGCAGATTAGGCTCCCACACATACATGTGTTGCAGGTCTTGCTCCTTTTTGTAAGTGAAAAGCTGATCAAAGAAGTCCTCTTCGTTCTCGCAATACACAAACACCCCTGCGTTCCGAATAAAATTTTCCGCAAACACCACCGACATGTCCTCAGTGGGCACCTCGGGGTACAGCGGCGAGCTGAAATCAGGGGTAGGAGGCAGAAAAGGCGCCGACTTAGCCAGCGCCTCTCTTACCCTTCTTAAAACTATTTCTTTTGATTTTGCTTCGTACATGCCTGTTCTATCAAGCTGTTCGTGAGTTAATGTTATCTCTGGCTGCAGGGGCGTTGCTGTTTTCCAGCGGCGTACCCGGTACACTGCCTTCTTCCTGCTCCGGGTGCTGTGTTAAACCTTCATCTTCCAAAGGATGTGCATCTTCCACTTCACTTTTGGTCTTGCTGCGGTCAGTGCCTGCTGTATGTGCCTGGTAGGTAGTAAGCGCCTCAAAAGGACGTGTGCCTACCAAACGCTCCAAATCGCTCTGGAAAAGAATTTCTTTTTCCAACAGCTCTCTTGCCACGATCTCCAACTCATTAAACTTATCTCTAAGCAAACCTTTTGTGCGCTCGTAAGCGGCACTGATGATCTGGCGCACTTCCTCGTCAATGGTCTCGGCGGTAGCCTCAGAATAGGGCTTGTTAAAGGCCATATCGGTTTGCTTCGAGTCGTAGAAAGACACGTTGCCTATCTTGGAGTTCATGCCGTACATAGTTACAATGCTGTACGCCATTTTGGTGATGCGCTCCAGGTCGCTTAAGGCGCCGGTAGAGATCTTGCCGAACACGATCTCTTCGGCAGCACGACCACCCAGGGCCATGCACATCTCGTCGATCAACTGCTCTGTGGTGTACAGGAACTGCTCCTTTGGCAGGTACTGCGCATAACCCAGAGCTGCTACACCTCGCGGAACGATACTCACTTTCACCAACGGGTCGGCGTGCTCCAGAAACCAGCCGGCAATGGCGTGGCCAGCTTCGTGGTAAGCCACTATCTTCTTCTCTTCCGGCGAGATGATCTTGTTCTTTTTCTCCAGACCTCCGATCACCCGGTCAACGGCGTCGTTGAAGTCCTGCATCTCCACGGCTTTTTTATTGCGACGGGCTGCAATCAAAGCGGCTTCGTTGCATACGTTGGCTATTTCAGCGCCGGCAAAACCTGGAGTTTGAGCTGCTAATTTCTTGGCGTCCACATCCGGGGCCAGCGTCAGGGGCTTCAGGTGTACTGTAAATATCTCAGTACGGCCGTTGATATCTGGTTTGTCGATACTGATCTGGCGGTCAAAACGGCCGGGGCGCAGCAAAGCGGAGTCCAGGGTATCGGGGCGGTTCGTGGCAGCCAGTATAATAACGCCAGAGTCAGTCGCGAATCCATCCATCTCTACTAACAGCGAGTTCAGGGTGTTTTCGCGCTCATCGTTCCCGCCTGGGGTAGATCCCCGACTTCTGTGGCGGCCAATGGCATCAATCTCATCAATAAAGATGATACAAGGGGCCTTGGCTTTGGCTTGCTTAAAGAGGTCGCGCACACGTGCGGCACCCACGCCCACAAACATCTCCACAAAGTCGGAACCTGACAGGGAGAAGAAAGGCACGTCGGCCTCACCGGCCACGGCTTTTGCAAGCAAGGTTTTACCCGTTCCCGGAGGGCCTACCAGCAAAGCTCCTTTCGGTATCTTACCACCCAGCACCGTAAACTTAGAAGGGTTCTTCAAAAACTCCACAATCTCCTGCACCTCTTCTTTGGCTTCTTCCAGGCCGGCCACATCCTTAAAGGAGATCTTTACCTTGTTTTCAGCGTCGAAAAGGGCTGCTTTGGATTTGCCGATGTTAAATATCTGCCCACCGGCGCCACCGGATGTTACGCGGCGCATCAGAAACCAGAATCCGAAAACCAGCAGTATCAGAAAGCCCCACTGCAGGAAGAAATCCGCAAAGCCGGTTCTGTCTACCAGGTTATAGCCAATGTGCTGCTCCTTAGGGAGGTTTTCCTGCAGTTTGTCCAGGTCCTCCTTAAAAGACTCGGCTGAGATAACCTGAAAATGAAACTGCGGGCCCGGCTCGGGGTTCATAGAGAGCGCGCTGGTGTTGTCTGTATCCCGAAGGTATTTGTCGTTTTGCAGAGCTTCGTCTTTTAGAAAGACCTCCACCGTTTTGCCGTTCACGATGTTCAGTTTCTTTACATCGCCACTCAGCAGCATTTCTTCAAATTCTTGCTGCGTGGTTTCTACAGAAGAGCTTGTTTTGTTTAAGTAGGTCAATCCAAAAATCAACAGGATCAATACGGCCAGCATCCACAGCTGCATGGTAGGGCGCGGCGGCGTGTTGGGTATCATGGGCCTCTTCTTTTTGTTGCCTTTGTTGTTTTTATCTGCCATTGAAATTTTGTTTCAGTTAAGTGAAAACCAAGGCCCGCGCTAAAAGTTTAGCTAAGCCAGGGGGGTTAAACGGTATCTACATGTTCTATGCTGGCATCGCCCCATAGTTCTTCTAAAGCGTAGAACTCGCGTTTATCTTTCAAAAATACGTGTGCCACCACATCTACGTAATCCAGTAGTACCCACTCCTTGTTCAGGCGGCCTTCACTTTGCCATGGGTTCTGCCTGATCGCTTTAAACACTTCTTCTTCAATGGAAGTGGCGATAGCATCTAGTTGTGTGTCGGAATTAGCCGATGCGATCACGAAATAGTCGGAAACGGCGTTTTTGAGTGATTTAAGGTTGATTATTACAATATCGGAGGCTTTTTTTTCCTGCATTCCTTTGACAACAAGTTCTGCCAATATGTCTGAATTTGCCTCGCCCTTGGTTTCTTTCATCTGCTATACTTAATTTTGATGTACAAAAGTACTAAATTCTAGGTTAATGTATGTTGCCTAATACGCTGTTTATAGGTCAGCAGCTTTATTTTCTGCCGGTCTGCTCTTCCACAAATTCTGAGGCACAGCTGCTTCTTATCAAAAATGAAGCCACAGAGGGCTGTACAGTGGTTACTGCACAGCAGACCCAGGGCCGTGGCCAGCGTGGAAACAGCTGGGAGGCGGAACCAGGGAAAAATGTGACGCTCTCGGTTGTGCTTTTCCCAAAATTCCTGGCCATTAATCACCAGTTCTACCTCAACATGGCTGTGTCGTTGGGGGTGCTGGACCTTTTGCACGCGATGGGATTAAAGCAAGCCCAGGTAAAGTGGCCCAACGATTTGTACTTTGAAGATAAGAAACTTGGTGGGATTCTAATAGAAAATTCAATTAACAGCCTGACTTTACAACATAGTATAGTTGGGATTGGTTTAAATGTAAACCAGTTGCGTTTCGGATATGACACTGCCACCTCCATGGCGCAGGTAACAAGCCAAACGTTGAACCTGGAAGAAGTTACTGAAAAACTGTTGGAGTTTCTGGAGAAGCGCTACCTGGAGCTGCGCAACGGTAAAACCGCCAAGCTAAAATTTGAGTATCTGCAGGCGCTTTACCGCTTTCAGGAAGAGCATGAGTTTATACTGGAAAACCAACAGGTGAGGGGGCAGATACTGGGAGTGGCAGAAGATGGCCGTTTGGCCGTGAAAGTTGCGAATGAGCTGCGGTATTTCGCCTTCAAAGAAATAGCCTATGTTATCTAGCCTGGCGTTTTTGATTTAGCGATACTGTTCCATGGTTAACGGGCAGGGCAGGCAATAAGAGCATGTTGAGTTGAACCTTGATGTCCTCGGCCATAAAATCGTTTGTAAGCTTTGGCGAATCAATGCGGTGCTGTTTGGTGCTTACTACAAAAACTGACTGCAGGAGCAGCTGGTCGCCCTGCCTCACCAGCGTCCCTTTTATACTTCTTTTTTTTGATACCCCATGCACGGTAAGCGTACCCTGCGCTGTTACTTCCTGTCCTTTGTTTGGCAGGTAGTCAGTCAGTTTTCCGGTAAAGGTGGCCCTGCTAAAGCGGGAAGAATTCATGTATTTGTCGTTGAAGCGCTCCTGCATCAGCGAATTGGCGAATTGAAATGACCTAACCGGTGTCTCAAAAGACACCTTGCCGGATTCCAGATCAATCAGGCCCGTTACCTGGCTAGAGGTGCCTTTAATGAGACTAAGGGGTGCCCCGGCGGAGAATGTGATCTGCCCGTTGCCTTTGTATCTTTGCTGCTGTGCAAAGCCAGTAACCTGACAGAGCAGCAGTATTATAAGTAGCAAGAGCAGTTTCATGTTTTCAGAGCGCATGTGTACTCTTATAAACTAGAAGCAGGAAATATGGTTGTCGCTTCGTTGGGGAAAAAAGGGCGTAAGGCTACCTTTTGGTAACAATATTTTAAATCTTGCTACTAAAGTATTGCGCGGCTGCCGCATGCCGTTCTTGTCAGGAAAAAAATTGCTTGTCTCCAATTAGGACGAGATCCTCTCTGTAGCGGAAAGCAACCGTGGTTTAGCGGGTAGCGCTAAACCACGGTTAGTACTTTGCGGTAATACTTTTTAAATTTTCCCTTTTTTATAAATAGTAGGCACTATTTTTGGCATATTAAAGCTGTGAAACGTTACCGTATGGCCAGCAAATAGTGTCACTGCCCCGGGAGGCTTTGTTCACAAATATTTTAAAATTAACATTTATACTTCCACCTATTTAAGCTATCTTTGATGTTAATTGTCAGAGGGAAATATTCGCCTAAACCGAGACGCGCCATATGAAGAATTTTACAAAACTGTTACTTATAACTATCCTTATCAGCGCGCATTTGCTTGGCTTTGCAGCCAACGCAAACAGCAGGGTTGCCGCGGGGGAAGGAGTGGTGCCTGCTTACAAAGGGGGCGCAACTACCTGGAAGCTCATTCAGGAGAAAGGCTCTCAACTGAGTGTTTCCGCCCAGAACGCACGTCCTGCTTTTGTGGGTACCGCAGAAGAGGAGCATACCTGTTCTAAGATATACGCCTCGGCTGTGAGCCAGGTGTTTCATGTGGTAGAGAACAAGGGGGCCAGGGGTGTTTATGGCAACGCAAGCGTTAGCCTGGCTTCAATAGCTCCGGCACGCAACATCAAGCCTTTGCCTTTGCCTTCTATCAATGCTTACCCAAACCCATCCAGGGGCATTACCAGGTTATCCTTGAGCTTGCCGGGCGGCAGCGAGAACTACAAGATACGCATCTCCAACACCATTGGTAAAGTGCTGAGTGTGCACGAGCTGATGCCAGCCGAGAAGATGGAAGTGGAGCTGAACATGACAAGCCTGCCTTCTGGCATCTACTTTTACAGCCTGCTGGTAAATGATAAAACAGTGGAGACGAAACGACTCGTACTCCAGAAATAATCGCATAAAGCTATATCACAATCAAAAAGCCGGCTCCCCAGTCGGCTTTTTGATTTTAAAATACCAAAACTTTATAGCCGCGTTACATTATTTAGTATTTTCGGGGCTGAATCAATTAAAGCTATGACGGATTATCGTAAGATAAATAACCTCGTGGGCTGGGTCGTGTTCTTTATCGCGACTACAGTGTATGTGTTAACGCTGGAACCAACTGCCAGCTTTTGGGATGCAGGTGAGTTTATCGCCACCTCGTATAAGTTGCTGGTGCCCCACCCCCCCGGAGCTCCCTTTTACCTGCTTGTGGGGCGCATCTTTTCTATGTTCGCCAGCGACCCTACTCAGGTAGCTTGGTGGGTGAACCTGCTATCGGCGCTGTGTAGTTCCTTTACGGTGCTGTTCCTGTTCTGGACAATTACCATTCTGGCTAAAAAACTACTGGTTAGAGAGGGTGCACTGCCAACAAGAGGCAACATTTTGCTGATCATGGGCAGTGGCGCTGTTGGCGCACTGGCCTATACCTTCTCCGACTCCGCCTGGTTTTCGGCAGTGGAAGCAGAGGTTTATGCCATGTCGTCCTTTTTTACGGCCATTGTTTTCTGGGCCATGCTGCGTTGGGAGGCTAAGGTTGGCGAGGCGCACTCCGATAAGTGGCTGGTGCTGATCGCTTACCTGGTAGGCCTGTCAATCGGTGCCCACTTACTGAACCTGGTAACCATACCGGCGCTGGCGTTTATCTACTATTTCAGACTTTACAAGCCCTCTTTCTGGGGAGGTGTCCTGGCCTTTGCCGTTAGCGCGGTCATCGTAATGACTATCCTTTGGGGTGTTATTCCCGGGTTGCCTTCGGTGGCAGGTGGCTTCGAGGTGTTTTTTGTAAATACGCTGGGCTTGCCTTTCAGCTCCGGGGTGATCACGTTTGTGGTCCTGCTGCTCACGGGAATCGTGATCGGCCTACGCTATTCTATCAAGTATAACCACCGGGTGCTTAACACGGCCATTTTGAGCTTTATCTTTGTGTTGATCGGCTACTCCTCTTATATGATGATCCCGATCCGTTCTTCGTACGAGCCCACCATTGATGAGAACGACCCGGATGACATCCTGACTTTTGTGGCCTATCTGAAGCGCGAGCAGTACGGAGACCGGCCCTTACTGTACGGACCACAGTACAATGCCCAGCCAGTAGACCAGAAGGAGGGCGCTCCGCGCTATGTAAAGGGCAAAGACCGCTACATAGAAACCGGACGCAAAGTGGAACCTGTGTTCGACAGCAAAGATAAAACCCTGTTGCCTCGTGTGTACAGCGACCAGCCACAGCACATTGATGAGTATAAAAAATGGATTGACCTGCGCGAGGGCCAGGCGCCCACCTTCGGGCAGAACCTCAGCTTCCTCTTCCGCTATCAGTTAGGGCATATGTATTGGCGCTATTTCCTGTGGAACTTTGCAGGGCGCGAAAGCGATGTGCAGAATGCAGGGGTACTCTGGTTTGGCAAAAACGACCCCAACGCCCCGGAGCGGGTACTGGACAGCGAAGCCCGTAACAGCTTTTACTTGTTGCCTTTGCTGATTGGTATACTGGGGTTAATTTACCAGGTGCGCAAGGATGAAAAGAACGCGTTTGTCATCGGCCTGCTCTTTTTCTTTACGGGTATCGCTATCGCGCTTTACCTCAATCAACCGCCGGTAGAGCCGCGTGAACGGGATTATACTTTTGCCGGTTCGTTCTACGCTTTCAGCATCTGGATAGGGCTAGGGGTAATGGGCCTGGCCGACCTTTTGGGCAGGGTGTTGAAAAGTACAAACTCGCGTGCTGCCGCCGCTACCCTCATAGGGCTGGCCGTGCCAGGCATAATGGCAGCAGAAGGCTGGGACGATCATGATCGTTCAGACCGCTATCAGTCAGTTGACTCGGCGAAGAACCTGCTCGACTCCGTAGCGCCTAACGGGATCCTATTCACCAACGGCGACAACGACACCTTCCCGCTTTGGTATGCTCAGGAGGTAGAAGGTTACCGTACCGATGTGCGCGTAGCCGTGTTAAGCTACCTGAACACGGATTGGTACATCGACCAGATGACTCAGCCTTCGTATAAATCTGCGCCATGGCCGCTGACGCTGGGGCCGGAGAACTACCGCCAGGGAACGAACGACTACCTGCCTTATGTTGAGCGTCCGCAAGTGGCTGCCGGTATCGACCTGAACCAGTTTATAAACCTTGTAAAAGAGAACAACCCGGCCTTGCAGGTGCAGTATGGGCAGGGTACCACGCTGCTTACCTTCCCTACAAAAAACTTCTCGCTAAAAGTAGACAAGGCGAAAGTGGATGCCATGAATTTTGTGCCCGCCGCTAAAGAGCCAGAGATCGTGGACCGCATGAATTGGACAATCAATAAATCCATACTCGAGAAGAAGCACCTGGTAATGCTGGACCTGCTGGCAACTAACAATTGGGAGCGCCCTGTTTATTTCTCCACTACCGTTAACAGCGCCGACTTTATTGGCCTGTCAAACTATTTCCAGCTGGATGGACTGGCCTACCGGGTAGTACCTGTTAAAACCGCTGACGAGAATCAGCAGGGATATGTGAATAAAGAGGTAATGTACGACAACCTGATGCATAAATTCAGTTTCCGCAATTTCGATAATCCGGATATTTTCTACGACGAGAACTATTACCGCTTCTCAGCCAATGCCCGTGATAAATTCGCAAAGCTGGCGATGGCTTATCTGGAGGATGGAAACATTACACGTGCTAAAGAAGTGATTGACCGCAGCTTTAAGGTATTCCCTGAGGCCGCAGTGCCCTACGATTACTACACGCCCCAGTTCATCCCGATGCTGGTGGAGGTAGGCGAGGAGCAGATGGCCAAAGAGGTGCTGGAGTCTATGGCCAGCAAATCGGCGAAGGCTCTGGATTATTACTTTGCCAAGGGAGCTTTGTTTGATACTGAGATCCAGACAAACATGATCATTTTGCAACAGCTGGTAAGTGCGGCAGAAGAAATAGGTATGCAAACACGGTCGCAGCAACTGCAGCAACAGTTCATGCAGTACCTGCAGCGCATGCGCCGTTAAACAAAATAGTTTAATCAAGAGTAATTAAAGCCGAGCCGCCTGTACGCGGTTCGGCTTTTTGTTTTGACCCCTGACATGTAGCTGACCATGACGCGATCATTCATGTACCTTACTTTTCTGTTTATACTTTTGATAACTGCTGCTTGCGGCTCTTCCAGCTTGCCAAGGCTACAACCTGTGGCGGTCCGGTCGGTGTCCCCGGAAATCACGATGAAGTATAACTTTTACGCCAAAGACGGGAGCCTGCACCTGCTGGTTAGGTTCAAGGACGAACAGCAGGTGATGGATGTGTTGGAAGCCGCCACCGCTATGGAGTACTTTGTGAGAACCGGTGGGACGGACAAAGACCAGGTGCTGGCAAGCGACTCGCTGGTAAAACCGGGCAGGAGGATCACAGATACTGAAGGGCAGTTAGACATGGAGTTTGCGGTGCCTGCCGGGTTTGTACGAGCCCCCAATGTGATTCATCTGCGCCTCTGGCAGGCCCTGGTTGGCCAGGAGCGCATGGCGATGCGTTTTACGATTCCGCTGAACGCTGATATGCTTGGCAAAGGGTATGTGCTGTTGCGCGCCCGATCTGGTAAGCCATTTCTGGAGGACTATGTAAATACATCGGAGGCCCTGGTTGTACAGCAACACGGTATTAAAAATGAACCGGTAAAAGTGCAGTACTTTAAAACCTCGTTCTCGCCTGCACTTCCCCCCATGTCGTTGCGGCAGGCGCCACAGCCCAAAACCTTAGTGCCTTCCGATTCTGCTGAGTATGCCGATGGCGACACCATTCTGTTTAAGCAGGAGGGGGTATACCTGTTTAGCCCCGGAACAAGTTTTGGGCGTGGCATTCTGGCGCAGGCATGGGCCTTTCCGCAGGTTACCATGGCCAAGGAGATGCTGCAGCCCCTTATCTACATAACCACCTCGTCGGAGCGTGAGGCATTGTTTAACTCGGAGAACGTAAAAGAGGCTGTCGATGCTTTCTGGCTGAAAGTAGGCGGCAACAGAACCACCGCACGCGAACTGATCCGTATTTTTTACGGGCGGGTTGAAACGGCCAACAAATTGTATACTTCCCATAAACCCGGCTGGGCTACCGATCGGGGCATGATCTATATTCTGTACGGCAGGCCAACCCAGGTAAGCCATGTAGGCAATTCTGACAGCTGGATTTACCAGGAGTCAGAGACCAGCCCTTACGTAAAGTTCGTTTTTAATAAAAAAGAGAATAACTTTACTGAAAATCACTATGAACTGGTGCGGCTTCGCGAGTACGAAGACGGCTGGTACAGCACAGTAGCAAAATGGAGAGCAGCAATAACAGAAATGTAGGTAACCGCTACGGCGGCGGCCACCGAACACCAAAAGAAGATAAGACAGAGATGATATTCGGCTCACGCCCTATTCTGGAGGCCATGCTAGCCGGAAAAACGCTGGAAAAGATATTTCTGCAGAGAGGGGCTAAAAACCCTACCACCGATGAGATACTAACGGAGGCTAAAAGGCATGACGTGCCCGTGGCAACCGTACCCCTCGAAAAGCTGAATAAGCTTACCCGAAAAAACCATCAGGGAGCGGTGGCGTTAATCTCCCCCATTACTTACATGCCCCTCGATGAGATCGTGACCTCGTTGTTTGAGCAGGGCAAGAACCCACTTTTACTCATCCTGGATAGGATAACGGATGTGCGTAACTTCGGCTCTATTGCCCGGAATGCGGAGTGCATGGGCGTGGATGCCATCATCATCCCGAGTCGGGGTGGCGCTCAGATAAATGCTGATGCCATGAAAACTTCGGCTGGTGCGCTAAACCTGGTACCGGTCTGTCGTGAAGAAAACCTGAAGGACACCCTGGATTACCTTAAGGACTATGGCGTGCAGGTGGTAGCCTGTACCGAAAAGACGGAGCATAACATGACCGACTTTGCCGTAGACTTTGTGGGCCCGACTGCCATTCTGATGGGAAGTGAGGAGGACGGCATCTCGCCAGAATACCTGAAGCGCGCTGACGCGCGCCTCCGTATCCCGTTAATGGGGCAGATTGGCTCGTTGAATGTTTCGGTGGCGACAGGCATTATACTTTACGAAGCCATGAGTCAGCGCCTGAAGGACAATGTTTCCAACGCAAAATAGCTTAGGCAAACAGCGGAAGTATAAAGTAAAGAAAAAAGTGAAGGGCTTGCCATTAATGGCAAGCCCTTCACTTTTTTGGTTATCAGGTAAGTTTTACCCTATATAAATTCGGCTCCTTTTTTAGACTTGGCGTCGGCCATAAACTCCTTTACTTTCTGTTCCTCGCTTTTCTTGCAGATCATGAGCACGTTGTCATATTCTGCCACTATATAATCTTCGAGGCCCTGTAAAACCACCAGGCGTTCTTTAGGCGTTTTGATGATGCAGTCTTTGGTGTCGTACAGCATCACTTTGCCGTCCACTACATTGCCGTTCTCGTCTTTGTTGTTGATCGTATAAAGCGAGTTCCAGGTGCCCAGGTCAGACCAGCCGATATCGGCCAGCAGCACATACACATTATCAACTTTCTCCATAATGCCGTAATCAATAGATACGTTGCGGCACTGGGAATAGGCGTTGGTAATAAAGTTCTGCTCACTTACGGTGTTCAAGGAATCAGAGCCTTCCTCGAAGATCTCAGAAATTTCAGGTAATTGCTGTCTGAAGGCCCTCAGGATACTTTTGGCGTTCCAGATAAAGATACCTGAGTTCCAGACAAAGTCGCCACTCTCCAAAAACATCTTTGCCAGCTCCAGGTCGGGCTTCTCGGTAAAGGTCTTTACCTTTTTAATGTGCTGTTTCTCGTCGTTGATGTACTGGATGTAGCCATAACCTGTGTCCGGGCGGCTGGGGGTAATGCCCAGCGTGATCAGCACATCATCCTGGTCAGCGGCCTTCACGGCTTCCTTAATCACACGGGTAAACACGTCCTGCTTCAGCACCACATGGTCGGAGGGTGTTACCACCAGGTTAGCGTCAGGGTTAAGCTGCGCGATTTTATAGGAGGCGTACGCAATGCAGGGGGCTGTGTTCCGGCCAATGGGTTCCAGTAACACCTGGTTGTCGTTCAAAAACGGCAATTGCTCTTTTACCAGATCCTCGTAATCTTTGTTTGTTACCACGTAGATGTTCTCGGGGGGGCAGGTGTCCTCGAAGCGTTTGGCTGTCATTTGCAACATGCTTTCTCCGATGCCCAGCACATCATGGAATTGCTTGGGGTAATTTGTACGGCTAAATGGCCAGAAACGGCTTCCGATACCGCCGGCCATGATCACCACATATGTGTTTCTATCCATCCTTATATAAGTCCTTCTTTAAGCAGGTCGTGCAGGTGCACGAACCCTTCAAAGTTACCAGATTTTGTGACAATTAACTGAGTAATGCTCTTCTCCTGCATAATAGCGAGTGCCTCGGCAGCATACTGATCCGGCTCTAAAGTAAGCGGAGAGGGGGTCATGATGTCGCTGGCTGTTACCTTATCAGTGTTTTCGTACTTGTTTAGCATGCGGCGCAGATCACCATCGGTTATGATACCCACCAGTTCTTTGGTGTTGTTTCTCACGACAGCGGTAGCTCCCAGGCGCTTCGACGAAATCTCAATAATAATCTCCTTTAACGAAGCGTTTGCATTAACGTTAGGGGTCTGGTTCTGAGGGTAAATGTCGCCCACTTTCAGGTAAAGCCGTTTACCCAACGAGCCGCCCGGGTGCAAGTGCGCGAAGTCGGTGCTGCTGAAGCCACGCGCTTCGAGCAGACTTACGGCCAGGGCATCGCCCAGGGCCAGGGCCGCCGTGGTGCTGGTGGTAGGGGCCAGGTTATGGGGGCACGCCTCACGCTCCACATTGGCGTTCAGGATAAAGTCGGCGCTTTGGCCCAGGTACGAATCGGTGCTGGATACCAGTGCAGCCAACTGCGAGCCTTTTCGTTTCAGCAGGGGCACGAGCACTTTTATCTCCGGGGTGTTGCCGCTCTTGGAGATGCAGATAACGAAATCCTCGGGCTGGATCATGCCCAGGTCACCGTGAATGGCGTCGGCGGCATGCATAAAGATAGCAGGGGTTCCGGTGGAGTTGAGGGTGGCGACGATCTTGGTGGCGATGTTAGCGCTCTTGCCAATACCCGTTACCACCACGCGCCCTTTGATAAGGAGAATGGCTTTAACACAATTTTCAAAGCCCTCGTCGATAAATTCTGCCAGTCTGGCGATAGCCTCGGCCTCGGCGCGTAATACTTTTTTTGCTGTAAGCGCTATATTATTAACTAGATTCAAAGTAGATTTGTATAAAGGTGCCCCGCAAAGGTACGTGCAAATAGCTTATTTTTTCCGCAAGATTACATGTCAGTACAACAAGAGATAAATCTCAAGAACAAATTAAAGGAAGTTTTTGGGTATAATCAATTTAGGGGAAATCAGGAGTTGATAATTAACAATATTATCAATGGCAAGAATACCTTCGTGATTATGCCTACAGGCGCCGGCAAGTCGTTGTGTTACCAACTACCTGCTTTGTCCTTACCGGGCACAGCCATTGTTATTTCACCCCTGATCGCCCTGATGAAGAACCAGGTAGACCAACTGAATGCCTTTGGCGTGAACGCCTATTTCTTAAATTCCACTTTATCGAAGGCGGAAATAAACAAAGTGAAGAAGGAAACGCTGGCAGGCGACGTCAAGCTTTTGTATGTAGCGCCTGAGTCGCTTACCAAAGACGAGACAGTAGAATTCCTGCGCAGCTCAAATATATCTTTTGTCGCTATAGACGAGGCACACTGCATCTCTGAATGGGGCCACGACTTCCGACCGGAGTATCGGCGCATACGCGGCATCATCGACCAGATCGGTAACCTGCCCATTATCGCCCTTACCGCTACGGCTACGCCTAAAGTGCAGCTCGATATTCAGCGTAACCTCCAGATGGACGAGGCTTCGGTGTTCAAGTCATCTTTTAACAGGACCAATTTATACTATGAGATACGCCCGAAGGCCAATACCAAGAAGCAGCTGATCCAGTACGTGAAGAAGCACAAAGGGAAGAGCGGCATTGTGTATTGCCTAAGCCGCAAAAAGGTAGAGGAGATAGCGGAACTGCTGAAAGTTAACGACATAAAAGCCTTGCCTTACCATGCAGGCCTGGACTCTCATATCCGGATGGCGAACCAGGATGCGTTCCTGAATGAGGATGCCGATGTGATTGTGGCCACCATTGCCTTTGGCATGGGCATCGACAAGCCCGACGTGCGTTTTGTGATTCATTACGACACGCCAAAATCCATAGAAGGCTACTACCAGGAAACCGGCCGCGCAGGGCGCGACGGCATGGAGGGCAACTGCATCATGTATTACAGCTACGACGACATCGTGAAGCTGGAAAAGTTTAACAAGGATAAGCCTGTTACGGAAAGGGATAACTCCAAGCTCCTGTTGCAGGAAATGGCCTCCTACGCAGATTCGGCAGTGTGCCGCCGGAAACAGCTGCTCCACTATTTCGGCGAGGCCTACGAGAAAGACTGTGGCTTTTGTGATAATTGCCTGCACCCAAAAGAGAAATTTGAAGCCGAGCAAAATGTACAGCTAGCTTTGAAAGCCGTAGAGCTGACCGGAAGCCGTTTCGGAATAGAACACATAACCGCCGTACTTACAGGCCTGCGTAACCAATATGTTACCAGCTACGACCAGGACAAGTTAGATGTGTTTGGGGCCGGCAAAGCGCACGATGCCCAGTTCTGGAGCTCTTTGCTGCGCCAGGTGTTGCTCTCGGAGTACCTGGAGAAGGACATAGAGAACTTTGGGGTGGTAAAACTGACACAAAAAGGGCGCGACTTTATAGCCAACCCCCATCCTATCCAGCTGACAAAGGATCACAACTACGAGCAGGAGGTAAAAGAGGACGAGCAGAAAGAGGAAAACCAGGCATCTGCGGGGCACGACGAGGTGCTGTTCGACCTGTTGAAGGGGCTGCGCAAAAAGACGGCGAAGGAAAAGGGACTGCCCCCTTATGTGCTCTTCCAGGACCCGTCGTTGAAAGAAATGGCCACCGTTTACCCCACCACCAAAGAAGATCTGGCCTATATTGCGGGCGTAGGCATGGGTAAGGTGCAGAAATTCGGAAAGCCCTTCCTGGACCTAATCACGAAGTATGTAGAGGAGAACGATATCGTGACGGCTGCAGATGTGGTGGTGAAAACCACGGTAAACAAGTCGAAGATCAAGATATACATCATACAGCAGATCGATAAAAAAGTAGAGCTGGAGGAAATCGCTTCCTCAAAGGGCCTCACAATGCAAGAGGTGATCGAGGAAATTGAGCACATCTGCTACTCCGGTACCAAACTGAACCTGAATTATTACATCAACAACATTCTGGACCAGGAGCGGCAGGAGGAAATTTATGATTACTTTATGAATGCCAGTACCGACAACATCAGCGAAGCGCTTAAAGAATTGGGCGCCGATGATTACTCGGAAGAAGATTTGAGGTTAGTGCGTATCAAATTCCTGTCAGAATACGCCAATTAGCGTGTGGAACTGAAAAATTTAATTGTTGGAAGCATAGGTTAGACGGTGTTCAACTGAAGCTTCCAACAATTTTTTTTAAGTTTGAAGTATACGAGGGCTACAACCGATAGCGTAAGCGGGAAAGACCCTTATTCAGCGTTATCTACAATTGTTATCCAATTGACCAATTAGCATCTAGCAGAATGAATGTACTGATCATAGGGTCTGGCGCCCGGGAGCATGCCATTGCCTGGAAACTTAGCCAGAGCGAATTTTGTGAGAAGATCTTTGTGGCTCCCGGTAATGCGGGTACTTCGGAGTTCCATACCAACGCCGGCATCGATATCCATAATTATGAAGAAGTGGCAAAGTTTGCAGCAGACTTCAACATCATGATGGTGGTGGTAGGGCAGGAAAACGCGTTGGTAGAGGGCATCCATGATTTCTTTCAGGAATCTGAGTACCTAAAGCATATTTTGGTGGTAGGCCCTAAAAAGGCAGGCGCCATGTTAGAAGGCAGCAAAGATTTCTCTAAATCCTTTCTCCAGAAGTATGACATCCCTACGGCCCGTTACCAAACTTTTACCGAAGATACCTACCGCGATGCAGTGGAGTACCTGAAAAACCACGCTTATCCGGCGGTATTGAAGGCGGATGGCCTGGCAGCCGGCAAGGGAGTGATTATCGCGCAGAATTTTGACGAAGCCATTGATGCCCTGGAGGATATGCTGCGTAACAAGCGTTTCGGAAAAGCCAGTAGCAAGGTGGTGATCGAGGAGTTTCTGCAGGGCATTGAGGTGTCGGTGTTTATCCTGACAGATGGCAGAGAGTATGTGTTGCTGCCGGAAGCAAAGGATTATAAGCGTATTGGCGAAGGGGATACCGGGCTGAACACAGGGGGCATGGGTGCCGTATCGCCGGTGCCATTCGTGGATGAGCAGTTCATGCAAAAGGTAAAGGAGCGTATCATAGTGCCCACCTTGCACGGTATGCAGGCAGAGAACCTGGACTATAGCGGATTTCTGTTTATCGGTTTGATGAGCGTACAGGGCGAGCCGCACGTGATTGAATACAATGTACGGCTGGGAGATCCGGAAACGGAAGCGATCCTGCCACGCATCAAGTCAGATATCTTTGAAATGTTCAGGGCGCTGCACGACCATAAGCTTGGCGAATACAAGCTGGAAATAGACCCGCGTACAGCTGCAACTGTCTTCCTGGTTTCGGGTGGTTATCCCGAAGGGTTTGAAAAGGGCAAGGAGATTTACGGCATTGAAAATGTGCCCGCCGATGTGCTGGTGTTTCATGCGGGCACCAAGCTGTTAAATGATAAACTGCTCAGCAACGGGGGGCGTGTGCTGGCGGTAACGGCTTTGGCAGACACCATGCAGGAGGCACTTGACAAGGCAAACGCCGCCGCCGAAACCATTACCTGGCAGGGCCGTAACTACCGCCGCGACATTGGTTTCGACCTGAAATAGCCGGAAAGCAAAAACAGTGAGCTGATACAGATGCTTTATAGGTGGGGTGAAGCAAGTGAAATTTTATCCTAAAACAGCGGAGGCCGGTAACATTACCGGCCTCCGCTGTTTTAGGTTGAAGCGCTAGGTTTAGCAGTACTCTTCAAAAGCTCCTTGTAAATTATCGACAATCCGGTGAAGATCATTGCCTTCTATGTGGTAACGCTCAATCATGTGAACCAACTCGCCATTCTTAAATAAAGCAATAGAAGGAGAGGAGGGAGGGTAAGGCAACATGTGTTCCCGTGCCTTGTTCACGGCATCCTGCTCCATGCCGGCAAATACCGTTACAAGCTTAGCAGGCTTCTTGTCCGAAGCAGAAACGGCCATTTTAAGAGCAGGTCGCGCCTTGGAGGCGGCACATCCACACACAGAATTTACAGCCAGCAGCACAGTGCCTTCAGATTTGATGGCCTGGTCTACTTCTTCGGCTGTCATTAACTGCTCAAACCCTGTTGAGGTAAGGTCCTCACGGATTGGGGCAACCATATATTCAGGATACATTCCCATACGAATCAATTTATAGGTAAAAAATAATGATACAAATTTAACACTTTCTGGTCAATAAAATTCAGCCAGAGTTTGGGTATTGCAAAAAGGACAGTTTTGTTTAACGTTAAATACCATTTAACAAATATTAAGTAGAAATGTTTCTGGAAACTATTGCAGGGTGCAACTCCTTCATAATGAACAAAGTATAAGATGGAAAGTGAAGAACGGTAATCGAAAATGAGAGCATATTTCATCTTTGGCAGCTGTCAGCTGGCACATTTTATAGCTGTTCAGTGATCTGCACCCCCTAAGAGAAATAATGCCTCTGCTTTGATTTTGGAAGAATTTTGGCTTGAGTCATTTTCATTGTAAATTAAAGCGATACCCATGTTTCACCCGAAATACAGCAAAGTTCTTGTTCGTTATTACTACCTGCCACTTCACGGCGGCAGACAAGCCGAGCTCATAACCGTTTTGAATAGCCGTAACCATACCATTGAAGTGCCGGTACGGGAAGAGGACATCCTGCTGGAGCCGTTCTACAGTCGGCTGATGACCACACAAGAAATAACCGCCTATCACAACACCGAAACCTGGAAACTTTTTCGCTCTTGGGATGAGCTGTTTGAAGACCATGAAAAATACGGCGTGCAAGACCAGGATATGGCCTTTCTGGAGAATTACAAGTATAAGTTTTCCTTACCCGAAAGCCAGGTTGCCTAGTATGCGTGCGCTATGAGCACAATCTAAACTGCATAGCTAATTGGCCTCGTTAAAAGCCAGATCTACCCGTAAGGCAAAATGATCTGATCCATACTTCGGTAATTTTTTGATATCAATCACAGAAAACGCATCGGATACATACACATGGTCCAGGGGCCAGCGCATCACATAGGAAGTGGCATCAAAGGTATTGTACAGCCCCCTGCCAATCCGGATGTCTGACAACTGGCTGGTAGTACCAAAGAGGCGCGACGTGTTTGACCAGGCCACGTCGTTAAAGTCGCCGGCCACCAGGGTAGGCAGCTGCTCTTGCGTCACCATTTCCCCTACTTTCAACAGGGCTACCTCTTCTTCACCTACATTAGTAGGATACTGGCTGGGCATTGGCGGCACAGGGTGTACGGCAAATAGCCGGAAGGTCTGGCCGTTGGGAAGCTGTACATCCGCTATAATGGAAGGCACATCCGGGTGGTGCAGAAACATTAGTTCGGTGTTGCGCAGCGGCAGGCGGGAGTACAGAACCATGCCATAGGTGTTATCCAAGGGGTATTCTATTTGATAGGGATACTTTTTTCGCAATGGGGCCAGGCGTTCTACCCACCAACTGTTTGTTTCCATGGCCAGTAGTATATCCGGGTCTGCGTCAAGCACGATCTTAAGAAAAGCATCGGTATTGTCGTTCTTCATCCAAACGTTAGCCAGTACCAAACTAAAACTTTCATCTGTCGCTTTAGGTCCTTTCTGTGCCGTAGGCACTGCTTTGTCAACGAAGGGGGTATACGGCAGCACAAAAGTGGCCTGCAGCACCAGCGAGGATAACAACCCTGCCAAAAGAAGCCAGGAAGGCAGCTTCCAGGTTTTGTTCACCACAGCAAAGAGGATCAGGCAAGCCAGCAGCCCAAAAAGCACCTGCACCCTCGGGAAATCAAGCATCTTCAGATACCAGAACTTCACGTTATACAAAAGGGACAGTTGCGTGATAAGTATCAGCAGCGTTCCGGCTATAATAGCAAAGTAAAAGACAATTTTCCTGGTGGTGCTCATGTGCGGTGGTAAAGTTACGGGAATTGGTTTAGTGACTTTGTTGTACCTGTAAGTATGATTTAGGGTTATGGAGAATTGAAGTGGGGCAGAGTGTAGGGGTGCTTTGGTGGTTAGGAGTAAGACTATGTTGTTTACTCGTTTAGTTGTTGCTAAACCGCACCCACAAAAATAAAAAAGCCTCTCACATTGCTGTAAGAGGCTTTTTGGTGGTCGCGAAGGGAGTCGAACCCCTAACCTTCTGATTCGTAGTCATGACGACAACCTTTATTGCTGGTTTTATATATTAGTAAAAGCTGCCTTTTAAGCAAATTAAGTGGGTTTTTGTTTTTACATGGTTAGCTGTATTAGTTGACTTTTTGATGGTTTGTGTGCAAATTGTGTGTACATAAAATTATTTGCACACACATGATACCTGTATTTACTTCCATCATGCTGGATACCCGAAGGGCATTAAAAGATGGCTCCTTTCCGGTAAGGCTAAGGCTTACCCACCAAAGGCAACGCAAATACTATAATACGGGCTACTCTTTGAGCGAGGCAGAGTTTTCAAAAGTCCAGGCGGAAAAGCCGAAAGGGAAATTTAAGGAGCTTCAAATAGCTTTTCAGGCAATAGAGCAGAAGGCCATCGGTATTATCCGTGACCTAGAAGTCTTCACCTTTGAGCATTTCGAGAAGAAGTATCTGAACGCTGCCGTCAAGAACGACGTCTTTGCAGCCTTCGAGCAGCAAGTCAAAAGGCTGGTTGAGGAAGGCAGGGTAGGGACGGCCAGTAGCTATGAGAGCGCGAGCCTCTCACTGGTGGCTTACTTGCAGAAGGAGCCTTTATCCAGAAATAAGGGCTTGTCTAGAGCTAAAGCAATCGAGAAAAAGGAAAACATATTAAAGCAACGGAAGCCCTTGGCTTATGCCTCAATTACTGCTGATTTCCTGTCGGGGTATGAAAAGTGGATGCTTCAGAACGGCAGTTCTATCACCACCATCGGCATCTACCTGCGGGCTCTTCGGGCCATCTACAACAACGCCATAGCGGCAGGGGAGGTGAACACCGACCTGTACCCGTTTGGTAAGAGAAAATACCAGATACCCTCAGGTCGCAATGTGAAGAAGGCCCTGACGCTGGCAGACATCGAAAAAATATTCTCCTATAAGCCTGTTACCGAAAATGAAGGGCGTGCGCGGGACCTGTGGATCTTCTCCTACCTGTGCAATGGGATAAACGTGAAGGATATAGCCCGGCTGAAATACAAGCAGCTCGACCAGGAGAAAATAACCTTTATCAGGGCCAAAACGGAGCGGACCAGCCGCCACAATATTAAGGCCATCACGGCCATGCGAACGCCAGAGATTGATGAGATAATTGGGAGGTGGGGTAACAAGCCAACCTACAGTAATGACTACGTGTTTCCTTTGCTTGAACCAGAATTATCAGCGGAAAGGGAGCGGGCAAGGATTCAGCATGCCACCAAGACAATAAACAAATACATAAAGCGGGTTGCCGCCGCGGTTGGTATTGAAAAGAACGTAAGTACGTACACGGCCCGTCATTCGTTTTCTACTGTGCTAAAGCGAGCAGGTGCGCCAATAGAACTAATATCTGAATCTTTGGGGCACTCTAACCTGAAGACGACAGAAAGCTACTTAGATAGTTTTGAGGATAGTGTGAAGAAGCAGTTCGCAGCTCGGCTAACAGCATTCAAGGCGACAGATAAGTAATTGTTCCTCCAATAATGACCATACTTTTGAAGTATCGGAGGAATAAGATTATTATGTTGTTAACTAGAGATCTGTTCTAATATAAATCATATACTTTGAGGTTAGTTTTAGATCAGTTTCCATTTGTGTTTTATTTCTAGCTTTTGGTAAGGCTAATAATTGGTAAGACTATTGTAGAATTAATTATAATATATTCTGCCTATTTATCATAACACCTGTTATGAGCTATCAGCAAGTTCCTTTAAGCTCTTTCGATGATTTGCTATGAAACATTGAATTTAAAATCAATCAAGAACAATTTTATTTAGCTGCAGGCTTAACAGCTTGGAAGTTGTTCTTAGGACGCTTGTGTTGGAGTGCTATTTTATCTGCTTTACTATACTTTAGTTTCCACACAATGAAACCTGAGACAGCCAGCACACCGGGCATCATGCCGAAGAAACAGTAAATAAGCTTTACAGCGAGACCGGCATAGTCGCCAAAGTGCAGTGGCTTAAATATCAGGAGCACTCGCTCATGCCAAGGCTTGTCTTTCACAAAGTTCACTCCCTGCACTTGCCCCGAGTATAAATCCACCTGTAGGTTACTAAATGTTTTCCCATAATAAGCCGGGTCTGATCTTACCCTCCCGAGTACCGAGAGAGTGCTGCCCGCAAACCGGAGATAGTTGGTCTGAAACTCAGGGTAATCTTTTTTAACCTGCTCAAGCACAGCATCCACCGACACCATGCTAGAAGTATTGCTTTCTACGGGGCTGGCGCTTACTGGGGCAAGAGCACCCTTTACAATGGTGTAGGCGATCCAGGTACCGGTGACGCTGATGAACAAGTTAAATAGCAAGCTCCAGACACCAATTACCCGGTGCAGACTGGAGAAAAAGGAGCGTTTGCTTTTAAAGGAAATGCGCTGCCGGAAGGAAAGCACTTTCAAAACAGACCTGCGGTACAGCAGAAAGCCGGTGATGGATAGCACGATCAACGATAATCCGCCCAGCAGTACTACTATTTTCCCCGGCGTGCCCGAGAGCAGATTGTAGTGCAGGTCCAGAAGTATATGCACCAGGCGCTTGTCTGCACGCGCTACGGTTGCCAATTGTTCGCCCGTCTCAGGATGCACGAATATCCACTGGCGGGTGCCGCCTTGCCGAATTTCATATTTCAGGGCTTGATCTGGTCTTTTTGGAAGCTCCGGAACCCGAATGTCACTGCCAGGGTAAGACTGCAGGATTCGCTTAACGGAGTTATCCACTTTAAGCTCCTTAACAGGTGCCTTCAAAGTGGAGTAGCCAATAAACTGTGCATGGTCAATTTCATGATGGAAGACCAGCGCCGCTCCCGTGATACTTGAGAGCAGCAGGAAAATTCCTGCCACCAGACCCAGCCAGTGATGGATGGAAAATGTTCTTTTAACCCGCTTCTTCAAAATACTTTGGTTTGATGCTATTGCAGATACAGTAACTATAGTTCCCCAATCATTTCAGCACTGCTATAAAAAATTCAAAGCAAAACTATGCGGAAATCACCTGATGTCAAAGATTATTTAAAATTAATCTAAATAAGGTTTGTCTTTTTAATTTTCCCACCTACTTTTGCTGCAGGAACTATTTATAATCATTCTAAATAATAAACATGAAAAAAAGTCTACCACTGCTGATTGCCTGCTTACTGCTGTCAGTCAGCGTGTTTGCCCAAACAGGCAGCATAAGAGGAACAGTTCTCGATACAGAGAATAAGCCCGTATCCTTCAGCAGTGTTTTCCTGCAAGGCACCAACACAGGCACCACAACGAACGAGCGGGGTGTTTTTTTTCTGGAGGGAGTGAAGGCCGGGCAGTACAAACTCATCATTTCCGCCATCGGCTATGAGCGCAGAACCTTGGCAGTTCAGGTAGGGGCAGGAGAGACAGCAGAGGTGCAGGCGAGCCTGTCGCCAAGCCAGCAGGGACTGAGCGAGGTGGTCATCTCCGCTAGCCGCACCCCAGAGACCATCGATCAGGTACCTTCTTCCATCACTGTGCTCCCCAGGCAAGCGATAGAGCAGGACATGATGGTAAGCACCAACGTCATAGATATCCTGAGCAACAAAGTGCCGGGCCTTGCCCCAAGCACAGGCACCAGCAGTAATTGGGGGCAGGCACTTCGCGGCCGTGCCATGCTGATCATGATCGACGGCGTGCCGCAGTCAACCCCGCTACGCAATGGCGCCGTGGATATGCGCGCCCTTGACCCGGATGCCATTGAGCAGGTGGAGGTAATCAAAGGGGCCACGGCCATCTACGGAAACGGTGCGGCAGGCGGGCTTATCAACTACATCACCAGAACCCCTCAACAGCAGAAGCCTTTTAGCTCCCGCACTTCGCTGGGCACGGCAGGCTCACTGGTGGACGCAGACAACAGCATCGGAGCCCGTGTAAGCCAGATGTTCTACGGCAAGACAGGCAAGTTCGACTATGTGCTGAGCGGTGCCTATGAGCAGACAGGCGAGTGGAAAGACGCCGAAGGAGATGTGCTTCCGCCTGATTACGGATTGGGGGAGACAGACTCCTATAACGGGTTCCTGAAGCTAGGCTACGACTTTACGCCGTTCAACCGCGTGCAGCTGACTTACAACTACTACAGCAGCGAGCAGAAGACGAATTATGTGCCGCAGTACGGCAACTACCAAAACAGACAAAAGTCCAGAGCTGTTCTGGGTGAGACACTGGGTGTGCCGCAGGGCGTGCGGTCTAACCACAACCTGCACCTGCGCTTCTCCGGGGAGCAGGCTTTCCTGAACAGCCGTTACGAGGCAGATGCCTACTTCCAATCGGTGGACAACGTGTTTTTCTGGTCTCCTAACTTTGAATTCGGGGGGCAGTCTATGATCTCCTCTGTGAAGAAAGGTGCCAGAGGCCTCCTGACCACCCCTTATAAGATCAGTGCTGCTGTGGAAGGCGATGTTACTTATGGCCTCGACGTATTGAATGACATAACCTCACAGCCACTTGTGGACGGCAGGACATGGGTGCCGGAGATGAACATGCTGAACGTAGCGCCTTTCGTGCAGCTGAAGACGACCATCGCTGAGGACCTGATCTTCAAGGGCGGCTTCAGAGCCGAAAAGGTAAACATACAGGTGGAGGACTATACCACCCTCAGGACAGTGAACCCGAAGACAGGGGAGATCGACAACCCGGGTTTTGCGGTGAAAGGCGGAGAGTTGGGCTACAACGCCTATCTTTTCAACGCCGGTTTGAGATACAACAAGTATGAGCTGTTCACCCCCTACGCCAGTTTCTCACAGGGCTTTTCGGTGGCGGACATTGGGGTGATGTTGCGCTCAGCCAGGGTGGACGATATCAGCAAGATCAGCACAGAGGCCATCGTGATCAACAACTATGAGGTGGGATTTGTGAGCAAGTTCAGCAAGGTAAGGTTGGAAGGAGTTGGCTTTATCAGTACCTCTGAGCTTGGGGCCAGCGGACAGTACAAGGACGGCGTGTTCGTGGTGATGCGCACGCCGGAGAAGATCCACGGCTTTGAGGCAACAGCCGATGTTGCTTTGCTTTCAAACCTGAGCCTGGGAGCCACTTACTCTTATGTGGAAGGAAAGATGGACGTGAACCAGAACGACAGCTTTGATGATGCAGAGGATGTATACCTGGGCGGCGAGCGCATCGCTCCTCCAAAGTACACGGCGTACCTGCGTTACGCGCTGCTAGACAACAAGCTCGGGTTTAACCTGCAATATACAGGCATCGGCGCAAGAGAAAGGTTTGAGCTGAATGAGAAAGGCACCTACAACTTCTATCAGGGCCCTGTGGAGCCTTACCAACTGGTGAACCTGTCAGCCAGCTATAAAATGAGCAAGAACACGACCTTCAACGTGGGGGTGGAGAACCTGTTCAACGAGGACTATTTCCCTGCGCGCTCGCAGTGGTTTACAGGTCCAACACTGTACACCAAAGGCAAGGGAGCCGCTTTTAATGTGTCTATGGTAGTGGAGCTGTAAAAAGAAGCTAGGTTAGTTGATTAATAGGGCTTGGCCAGTATGGCTGGCCCTATTTTTTGCTCGGGGGATTTGGATACACTTCAGGGAGCCTCGGAATACGCAAGGATTTGTCGAAAGGGAAAAAGTTCGTCTGCCAAATTTGTTTAGAATTAATCTAAATAATTTTGCCTGCTACAGATTCTGTTATAGCTTTGCCCTAGTTTACAACGATTCTAAATAACAGCAGGCTTTGCAGCGATATATCAAAATCATCAGGGCGGTTATAGGTGTTTTGGTGTTGGTTTGCCTCACCAACATTGCCTGGGGCCAGCAACTGGATAAAGCAAGTGTATTCGGGAAGGTAAGCTCCTCCTCAGGAGAGGCACTGGCGGGGGTAAGCGTGGTGCTGAAAGATGCCAGTGTCGGCACCACCACAGATACCAGTGGTCAATTTGAGCTTACAGGCATTTCCCCTGGGAGTTATACATTACTCATAAGCTTTTTAGGGTTTGAGGCGCAGGAAAGAGCTATCGTGCTAAAGCCGTCACAAAACCTTGAAGTAAACAGCAGCCTTCGCGGAAAGACCTTCGAAGTGAAGGGGGTGGAGATTGTAGGCAAATCTGCTACCCGACAGGTAAACGAGCAACCCTATGCTGTTACCGCCATTTCTACCCGAGAACTGCAGAACAGCACCTCCGATGCCAAAGAGGTGCTGAACCGTGTGTCAGGGGTAAGGGTGATGGAGGAGGGTGGTCTGGGCTCTAACTTAAGCTTTACCCTGAACGGCTTTTCAGGAGATCAGGTAAAGTTCTTTCTGGATGGCATTCCGATGGACAACTTTGGCTCCTCGCTTCAGATGAGTGATCTTCCTGTTAATACCATCGACAGAATAGAAGTATACAAAGGCGTTGTACCGGTGTGGTTGGGTACGGATGCCCTGGGCGGGGCGGTTAACATCATCACCAACAGAAAGGCTAACTTCCTGGACGCCTCTTATGCTATCGGCTCTTTCAATACACATCGCCTGTCGCTAAACGGGGCTTACACCAATCCTAACAGCGGCTATACTTTCAGAGGAAACGTTAACTACAACTACTCCGACAATAACTATAAGGTATGGGTGCCGATCAGAGAAGGAAATAATGTGGCAGACACAGCAGATGTGGAGCGTTTCCACGACCGCTACCGATCTGGTACCGTGAAACTGGAGACAGGCTGGGTTAACAAGAAATATGCTGACAACCTTCTCTTCGGCGTTATCGCGTCGGGCAACGACAAGCAGGTGCAGACAGGGGCTACCATGAGCAGCGTGTATGGCGGTATTACCCGTAACAGCCAGTCTGTTGTACCTACCCTGAGGTATAGCAAAGACAACTTGTTTATAGTCGGGCTAAATACCAGCCTTTACACGGCTTACAACATAACCAAAAGCGAGGTGATCGACACCTTGCGTGGGGTTACTTATAACTGGCTGGGAGAAGCTACCTATACCCCGGGTTCTAATAACGGAGAGTTGTCCCGAACCTTTACTACCCTGAACGACGAGGACTTCAACAGCCAGTTTAATGCCGGCTATACATTCACTCCGAAGCATTCGCTGGCTTTTAATTATGCCTTATCCTATTTCCGTCGCGAAGCTTTCGACACAGAAAACCCGGATAAGATCGAGAACCAGTTCCCGAAATCATTGAACAAGCAAGTGCTGGGGCTAGCCTATAAGTTTGACCCGAGTGAGAAATGGAGTGCCACGCTTTTCAGCAAAGCGTACTTTTTGCATGCCCGGACAAGCAAAATGTATGACTTCGCCCTTGAGACACAGCGCGTAGAAGCCTTGGAGGCCAGTAAGCAAAACTTCGGCTATGGATTGGCCTCTTCATACTTTATACTTCCCGAGCTGCAGGTTAAAGCTTCTTACGAGCATACCTATCGTATGCCCTGGGCTACCGAGATTTTCGGTGATGGCCTGTTTGTAAAGCCGAACCCTGACCTAGGACCGGAGCAAAGCGACAACTTTAACGCCGGGGCAGCCTATGGGTTTAAGCTCGGCCAAGACCATCAGTTTAACCTGGAGAGTAGCTTTATCTACCGCGAGGCAAAAGACCTTATTTACCAGGTAGTAAGGGTAGCCAGCCCGGAAACCTACTTTGATAACCTGAGCGAAACCAGTACGCTGGGTGTAGAGGGAAGCATGAAATACCTCTGGAGAGAGGCTCTCCGCTTAGGTGGTAGCTTCACTTTCCAGGATATTACAGATCAGGCTGATGTTGTTTATAACGAATCCTACACCAACACCGGCTACCAGCGGAATTACCAGAAGGGCTACCGCCTGCCTAACATACCCTACATGTTCGGTAACGCGAATGCCGGTCTAATTTTTAAAAATGTGCTGGCCCGCGAGTCTGTCTGGAACATCAACTACCACTTCAACTTTGTGGAGCAGTACTTCCTGAGCTGGGCAGAGCTTGGCTCCCGCGACTCCAAAAAAGTTATCCCAAGGCAGTCTTCGCATAACCTGGAGCTGGCCGGTAGCTTTCAGCAGGGCAAGTATAACATCGCGCTTGAATGCCGAAACCTGACAGACGCGCTGCTTTACGATAAGTATTACCTGCAGAAGCCCGGGCGCGCTTTTTACTTAAAACTTAGATACTTTCTTTAATAAATATTTTAAACTTTAGTATAACCTATGTTTTCAATTACAAATGCAAGAAAGCTGGCTTTGCCAGTCTTAAGCCTTTGCTCAGCCTTGTTGTTCACTTCATGCGACAGCAGCAACGACGATAATCCAAACCCTGTTGAAGATGATGCCTTTGTTGTGTCGCTTGCCGTGCAAGGGAGTGACAACAGCTTTACCTACTATACTGTTCCGTTCGGTGATGTCATGAGCGGAACCCTCTCTGCCAAAGGCCAGGGGATAGAGCAGCCGGGCTATTTTGACTTTACGCAGGTAGACAACACCATCTACAGCATCGGTGGTCTGGGAGACGTGAGTGTGGTGGGCATTTCGAAGAATGAGGCCGGGGAGCTAAAGCAAATAGGCAACACGTCCTTCACCAACAGCCTATCTGATATCATCAAGGCCGATGACAACACCCTGGTTGCCGTGGAACTGTCTTCTTCTTCAGACGTGGTGAAGTTCCACAAGATCAACGCCAACACCGTGACGGTAAACAGTACGGTGCAGCACCCGGTTGCTGATCTTACCAATCTTTCAGCTCCGTCTTACGCTGGCATGAGCATCAGCGGGAATAACCTGTTCCTGAGTTACTACATCAGCGATCCGACTACCTATGCTACCCCGTATACTGATAAGGCACAGATTGCCGTGTACTCTTATCCTGGTTTAGCATTCCAGAAAGTGATCGAAGACACCCGTACCGGCCCTATCGGTGGCTTTAACACAAAATCAGGTCTGATCAAAGACGAGCAGGGCAATGTGTATGCGCTGTCGCACTCTAACCCGGCCAACGGCTATAGCCAGACAACAAAACCGGCCGGCATCCTGCGCATTAAGAACAGTGAAACTGCATTTGACCAGAACTATATCTTTGACGTGGCTGCTGCTACGGGCGGTAAAACCATATCACACCTGAAGTACCTGGGCAACGGCAAAGCTTTTGCAGAGATCAATACTGTTGATAGAAGCCAGCAGGCAGCATGGTCTGACGGCCCCTTGAAGTCTGCTATCATCGACCTGAACAGCAAGACAGTTACATACATCAGCGGATTGCCTGAGCATGCCGGTAATGGCCGCAGGCTGGCTGCATTGCAGGACGGAAAGTATGTGTATATGAGCATCCCGGAAGGCAACGCTATCTACATGTACAGAATTGATACTGAGAGCCACACAGCCACGAAAGGTGCTGAAGTGCAAGCCAACTTTGTAGCAGGCGTTTCAAAGCTTTAGTAGATAAACAACTCTTATACTTGCTCCATTGTAGCAAAATGGAGCAAGTATTTTCTCTTTATAAGCTCCGCTTAAAATAAAATGAAAGGCAAAAAGCATAGCAGCAAAAGTGCATTCAGACGATTGAATGACTGGTTACACCTTTGCTTGGGGCTTACTTCGGGTGTTGTGGTGTTCATGGTCAGCATCACGGGCTGTATCTATGTTTTTCAGCAAGACATAAAAGATGCGATGGAGCCCTGGCGCTTTGTAGAGGCCCAGGACAAACCCTTTGTGCCACCCAGCCAGCTGCTGGATACTGCCCAGGTGTATATGCCAGGCCAAAAACCGACCGGCCTCACCTATAGCAATAAGGAAGGGGCGGCCGCAGTAGGCTATATGGGTGCTGGAAACGGAGAGCCTGACTTTACCGCCATCTTTATCAATCCCTATACAGGCGAGTTCTTACAGAAGCAGACCCACGGGGAGGGGCATTTCGATTTCTTCCATTTTATCATAGATGGACACCGCGCCCTTTGGCTGCCTTATGAAATTGGTCGTCCTATAGTAGGTATAGCTACGCTTATATTTGTAGTACTGCTTGTAACCGGGCTGGTGATGTGGTGGCCTAAAAACTGGAACAAAACGAACATCGACAAGAGCTTTAAAATAAAGTGGAACGGCAGCTTTAAGCGAGTAAACTACGACCTCCATAATGTGGTAGGTTTTTATAGTTTGATCCTGGCTTTTGTGCTGGCGGTTACAGGCTTGGTCTGGAGCTTCGAGTGGTTTGGGAATGGCCTGTACTACATCACATCAGGCGGCGAGTCTAAACCTGGACACCACCATCCGCACTCTGATATCTCTAAGGCAGGCATGTTTGCTGGTGATACTGTTTCGATGCTGGATAAAGCCTGGTATAAAACGCTGGCGCTGGAGCCGGATGCGCAGGGCTGGTATATGACGCCCATACTGGAAGACGAAGAAGATGCGATCGAGCTTACAGCCTATCAGGACTTTGGCTCCTGGTATAATCGAAACGAGTATTATTACGACCAGCACACCCTGGAGCTTTACCGCGTGCAGGGCGATAAGTTTTCGGAGGCTAGCCTTGCCGACCAGTTAGTCATGCTCAACTATGACATTCATGTAGGCATTGTGTGGGGGATGCCGGGCAAGATCCTTGCCTTCTTTATCAGCCTTGTTTGCGCCAGCTTGCCTATTACTGGTTTTCTGGTGTGGTGGAACAAAAAGAAGAAAGTAAAGAAGAAAGACTCTATAATGAATAGACAGGCCAACACTATGGCTGTTAATGTCTCTTAAAAGAAGGTTGGCTAATAGCAGCCATCGGCAGAATTAAGGGACTTACTTAACCGAAAAGGATAAATTATCGAATATAAAAAGCCGCTCCATTTGATATGAAGCGGCTTTTCTACTAAGGTAGGCCAAGGAAGTCAAAAATCAAACATTATGACTTAACTGCCATCACAGAATTCTGCAGGTCTCAGGAAGGAGATAGAACTTACGAAAAGCTTTCAGCAAAATAGATTGTTGCTCCTACTTATTAGCCTAGCATTTTACGCAATTATGACTCATACAATCCTAAACAGGACAAATGTTTAGCAGACTATGGGAGCCTTTTTAATCCCAACAAAGGTTTGTGCAATAGTCATATCTCTTTTGAGTCCCTGTGTCAAACAAATGATAAGAAAATTAAACCATGACCAAAGGGATTTCATAGCTGTAGATTAGTGTGTGAAGATATAAGAATAACGCCTTCTTAAGGATTATACCTAAGATTCAGGTAAGGGCCTATGTTCAGGGTGTAAGTCTCGTTAAACCTAGCAGGCATATTTTCACTGCCCAAGAAGATATTTCTTAGCCCTCTCTCTACACTCATGCCATAGCCAACAGTCAGGCCTCCGATCCTTTTCTCCTGGCCCAAAGCCCCGCGTACACCATAGTCATATTGACTGTACCTGCTTTGAGTTTCTCGCAGCTCACCTTGCTTGTCGTACAGAAACCCACCGAATAAACCAGCTTTTATGGTGATGTCAGAGAGCAGGGATTTCCTGTTTTGAAGCAAGTTGTACTGATACTGTACATACGCTTTATAGTAGGTTAGTTCGAGTCCTTTTCTGATATAGCTGCCATCCCCAAAAGTCTTGTATTCTTGCCCACTCTTTGCCAGGTGAACCTCCGTGGAAATCATACTTTTGCTGCTAAAATGGTATCCAAGTGTAAGACCTATACTTTCCTTGAACGTCGGGCTGGTTGAGATAAGGCTTCCCCTATCGAAGCTCCTTTGGGTTTCATTATTTAGTAACCAGCTATTGTGATAAGATAAAGCTAAGCCTAGGTTAAACCTGCTCAATAATACTTTCTTTTTCTCGTACTCTTCAGCAGCATTGTTTTGAACCTCAGCCATAGGCCTGAAACCCAAGGAGTCGAAGGCTGCATAAATTCCCTTGTTCAGCGGGTCAGGTACCACCGTCCTTGTTTCCAGGAAATCCGAAGGAATACTTTTTGATATACTGCCCAGGGAAGCCAAACTATTATCTGTTGAAGGAAGTGTTGATGCTTTATGTACAATAATATTCTCAGGCACTCCGAAAGCTGATTTGGAAGAGACTTTCGAAGCATCCTTGTCTTCATGGAAGGAGATCTCTTCCTGCTGCTGGTTTTCCTGATGCTCAGACATACTTTCGCTACCATTTCCTAACTGGGGCAAACGCTGCTTTTCAGTAATGTCTAATGTATTTTCATTGTTCTTGTCTACATCGGAACCGTTGGGCAGGTTTCCATCTGCAAGAGTTTCTGTTAATTGGATGGGGGCTCCTGAGTTACTGCCTGATAAAATTAAAGGGTCTTCCAAACTTAAAAAATAGGCACCTGCAAGCCCAACCATAAACAGGAACATGGCAGCTACTGCTGTCCACTGCCATCTATGCCTGCTTATGGCTCCAGACCCATCAAGCTCTTTGCTGACCCTTGTCCAGACCAGATCGATGTTCAGTTGCTTGTTGATGGACTGCCAGACATGAGAAGGCGCTATACGGTGCTGTGAAGAATAACTCTCCCTTATTTTCTTATATAAATAAGGGTCTGCTGGTTCAGGCGCAGCATCAACAGGAGAATTTTCATCAAGAGAAGCGGACAGACCATTCCACAGAAGGTCTGGAGCCTTCTTGTTCATCTGCCCAAAGCTGTTTTTTATCTTCCCGTTCAGCTTGTCGTTCATCTCTTTCATCACCTAAGCCATTTGATCTTTAGGGTTAGCACCACTTAATAGGCAAATACTACTTCCGCACCTTTGTTAAAACGGCTTACCACAATTTCGTAGATGTCTTCGTTTACTTCTTCACTTATAAGAATTGTTGCTACCCCATTTCTTTGAACCACTTCCGCGTTTTCCAGATAAGAAGAGGGAACAGCCTGAAACCAATAGAAAGGGTTTAATCTGATGGTGGCAGCGGTAGGTGTTTCCCGCTTTAGGATAATCTGATTTCCATCAAACAAGCTTTTGGCTACAACTTCAAAATCTTCCGATGATTGTAGCTCAAGTATTAAAGGAAGTTCAGCTCCTCCACTCGAGCGGTACATACCCTTCACTAAAAGACCGCTCCCTCCCTGATTATCATCAGAATCATCATTCTCAAAGGTTTCAAAACCTATGGTTATTCGGTTATAGTTTCCCTGCGGAACTTGGAACTTCAGTTCCCCAATATTTTGATTGGGAGAAAAAAGGGTATAAAGTCCCTGCTTGTATTCCTTTTCGAAGTGAACGCTCTCTGCCTGCTCCCTGTCTCCTTTAAACTCAAAAGAAGATAAAATAACATGGCCTTCTGTAAAGCGAATGCTGCTGCCAGAGGTCTGCTCCCGCTGCATATCTACTTGAAAGCTTACATCAACGGGTATTTTGAACTCATCTTCTTTCTCACATGAAAGAAAAAAACAGGACAGAAAAAGCACGATGAACGATACTCTTTTCATTTTAAAAACTCCTTTACTATAAAGTCTTTCCACTACCTTGTTAGAATAAGTGCTATTAATATTAAGATGCACGGCAGGTCGTAAACGTTGGAAGATAATTATAATTATTTTTAATTTTTCTTATGACTTGTTTAAGCTTCTGCTGTTTTAGTTTCATTTACATTCTTTGATAAAGCGATTACCTTACCTTCCTGTCTCGCAATAGATTCTTTTAGCAGGAACCTTGCTCTGTTGAGCTGCGACCTTGAAGTTCCTTCTGATGTGCCCATCAGCTCCGCTATTTCCTTGTGGTCATAACCTTCAATGGCGAAAAGTTTCAAAACCATGCCTGCCTTTGATGGTAGCTGGTTAACTAAGGCAATCAGCTCATCAGCATGGAGCCTGTCTAGAATACTATCCACCAAAGGATCGATATAGGTCTGGTAAATATCAAGATGCTCTTTTTCCCGCTTTTTCTTTTGATAATAGGCAAGCGCCGTATTAACCATTATTTTCCGGACCCAGCCTTCAAAGGAGCCGGTAAATTCATACGAGGCAAGGCTTCGGAAAACCTTAATGAAACCTTCCTGCAGCACATCGCAGGCTTCGTCCTCATCTTTGGTATAAATAAGGCAGACATTATACATTTTATCTGCATGCTGCCTGTACAGCATTTCCTGCGCCCGACGCTCCTTGGCAATACATTTCTCGATTAGTTCTCTCTCAGACATAGCAAAAACGCTGGGTACTATAAAATAGAATGCGGACTTAAGTAAGCCTTAGATAGAAAAAGCCCACCAAAAGTTGGAATTCGCGAACCAGCAAGAAGAAAAAAAGTAATAATACCATTCTTCTTCCTCAAAAAGCATTTTATTTTTAATGATATTATCCTATATGCTAAATATGCCAATTTGCTAATAATTGATTTCTGAAAAACAGTAATGTTAGTCAATTGCTCGTATTTAGCAAATTAAAAGAGATTATAGCATCTTTTGACAAAACAATTTCTAAAGCACTGCATTAGAAACGTACAAAAGTAAGCATTTCTTGAAAAGTTAAAGCTCAAGAAGCTTTAATATTTAGAAGTATTTTTTTTCATGCCGCTGCAGCTTATAACTTCCTGTGCATTAAATATTTAATAGAAAGTCGCAGTTTGTTGACTTATTTTTAAAAAACGAATTACTATTTTTTTCTGCCGCTATTCCAACGTTTAGCAGCC
Organism: Pontibacter sp. GD13; assembly: GCF_058216355.1. Lineage (NCBI taxonomy): Bacteria > Pseudomonadati > Bacteroidota > Cytophagia > Cytophagales > Hymenobacteraceae > Pontibacter > Pontibacter sp. GD13. The sequence continues at coordinate 77,895 of NZ_JBYZMQ010000004.1, forward strand.
TGCCAGTGTCTTCCCCACAAAACAACCTAAATCATAACTTTATGAAAACCTCATCCTTATTACTTATTGGTTCTTTAGCGCTTGGCATGTTTGCCTGCGGTGAGAAAGAAACTGCTGCGCCACAACCCCAGGTAGGGCTAAGCTTTAACACTGTCAAAGAGGCCGCAGCAATGGGAGCCAGGCTTTCTGCTCCAAACAGCTTGTCCTTTACCTCCGGCACCATTACTTTGAAAGAGATCCAGTTTGAGGTGGAGAGCGATGTTGACTCTCTGGAGGTAGAATTCGAGTTGGAGCAGGATGTAACCATTGATTTCGCCACCGGGGCCACTTCCCCTGATATTAGCACCATAACCATCCCCGCTGGCACCTACGAGGAGTTTGAAATAGAGATGGAGCTTCAGGATCAAGGTACTAAACCAGCTATTGTGTTGAACGGCACGTTCATCGATGCACAGGGAGAGGCCCATCCAATCCGGTTTGAGTTCAATTCAGGTGAGACATTTGAAGTGGAGAGAGAAGGTGTAATCACCTTTGCAGAAGGGCAGAGCATGGTAGCCCAGGTTACTTTTGACCCTACAGCCTGGTTCGCAGGTGTTTCTTCTGCACAGTTGGCAGGCGCAGTTAAGAACGCAGAAGGAGTTATTGTTATCAGCTCGACTCAGAACACAGACATCTTTGAAGTGGTGGCCGATGGCTTGGACCTGGCGACAGACGTAGAGATGGAAGACTAGAGCAGAGAATTTAAGAGTTTAACCTGCGATGAGCAGCCAACTCCGGAATGCAGCCTGCCACATCCGGTCCAAAAAAGGAAGAGCACTCTGACTGGGTGCTCTTCCTTTTAATCACTCTAAACCTGTTAGTGTACTGCATCCATGTTCACTTTTGAGTAACGCCCTAACGCTGGCATCTTACAGCATTTTATTTCAACTTAAACCAGCCAATCATATGAAATATCAGTTTCCCTTTAAGACATCAGCCCTCTTGCTTGCAGGGCTAAGCTTTTTCACATCCTGCGAAACGGAGGAGGTGAACCGCGCGAGTGCCGATGTCGCAGTTCAGGCAACTGCGTCCCCCCTTACGGCGACGGAAAGCCAGCAGGGCCGTATTGTGATCACCGATTTCCGCATTAACATGAAGGAAGTTGAATTCGAATTTGACAAGACCGATCCCAGATCTACCACTGAGGTTGCTATCAAGGATGTAAAGCTAAAAGGGCCTTTTGAGTTCGACCTGCTCGGCCCAAGTGGCTCTTTGAGCGCGTTAGCGGCAACGGTAGAATTGCCTAACGCCGTTTATGAAGAAATTGGTTTTAAAACCCACAAAGGCACCAGTGGCATCATGCTGGATAGAGCTGTATTGATGACTGGCACCATAGACGGTGTTCCTTTCGAGTTCTGGCATGATATGGACGAAGAGTTTGATGTGGACTTCACGGATGCGAATCAGGACTTTGTTGTTGACGGGCAGGACCGGGCACTGATCATAGACTATAAAATAGGTTCCCTGGTGGATGCCGCGTCAGGCGTGGACTTAACTACCGCCATGGACGGAAACGGGGACGGCAGGATAGAGATCCACTCCAAGGACCCTGACGGAAACCAAAACCTTGCAAAAGCCCTGCGTGACAGCCTACGCAATGCCATTAAGCTGATTGACGACAAGTAGCTAGGAGCATAAGTTAAAATCGTTCTAACGAGTTTGGCTTAAGCAGTTTTAACTTAAGTAAAGAAAGATTTTGCAAAAGGTTAAAGGGGGAGGTCCCACTTACTGACCTCTCTTCAATAACCTCTATTACATCTTAGCATGCTTTGTGAATGTCTATCTTGGAGTACAAAGGTGGAGTAGGGATAATAACGTTTTTCAAATGAGGTTAACACTGAGCAGAACCAAGAAAGGGCGGAACAATTTACAGGCTTTAAAAGAGCAACTGGAGGGTTGTACTTTCAGGTATACTATTTTACTATAGAGTTATGATAGATTGCTAAGGCTCTATTCAAAGGTAGCAGAATATGATTGCACCGGCCATACATTGCTTTGCTTTCTACACAAAGCAGGAATCCTCCCGAAAAGGAGAAATTATCGAACTAAAAAAGCCGCTTCACATAGTGAAGCGGCTTTTTTAGCTGAGGTAGACCAAAGGATGAATTATCGAACCATTTCCACAGTGTTTTAGCTGCTCTTGCGCTATCTTTTGGTGTTTATTTAGAGGAATAATTTTTACTGTGTGGGTACGTCAGGCTCAAATAGAGGTCATTCATTATTTGCTCCTGCACATTAAAAAGTCCCGATACCACAGCCCGGATTCTTTAATAGTACGCTGCTGCGTCTCATAGTCCACGTGTACCAAGCCAAAGCGGGGATCGTAGCCCTCTGCCCATTCAAAATTGTCGAGGAAAGACCACACGAAATAACCCTGTACGTTCGCGCCTTCCTGCTTGGCACGCAGCACCTGCTGCAGGTAACGCTGCAGGTAGTTTAAACGCTCCTGGTCATTTACCTGCCCATCCTTTAGCTCATCCGGGAAGGCCGCACCGTTCTCTGTTATGATCAGCTTTCTGATGTTCTTGTACCGGCTAAATTTGTGCAGCAAATGGTAAATGCCTTCCGGGTATACTTCCCAGTTCATAAGCGTGTAAGGTACATTCCGCTTTTTGGCTGGCACCAGGTTGGCCTGCAGAAAGGGTGTCCAGAAAGAGTATTTTACTACTTCACGAGTATAGTTCTGTATGCCTATGAAATCAAAATCGAATGGGAGTAGCGCTTCATCGTCGGGCTTGATGTATTTTTCAATGCGCCGCATAAATTTCAGGTCGTCCAGCGGATACCCGAGGCCAAGGGCAGGCTCCAGGAAAAGCCTGTTGAGCAGCGCATCTACCCGATGCGCTGCTTTAATATCCTTATCGCATTGCTGCAAGGGCTCTACGTGAGAGCAGGAAATGGTGGTGCCCACTTCTGCATGTGGGAGTAGACTTTTTAAAATGCGGCCACCCTCGGCCTGGCAAAGCGCGGTGTGGTGCACGGCAGGTATAAACGAGCCAAACCCCCTGCGACCTGGCGCGTGAACACCTAAAAAATAACCGGCTCCGGTAAATACCATGGGCTCGTTCAGCACCATCCAATGGTTAACCCGATCGCCGAAGGAGTTGGCACATAGCGCAGCGTATTCACTAAACCAGCTGACGATGTCGCGGTTTGGCCAACCGCCTCTTTTCTCTAGCTCCTGCGGTAGGTCCCAATGGTACAGGGTTACCCAGGGGGTAATGCCCAATTCCAGGCAATGGTCTATCAGGCGGTTATAGTAGTCTATTCCATGCTGGCTGATTTTACCCGTGCCATTTGGGATAAGGCGGGACCATGAAAGCGAGAAGCGGAAGTTCGGAATAGCCAATTCCCGCATCAGCATCAGGTCGTCAGGGTAGCGGTTAAAGAAGTCGCAGGCAATTTGGCCGTGGTGATTCTGTTTTACCTTTCCTTTTTTATTCGTGAAAACATCCCAGATAGAGGCGCCTTTGTCTGCTATGTCGTGTGCGCCCTCTATCTGGTATGCCGCTGTGGCAACTCCCCAGTCAAAGTTATCTCCGAAATCTAATCTGCTCCATACAGGCTGATCCTGTACCTGTGCTGTGCTGTTTTCTGTCATAAAATAAGCAGCAGAAGCGGCTCCTGCTGCACCCTAAAGCTGAAATTATACTATGTATTTTCCTGCATTATACGTGCTACAATGGCATCCGTCTCGTCAGGGTAATGCACCTGAATCTGCTCGCCATGGTCCAGCCACTCCTTTATCTTGGGCAGGTGTTTTTGCTTGAGGCTTTTAATTGTTGCTACCCCCATGTGCTTTAAGGTGGCGGCGTTGCAAACCTGTTCATACTGGTTTTTCATGGGCACTACCAGCAACTTCTTTTGCAAGTATAAAACTTCTGATGGCGTTCCGAACCCTGCTGCGCAAAGCACCCCTGCCGAAGAGGCCATACTTTGCAGGAAAGCGTCGTTTTGTATTGGTTTTACTGAGATGTTTTCATGCTGGAAAGGCTGCTTGTTGTGTTTTGAGAAGACCTTCCACTCCACATGCTTAAAGCATGAGAGCTTGTTTATAATTTTATGGTCGTCGTGTGCGGGTAAATATACCGTGTAGTGTCCCCGGTTGCTTACCTCCAGCTCCCGCACTTGTTTCCGTATGATAGGGGTAAAGATGGTGTCGTCGAACCTGGCAAAGTGGAAGCCATACTGCGCGGTGGTAGGGGCATAGTTTTTCAGAATGAATTTACCCATGTGGTCTGTTACTTTTGGCTTTGGCACGTTTGGGTTCAGAACCGCCACCTGGTTGCTCAGCCCCACGCAGTGTTTTTTTGCCCGCATGCAGGCCCAGGCTGTTACAGGCTCAAAGTCTGAGATCACCAGATCATACTCATTTACGGGTAGCTGGCATGTTTCTTTATAAAAAGCCCTGGAGTTAGCTTTTACAAATGTCCTGTAAAAGTCTACGCCTCCGCTCTTCCCAAAAACAAAACCAAGTCCTTTCAGCCTGTACTTTACCGGGTAAGGCAAGCTGAGGTCTACCTGGCTGCCGCTCACCACGATGTCTACCTCACCATGTTTTTGCAGAGCCGGTACAATGTCCAGGGCACGGGTAAGGTGACCGTTACCCGTGCCCTGAATGGCATATAGGATTCTCAAGCTGATTTCAGGTTAAATTCTACCATCAGGCTTTGGAACAGTTGTATATTGGTTGGAACCAACTCATCATCCTTGTCCATGACCACGGCATCCAGGTTCTCCCGGAACTTGTACAGGCTCCACGCTCCTTTGTCATACTCCAGGGCCGTTAGGTTCTCGATCCAGTCGCCTGAGTTGAGGTAGGTAACGCAGCCCTCGTTGTTGGTGATCTCGCGCAGCTCAGGTTGGTGAATATGGCCGCAAACCACATAGTCGTACCCGTTGGAGATGGCGATGTCGGAGGCCGTTTTCTCGAAGTTGTTGATGAACTTGACGGCGCTCTTCACCCGGTTCTTGATGTTGCGCGATAAGTATACTTTCTCCCTGTTGAGTTTCAGGCAGAAGAAGTTGACCATGCGGTTGAGCAGGATAAGCAAGTCATAGCCATGGGCGCCCAGTTTCGCCAGCCACTTGGAGTGCTGCATGGTCACGTCAAACACATCGCCATGAAACATCCAAGCGCGCTTACCATCCAGCTCCAGCACCAGTTTGTTCACGATCTGGAAAGAACCAAGCTTAAAACCGACGAACTTACGAAGCATCTCATCGTGATTGCCGGTGATGTAGTATACGTTGGTGCCTTTGGCAATGAGCCCCATCAGGTGTTTAACTACCCGCATGTGCGAAGCAGGCCAATAGCTTTTGCTGAACTGCCAGATATCAATGATATCACCGTTCAGGATGATGGTGTCAGGCTTCATACTTTTAAGGTAAGCCAACAGTTCTTTTGCGTGGCATCCGTAGGTTCCGAGGTGCACGTCAGATATGACAACAACCTCTACTTTTCTTTTTCTTGCCATACACTAGGCGTGGGTGAGTATAATTTTAGTCTCTGTTAAATTTAAAGGGCGAGTAGAAGGAGTGCAGCCTGTACAGGAGAATGTCTAGTAGCTTGCTTGTGATAAAGCCTGCAAGTGTTTTTGCCTTTTTCATTTTCGTGTGATTTAGGTTATACACCCCCTGGCTATAGGTTGTCCTAACTACGCTACTAAATTACGCATGTATTGTTAGCTGCAGGTTATGAGGAAGTTATGTTTTGGTTAAGATTGATTGAGTGGCTTAGGCATCGAGAGGTGCTATTATCGTTTTAGCTTTTATATGAAATACTTTTCATGTGTAGTTTTTGTGAATTTATCCTGCCGTATAAGGCATGAGGATTAATAAAAACATAGTACACCATTAATATTTGCGTAATCCACCAAACATAGTTTTGCAGGCAAAATCAACCAAAAAACTATGAGGATGAGAATCTTTACAATTTGCAGGTACAGCATGATCTGGGGCCTTGCCTTGCTGTGCTGCTTTAACGCTTTTGCGCAAACGCGCGCAGTTAAGGGAAAAGTAACAGATGAGAAAGGGCAGGGGCTGCCCGGCACCAGCATTGCCGTGAAAGGTACCGCCAACGGTACCATTTCTGACCTGAGCGGCAACTACAGCATTCCTGTAAACGATGAAGCGGCGGTACTGGTGGTTAGCTTTGTGGGCTACCTTACCCAGGAGACGAGCATCGGCAACCGCGAAACCATCGACTTCCAACTGTTGCCCATTTAAGAATTAGCGCCATTTCTAAGTTTTTCAACTTCAATACCCTTGCATCGGGTACTTATTTAGAAACGCCATCAGGAGTAGGCATATTTGTAAGCTACCAACAGGGAAATTTCAGAAACCAGAATGTGTTAGTGGAGATCCTTTCGGTAAACTGGTTTGGTATAAAGAGGAGGTGCTTGCAAAGCCTATCGGAGCGGAAGCAGCTGTGGTGTGTCTGTCTCATAACTCCTACTCTACAGTACAGGTTGGCCGCTTTTAAGTGGAACGGGATGTTTTTACTGGAGCCTTTTTCAATCGAATGGTATAAATTATCGAACCAAAACAGCCGCTCAGTTTGATGTGGAGCGGCTGTTTACTCTGTAGCCCGAGGAATGGAATTATCGAACAATTTCCACAGGGATTTGGCGGCTTTAGAGGAGTGGCTGCAAGCGGGGGAAGTATCTTTTTGTCCATGTAGGGGAGCATACTCCAGCCGGAGGAATTTATCCGAGATGAACATGAGAACCTGATAAGAAACGTGAAAGTAGCCTATTCGGCGGTGCTTAACTTGAGATAACGCTGTAGCCGAGGCTTTTCTTCAAAATACTGAAGACCGAGCTGGTAGGCAGTCTGTATGAGGGTGAACTCTTTTCTATATTGATCAAGATTTGAATGGGAACCTGATAGGTAGCCCTTATCCCTGTTTTTTATAAATACTACCGTAGGGCTTGTACAACAGGAGCTAAAAAGCTTTTGTACACTTCTTATCTCAAAATGTTGGCAAAAATTCCCATACTAATTATTGATTTCTCTTGCCAACGTTTCTGCTTATTAATAATGTATATCTTGCAAGACCGGCTTTTAATTGAAGCTTTTAACTTCACATGGTATTTAGGATGGAAAGTTGAGAGTTCTTATACTGCAGGAGGACATTAAGGTGATTTCAGGATGGTTCCGATTTATCGGGGACCCGATCAGAATACTTTCAAGGCCTAGAGTTAATTCCCCTGAGATATTTTCTTTCACTTCAATCCCAAAGCTGTGGAAAAGAAAAGCACGCCCATGGAGAGCACGGACACCAAAAGGCAGAACCTGTTTGCTACACTAAAAGATGCCATTTTGAAGGTATTGCTATGCAACGGCGAGTTCCCCAAGAACTTCTGTACAGGTTGCTCACTTTATATTTATTTATAATAATTGTGCTTGCATGTCCATCGTCAAATAATGTTCTATCCATAACAGCAAGGCCGCTCTGATCTAAACTAAAACCGGCCTTGCTGCTTTCAAATATATTCATCAAAAATTTAATTGAAATTATAGCGACGCTACGGCACTATTATTAGCTATCATAAGAATGTAAACAGTTTACTTTGCTGAAGTAAGTTGTTTTGGTTTACTGTTTTGATCGGTTAGAGTATTCAAGAAAGCGATAATGTCTTTGATCTCCTGTTTCGTAAGCGAAAGGGCATCCGGTGGTAATGTCTGGTGCTCGAGTTGTATCCCTATGCCTGCGCCTCCGCCACGGTTGTAGAAATCCATCACCTCTTCCAGCGTAGTATAAACGCCATTGTGCATGTAAGGTGCCGTAAGGGTCACACTACGTAGCGTAGGTGTTTTAAAGAAGTGCTTGCGCGATTCTGTTCCGAATAAATTATACCTGCCCAGGTCCGGATCAATCTTCGCATTTACAGTATCCTTGGCTGCAGGAACACCTAAAAGCTCCATCTCTGTTTCGGTAAACTCAGGAGGTACTGTACCGTTGAAAACAGGTGCAAAGTGGCAGGTAGCGCATTTTGCTTTTCCCATGAACAAGTTAAAGCCCCTGATTTCCCTTTCTGTCAGGCTCTGCTCTTTTCCGCTGATGTTACGGTCGAACTTTGAGTTGAACGGCGAGAGACTTTTAATATAGCTGGCAATCGCATTGCGAATATTCGCCTCTGTAGCGCCCTGCTCATATAGTGCTTCAAACTGCTGCTGATAAGTCGGTTTTTGCTTCACTACTTTGCTCATAGCCTCCAGACTTGTGTGGAATTCGGTTTCATTGTTCACCACGGCCACAATCTGTCCTTCCAGGCTACCGGAGCGCTTGTCGTAAAAGAAACCCCGCTGCAAACCTGCATAGCTCATGGTGGGGCTGTTACGTGTTTGGCCCACCGATTTTGCCATGCCGTCTGTGAAGGCAAGGTTTTCCTGATGGCAGCTTCCACAGCTCATAGTGCCGGAGATAGAAAGAGAAGGATCGTTAAACAGCTGTTTTCCCAGCAGCACCTTTTCAGTAGCTAAGTCACCTGATTTAAGATCGTCGAAGTGCTTTAGATTAAAGGTGCTATCCGAAAATAAAGACGTGGCCCCGTGGTTAAAGGCAAGGGTAAACGGAAACTCCACTTCCCAGTCTTGCTGCGTCTTTACCCAAAGCTCCAGCTGTGGGTGGGTGTGTTTCTTAATAAAGCTGTATCGATCAAAAGAAGCAAAGTCACCCTTCAAGCTTTCCATACTTTGATCCAGTTGCTGGTTCCATGCCTGGTAAAGTGCCTCATCCTTAAACTCGTGTTTAAAATAGCTCAGGTACCTTTTCAGTCTTTTATAGGCAAAGGCGCTTTCCTGCAGCGATGCCTCCAGCACCGGGGAGTCAAACCCTGTGATGCCGGTAAGTGCCACGCGGGCAATCCCGTTTCGTAGTATCCACAGAAAGTGGTATGCCTGGTAACTCTGTAGCTGTGTATTGCTGCGTATCAGCTTTAACCTGTTCGACATCAGCGCAGCATGCTTTGCTACTTCTGTCCTGTCAACGCTATCGGCGTAAACCAGCTCCTCCAGCACCTGGAAACCTGAAGGTTCTTTCTCTTTTATGTCTGTTTGGTCTTCTTCCTCTACTTTTAAAATGTTCGGCTGATTAAGGAAACGGAAATTTTCCGTGTCAATAAACGAAAGCACCGGCTCCGCATACTTAAAGTACATTCTAGCCTTCTGGTAGTGCTCGCGCATCGGCCTTATGACATCATTGTTGTTACGGGAGGCACTGTTTTTGAGCTTGTCCAGAGCGCTGATACATGCTGAAAGATCGCTTACATAGAGCTCTTCCATTTCCTGAAAGGCTACCGTTGTATCAGCGGCTCTGTTGCGTTGGCTGCAAGAGTCTAATACAATACTGCAGGAAATAAACAAAGCAAAGAGGCTTATCATAAAATAAGCCTCTTTGTTCAATCTGAATCTACTAAACATTTAACGTAATTTTACCTTTCCAGGCCTTGTAGCAGGTATAACTGGCTTCCTTCTTTTGCGCTGTTTGCCACATCCGGGTTAGCCTTCGGATCCGTGAATGGAGTACCGTCCGCTTTTACCCAACCGTGGTTCTGAGTGATTACCAGGAAAGTGCCCGGTACTCTGATGATGTCAGAAATATCGATCATACCTGTAATCTCCCAATCATTGTCTGCGGTGCCGTAACCTTTGGCGGCAGCGCTCTTCTGATCGCACTCCAGTACTATCTTCAGTTCGCCAGTATTCAGGTTGTACTGGTACAGGCGGGCAAAGTGCGTTTTATCAGCATTGTCGTAGTAGCCATTTGGGTCTTCCTGAATGTAGGCGTAGTTTTCTGTCACTACAATGTTGTCCGGGCTATGGAAAGGCTTCGCTTTTCCGTTTGGGATGTCGCCATCCAGCACGCAGGTAATTTTACCGCCTTTTGTAGGGTCTGTATCGTTTAGCTGTACCTTATACACTCTGCCGTACACGGAACCTTTGCCTATCAAAGCATCCTTTTTTCTGCCTGTCACGGAAAAGTATATTTCGCGGTTGTTTTTGGCCGAACCTCTTCTCCAGTCAATGTCCTCAAGCCTTGAGAAGCCCATTACACCTTTGGCCTTCGCCTCAGCATCCAGCAGGTCGATGTTCTTCTCCGTCAGCTCCACGAACTCCACGTTATAGGCAACGCCTTCTTTCATGTCCACCTCGTAGTTGATGCCAGACGAGGTAACTTTCAGACCGTACAGTTTGCCACCTTCCAGATCGCCTCTGTTGCCCACATACATACCTAACTGTCCGGAAGGAACAGTATTGTCAGAGTGGTCATCGCCGATGAATACTACTGTCTTGCCCGGATAGGCATCTTTGCCGATGGCTACGGCGTTCTCTGTAGACCACTGTCCCATGGCAGTAAGCATTTTAGGCTCTTCAGCACTAGCGGCATCCTTCAGCGGATTAGTTGAAAAAACTCCTTTAGAAGAGCCTCCCCACTCGCCACCGGACAGGTATACCGGACCAAAGCCGTGCTCTTCCGGCGTAACAAGAGTGCCTGAGCATTGCGCTGTGTTGGCGGTAGCAATCGCGTTCAGGATATACTCACCTTTTACAGGCTTCAGGTTTTTATCCAGTATAATGCGTGCGATAGAGTAGTCTGCCTCAATGTTGTTGATAAGCGTGAAAGTACCGTTGTTGTTTCTCATTAAACCCAAACCATCGGCCATAGAGCCATAAACGAAGTTTGGTGATTCAGTTAGTTTGTCTTCAGAAGATAGAAGCGGGAATACTTTTGCGTTTTTGAACTCAGGCGTAAGCGCCAGAAAAGATGGCGTAACAGAATAAGTTTTCAGGTCCCGTACTACAGAACCGATGGTTTCTCCGTCAAGGTCATCGTTTTTGTCGCAAGAGGCTAACGTAAGTCCCGCAAGCCCTAGAAGGAGTGCTTTTTTAGTGATGGTGTTGTTTTGAAATTTCATGTACTCGTGTTGTTTTAAAGGAGGTATGCAGCAAAGGTAGAGTGGCACTATTACCTATTATTTAAGTACACATTACTATATAGTTAACTTATTTGAGTTACATTATCTCTTTGCTGAGATCAGTAACTGGTAAGAGACGTTACCTGTTGTCGTTGATGATGAAATAAGCATAAAGTGCATTTTAAGTTTATTTCTGTTAAACTTGATTTTAGCTAGGCAGCATCGATGCTAGGGAAGGTGTTGAGAAGGATCGGCTGGTAAATGTTGGAGAACTTTTCATAGCACCATTGCCTCAGCAGCACCATCTCATGTTCTTCAAGTGCTTTCAGTCCTTTCTTTAGCTCTTTCTCAAACAGCGTTTTGTCGAAGCTCACTTTCAGTAGAATTGTTTTGACGTAATCCAACATCGTTTAATTGCTCATTAGTTGTTCAATGCAAAGCTATGCTTTCAATGTTGCCTTAAAGAAAAGCGGGCTTTAACATACCATTAAACTAGTTGTTGCTTGTTTACCTTTTCTTAATGTGAAGAGGGTAAAGCTTGCGTCACAGCCTAAGTGCTATTAGTATAATTGGATTGGCAGCTAGCGTCTATTCGTGTAGTCTTCCATTAGTTTTTCATAGGTCACAAAGAGCTAACAGTCCAGTTATCAATAAGCGCCTGAGGCGTTGTTTTCCACCCCTAGTTTTGCAGCAGCTTCCAGAATGACCTTAGTAAGTTCCTCTATGGTAAAGGGCTTGGATATAAAATTATCCAAAATGAGGGTTCGTGGTAGCCTCTCAGCAGAACGTACTGAAGGTGCTGGTTATTTTCCTAGTACTGGTGCTGAGCGGCGGAAAAGCTGTTGGAGAAGTACTGGAATTGCTTTTGCTTATCACTCAGGAAAAGTAAAAGCAACCCACACTAGTGGAATGCTGATTAACGACAGAAAACTAAAGAGGATTTTTGTACGGAATGAACGTGGGGTATTGAAGCTACTAATACGCATGTGTGGAAAACTATGCTGCGAAAGTAGGGGAGCGTTTATAAAAAGCCTGCTATGTAACGTTATATAATCGTAATGTTTGTTTGCTGTTAGGTTGAATGCCGTTTATGATGGACGTCCTTCATTAACTGCAGCTTTGATGTTAGCTAGCTGGCTCTATGATTTTGGGAACAATAGCACTCCTTAACCAAGTCGGTCCTGCTACTCATCAATTCCTGAACTTGTCTGACTTGATTGTAAAGGGGAAGAGGGTTTACAAGATCTTTAAATTTAATGAAGAGCATCAGCATATTTGCCTGCTGCAAAGGCAAGGCTTTTGAAAATCTTGTTCTTGTCCTGCATAAGTGCCGGCAAGTACGCGTGCCATTTCTAACTGGTGTTGACTGAGGTATTCCGGTCAAGCTGGTGGTTTTTTCCAAATCTGTAAAGACGTAACAGGGGGTTTTATTATCAACTCATACTTTATAAATGGCTTAAGCAGGAGTGCTTTCTATAGCTATTCGCTTTGTTTATTACCTCTACATTAGAAACGGCCATCAGCTCCTCCTTCCTTGAATAAAAGGCAATGAGTGCAGTTCACTCAGATAACCTACCTGCTCCACGCCTCTAACTCAGATTGTCTTTCAAGTGGTACTTGATCAGAGTGAACATTTTGAGAAGTAGTGGTCGCATTGGAAGCACATGGAAGATACTTCGAAGGTCAGCCTAATGGAAGGAGGAGGGAGGAAGCTAGAGCTAATATAATGTTGTAATATCTGCTTAGTTCGTAAGAATTTTGTTACTTTGTACTGAACGATTGCTTAAACATTTGTTAACATTTCGTTTATATCATGAAGTTAATAGCGATTACAAATGAGAAACAACTCTACGCGGCAGCAGTTCGCATTGGGGAGTTGATGAAAGCAATGGGAGCAGAGGCTGAAAATGAGAAGAAGAGGCTCATGAAATTGCTTGTTGAGTTTGAAAACGGGGAGTTTGACGAGGTAAAAGGCAAATTGCATCAAAATAATTTACTGGTCAACGGATAGCGCTTTGGGTGCTGCTACACTTTGTATAGCACATCACCATACTGGCCATATGTTGTTTGAAGCTAGGATTAAGTTTACTAGGAATAAACCTTTGAGTAGAACCAGGTCTTTGGCTGAGAGCAGCTGTTAGATTTATTCATTGAACTGTGTACTAACAAATATGTCATTCTTTAGATTCTTGGAATCTGCAATCATACTTCTAAACTTCTTTTCAGGACGAGGCAGAGTTTATTGTATTTGAGACGAGTTACTGAGACAAAATATATAGATAGGATATGCCCGGACCTCGACCCAGACCCAAAAACCAGAGTTGTAGCTTGACGCATTCACCCACTACGGATGCGAGCAAATATTCAAGGGATAGAAATCTGATAAGAGCAAGGAACGGCCGGAATTAGAGAAGTTGATCGCCCAGCTTAGGACAGGTGACACTGTGGTGGTATTGAAGCTCAACCGGCTGGGCCGCTTGCTGCTGGACCTGATCGACTTGGTAGCTGAGTCTTAGTAAAGGAGATTTCGAGAGCCTGCAGAAGGGCATCAACACAGCCATTTGCTGATCCACCTTACACGTCTTGCCTCGCTGGCTGAGTTTGAGCGCGAGCTCACCAAGGCGGCACTGGAGAAAGCCAAGTCCGACCGTATCCTGGTTGACACCGGCAAAGTTAGTAGAAAAGATCGTCCGTACCTTGGGAATCTCTAGAACCACCTGCTACCGCTACATTAAGTTTGTTGGTAGTGATTCAGGGAATTTGTGATAGTCAGGTATTACTCTGCTTTTGAAATTTTTACTATTCTCTCTGCCACATCCACTAACTCCCTAAGGTTATGGTTATTCCCTTTTTCATCTCTTGTTACTTCACGTCTCCTTAGAGGATCCTTATGTATCTCCTCTAGAGCAGTTTTTATGTAATGAACATATTCAGTATTATCCCCAGTTGCATTCTTCTTAAGCTGCTCTGAAAACCCAACTATTGATTTTGATAACACCATCTTATAGGCGTAATCCTCTATAATATTTTTTTGCTTTGTGTATTGGTTAGCACAAAAAACTGCTCCAATTATTGGCAATGGCAAAAGCGATATGCGCCCGATTATCAAACCTAGATTCATCGTATTTGACTTAAGTATCCAAATGCCTATTCCCAATGCGCCAAGTAAGCAAAGTATAGCTCCGATTATCCATCCAGCAATAATCCAACGGTTTTTGGCTAATAGATAATGTTCATGGAAAGATGCACTTATTCCTTCTGCTGTTTTATAGTTCAGCGCTTCCTTCGCTGATTTTACTAACACTTTGGCTTGTTCTAAAATAGCAGCTCTTTCCTTTTCGTATTCTTCTAACTTTGTGTTATTTTCTATTGTGTTCTGCTCTAGCTCACTCAGCCTTTTATCCCTCTCCTGAACCTTATTTGCGAACGATGTGATAAGCTTTTCATTGGATTTACTCTCTGTCATTGAAGCTTTGATTTCGGATAAGGTATTCTCGGCGTCGACTTTTACTTGTAGAATCTCATCTTTTGTTTCGGAAAGAGTTTCTGTGATAGTAGCAAGCTCATCTTTTCTATCCGTAATTGAAGCTAACTCTGCCTCTATCTCTAAAAGTTTCTCCTTGCTAGAATCGAATGATTCAGAAATTGCTGAATTGTTAGCTCCTATTGAGTCTTTAATTTTCTCCATTTCAGCCATCTCCGCTTGTAACTGGAGCTTAAGTTTCAAAACATTCTCAATCTCCTTCTCAAACTCTACTTGCCGCTCGGAGATGGTTCTCACGTTATAGCTCCTGACTAATACTTTTAAAGCTTCAAAATGAGAAATGTAATTGCTAGGTGTGTCAAAATAAGTATCGATGTAAGTTAGATACTGTAGAATGTTATTTCTTTCTGTGTGGGTAGATAGTTTTACGAACTTATTTTGCCACTTTGTTAAAGTAGATATATCTGTAAGTAAAGAGTCTATACCACCTATTAGTCCCTTTGAGGTGTATTCATTTTCAGGCCCAAACGTTTGAGTTGTAAACCGGCTACTATCAAATGCTTTGATCTTCTCCCTGATGCGATCCCTCGATGCCCTAATTTGAGTAACTGTTCCTAGCTCCATTTTAAATTTACCTGCTTCTATAGACTGAGATGCTTTATGTGTATCGGGAACCTTATTAGAGAAATTTATATGCCCAAATTTACTCTAATTAAGGTTGTGAAAGTTCTCGAATATACTGTTTTATATTTTTATTTAGGAATGATAGACACAATCTTTAACTGTTATGTATTAAGTATTGCGTCAAAGATGAAAGGCATACTGTTTATATTTAATTTAATTTTTTATCATTGGCTTATTTAGCTCAAGCTTGATAATTGCTTAACCGATCGGGTTCCAGTACTATACCATCTTGGTTTGTATGTTTTAAAAGTATGAAATTATTATATTGGCTGCGAAAAGCGATTGTAATATTATACAGGCATCAGCAAGGAGATAAAATAAAGATACTAACTATCACAATCGTCAACATAATAGATACACATGGGGTACCTTTTAGCCATTTTATTGCCGTTCTTGTCCCTGATGATCAATGGAAAGATCTTCTCAGGGATCATTTGCCTGATCTTGCAGTGTACCATACTCGGGTGGTTTCCGGCCGCAATCTGGGCGATATTATCCTTGAATAACCAGCGGGCAGAGAAACGCACCAAAAGAATCATCAAAGCTATTAAAGAAGCTCGGCAGGTAGCTTAAAGGCTACAGCGAAAGTTACTAAGCTTGATGAGCAACGGATTAGAATCTCAATATGGAGTATTGTGCATTGGGTAATGTATTTAAGTGTGAGCAAGCACTGGAGCCGTCAACTGATGCTTTCAATTTGATTGGGTTTCCTATATTATTAGGATCGCTGCACCCGTTTTTAAATTGACGCGCAGATACCTTATTTTTGATGCTCAACATTGATTATACATTCATGTCTGAAAGTCAAAACGTAGAATGGAAAGCCAGTTGGCGCGACGAGTATCTTAAGTGGATCTGCGGGTTTGCCAACGCAAAGGGCGGTAGGATCATCATTGGCAAGGACGACGATGGCCGTGTTGTCGGTGTAGCTGACTTCCGGAGCCTGGTATAACGACCATCGGCGGTGGTGTCTCTGTCACGCTTTTTAAAGATATTTATTCAGAAGAGCAGCTTAAGAGCATCGGATTGAATGAGCGGCAGGTAGAGGCGCTGCTGCTTTGGAAGAATGATAGGAGGATCCAGAACAGTAAGTACAAAGAAAAATTTAGCATAACAGATCGAACGGCCTTGCGGGATTTAACAGAGCTGGTGGAGAAAGGCCTGCTTAGCAAAGAAGGAGAGAAAAAAGCGACTGTCTATGTCTACAAAGGCCGGAATGTCGGATAAAAGCCATAGATGTCGGATAAATGTCGGATAAACTAAGCATTAGCTTTATAGCCTAACTAGCGACTACTTTAAAAAGAACGAACAAAAAGGGCCGGTGCAACTAATGTGCCGACCCTTTTTGCAATAGGATGACAAACAACAAGGGGCGGAAGCCATGCGTTGAAATAAACATTAGTAGTATTATATATATTAAATCTAAAATTATAGTATTAGGCGTGCCTAATGCCACTCAGACCATTGAAAACAAATGACGACCACACCACGGCCCGCATGACCTGCGTCAAGGGCAACCCCCACAGCTGCGCATGCTTTAGTTATTCATACACTTTCTATCTAATCATTAACCTAAGTGGCGTCAGCTCTAACAGCCGCCGGGAACAAATCTAAAAAGATGCATAAACTTTTACTTACCTTTCTTGCCTTCAGCTTACTTACAATCAGGCCTGCCGCTGCACAGCTGAAGGTCGTTAACCCTTCCGACCAGGCCGTATCGCTTGCCATCGGCTACTACCACGAGAAGGGACTCTTTAAAGGCTGGCACACGCAGGGCTGGATCAACATCGCGCCCCATGACTCTACCACCCTACTACCGGAAGGCATCGCAGGCGGGCAGTTCTACTACTTTGGCCGGCTAGCCGGCTGCGACCAGCTCTTCCAAGGGCAGTACGCCCTGCACATTCAGCCGACAGAGGCTTTCTCCATTGCCAACTCGGCAACAGACAGCCCTGTTACTCTGAGCAAGGGCCTGCAGAAAATGGGCTTTGTCAAAGTGGACGTGCCGGAAGGTAAAAGGCAGCACACGCTGCGTCTGCCGGTGCCCAACTGCACCCAGAACGGTATTAGGCAGGGCGCCTGGACGCTTTACCTGGACCGCGATAAAGAAGAAGTGAAGCAGGTACAAGATGCTGCTTTCATCCGAAAGATTACCTATCAAAATGGAGTGCCAAGCGGATTGGTACGCGACTATTATGCCAAGACAAATGTGCTGCAGTGGGACGGAAAGCTAATTAGCGAGAAGCCAGACGTGCGGCAGGGCACCTGTATTACCTACAACGAGCAGGGGCAGAAGGTAGAGGAGGCGATCTACCAAAACGGCAATCCGGTGGGCAAAGTGCGGCGTTGGGGTGCCGACGGCAAGGAGATCATCACCAAGAAGACCTATAGGACTGTGACGGTGCTCAAGCCGCAGGTAGGATACCTGGTGAGCTACTATAACTCGGGCAACAGCAGAACTTACATTCCTGTGATCCTTCCGGAGAACACGGTGGAGTGGTATTATGAATTTACCGCCTACCGCAATGAAGCCGAGCTGCAGGCGGCTCAGGAGAAGTTTAAACTCGCCTCTGAGCTGACGCTCTTGATTGACCAGACAGGTATGCTGAAACTCGCGGCGGACCTATTCACGGCGCCGCCTGGAGGGGACATCTGCAACGTGTACATGTTTGAGGACGAGGCCCAGGTGAAGGCGTTCATGCAGAAAAGGAGCTTTACCCCAGTAAGAGACTGGTCGCGGACCAGCTTGAAGTCTGCTGTAGTGCCGGTGTACAGCAGCGGCAGGAAAGCTTACCTCGGGCTTCACAATCCAGCGGATTTGGATGGCATACACTTCGCTATTGAAGTGGTCGCTGTTGTGGAGAAAGAGGAAATAGTCAAATGATAACCTGAAATATAAAACCACTTACTACCTGTACCGATGTTTACCAAAAGCCAAAAGAATTCGCTATATACCGAAATTCAGCAACAGGGCCTGAATGTGCATTTCTTTAGCATGGAAGACAACAGCTACCTAAAAATCAAACACCTTGCAACTGGATTTTATTTTAAGATAGCCCCAAGCATGGTTATCGAGGGGTCTGCTAACGGGAGAAGAGAAGCACCTCGACTTAACACTTATTCTACTCCTAATTACTCTGGAATCATCATTCGGCCAGAGAAGGAAATCCATCATGCGAATATTGATAAGTGGGAAACAATAATTCACCTTTTCAACAAATGGCTGCTTTGGCTGAAGCAAGAGGAGGGGGAGCCGGACTTGTGGGGAGAGCTGGAAACAAATGCCCGTATTTTTTACTTCACCCAGGCCGCCCCTGATGTGAAGTTTGATCATGAGGAGCTGGCTCTTTTAAAGGGCCAGCTTAAAAAGTTGGAGAGACAGGTTATTGCCCTAAATTTGCCATTGCAAGCTGTTCAAGAACTGCAGGCCGCTTTCAAAGAGGCAGCACTAAAAGCAGAGTCCTTTACTAAGAAAGACTGGAAAAATCACTTCGTTGGCCTTATCATCAACGTTGCAGTCACTTTAGCATTAAACCCTGAACAGAGCCATGCCATTTTTGCCTTGTTGAAAAGTTTCTTTTCAGGTTTATTCTTAAACTAGGGGCGTCTCATTTCAAGTCCAGGTGCATCCATTTCTCGAATCAGATCGAAAGATGCTGTGTTACATGACCCGCTTTTTGCTGATGTGCTGGTATGAGAGGTAAACTAGCTTCAAGAAGGCCATGTCCGATCGGAAAGTTCTCGTTCACTAAGTTCCTGATCTTGTCGCATATTGCTGAGATGTATGTGCGTGAAAGTAGGTTTCGGTAGGCAGTAGCTAGGCTTGCCTACTTCAAATCTTAATTGTCATACCGGCTCAACAGGCAGTACGTGATACTCCGGCACTTGAATTCACCAAAGCACTAGCTCGGTCAGTTGAAGTTTACCCTAGGGTCCCATTTTTATGGAGCTCTTAAGCCGATAAAGCCATGTAGGCAGGTGCCTAGACATTATTTCCGACACACTGAAGCAATTCAAAAATATACTCGAGTAGCTGAAAGCCAATTTCCTACTTCCCGCGTAAAAGTTTGTAGAGCTCGTGGTTGATATATATCTTCTCCTTTCCTACTTGTTTGAGCGACAGCACTCCGATCGCCTCTAGCGACTTGAGGTACCTGGAGGCTGCCTTGCGCTCCACACCTAGTCCGCTTGTGATGTATTCAGTTTTCGTGTACGGGTGTACAAAGAGCTGCTCCACTAAGTCCTTGGAGTAGATCTTCTTTGCCTCCTGCTTTACCTTCTCCTGTACCTGATCAAACAGTTGATGTATCTGGTTTATCTGTACAATGGTCTGCCTGGCTGTACTCTCAGTGGCCTTGAGCATGAACAGTACCCACTCCTCCCAATTGGCCTCCGTCCTTACTTCTTGCAGCAAACGGTAATAGGTGCCCTTGTTGGCGATGATGTAGCCGCTCAAGAAAAGTATGGGAATATCGAGCAGCTTCTGTAGGATTAGGTAAAGCACGTTGATGATCCTACCCGTCCTTCCGTTCCCGTCATAGAAAGGATGGATACTCTCAAACTGATAGTGCTGCACCGCCATCCGTATGAGTGCGGAGACTTCCCCCGGCTCCTCGTTGAGGTAGCGCTCCAGGTTCTGCATCAGGTCCTGAATCACGTTTCTATCGTCTGGTGGTGTGTAGATCGTCTCTCCAGTCATATCGTTTTTAAGTGCCGTTCCCGGCAGGTGCCGAAGCCCCGCCTCATTCTCCTCGAGGATGGCCTGTATGCGGCAAATGCTGTTGGTGTTCATGAACCCGCGCTCCTTTATCTCATTGAATCCGTAAAGCAACGCCTCTCGGTAGCGCAGCACTTCCTTCGTGGCTGGGTCGGGCTGCACAGAGGTCGCCGCCATTGCCTGATAGAGCCTGTCGTGCGTCGTGATGATGTTTTCCACCTCTGAGCTGGCCTGAGCCTCTTTCAGCACAATGGCATTAATGAGGATACCTTGGTTAGGGAGCGTCCTGGCCAGCCCCTTGAGCTCGGCCAGCGCGACGGCCGCCTTGCTCTCCTGCTTTAGGACGGCGACGGACTCAATTTTCTCCGGAGGCGGTGGAAGGGGGGGAAGGGTATTGTAGGGTCTGTCGGTCGCTAGTTTCATATGCTATATCGTATGTGGGACAATATTAGCAATTTTGGTACATGAATCCTAGTACATGTACCACAACGGTACATGTACTAGGATTCATGTACCAACTTAGTGCACAAACAGAATATAACCCATGGCTGCGTTTCTGAAAATGGCTATTAGACATAAAACTAGTTGGTGCACACCTCTCAAAGTAGTGCACTTGGATGTAGCACTGTTTCCATAGTATCTGCTCCTGGTGTTGCTCTAAGAATATGAGGAGCGCCTAATGAATAGGGAGAGACCTTCAAAAAAACAGAAATATTTTTTCCCGTGATTTTGCCTGTTATATTTTTAGTGATATATTTGAATCGAAATATATAGAATGCCCATGGAGACAACTCTACGCCCTACCATAACACTCTCTGACTTTCGTGACTTGGTTACGCCGGAGGAACTGCGCACCATCGTCAACTCAGTGGAACAGGCCATTGCCATCACACTGGAGGCAGAGGGTACGGACCTGTACATCCCGCACTTCCGCGCCATTTACTCTTCCTGTCTCTTCCCCCGCATTTGGGGTATGCTCGAGGAAAGGTTCAGAAGTGATGAGGGCTGGGAGGTAAAGAAGACGGCCATGACCTTCACCTTGATAAAAAAAGGAGTGTGCCAGTTCCACTTCTATAAAGGAAGGGCGAATGCCGCTTTTAAAGCGAACTCAAAGCGCCAGAAAGCGATTGTGCAGGGAGAGTTGTACGCGGACCTTGAAATGCTGCCGAGCGTTATTCTGCAGCACTTCTCAGACCGGGCCAACTCACAGTTGGTGGGGTTTCACGCGCTTTTCTTTGTGAGGGGCCAACTGATGGAGGAGTTCGACGTCCTGCGTCAGGCCTCTACCCATAATCTGGCCCTGGAGCTGGAGCAAGAAATTTACCCGATTACAGATGAGGTAGACAGCCTGGTGATAAAGTTCCGACCTAAGAAAAAGGGCACAGCCGGCAATGACTCAAAAAAACAACAGAAAGGATAATAGCATATGCAGACTCGGTTCAATTACCAAATGCTGGAATTAGCCAGGTCATCGCGCGGCATCACGCAGAAGGAGCTCGCGGCACTTATCAATAGGACGCAGGCAGCGGTCTCGCAGTGGGAGCACAACCTGCGCGAACCGAACGAGGAGGATATTGCCCTGCTCTCGGAAGCATTGGACTACCCCGTCAGCTTCTTTTACCAAGAGGACATCGACTCCTACCTGCCCCCCGTGCAGGGGCATTACCGCAAGAAGGCGGCCCTCAAGGCCGTTCCGCGGACACAGCTGGAGTCGCACTTCCGGCTGCTGGGGGGGTGGATCAGCAAACTGCAGGACGCCATTGAGCCGGAGGACGGGATTGCTGTTCCGGATTTTCTGGATGACTCGGTTACGGATACTGCGCCAGAGGACCTGGCGCGCAAACTGCGAGCGAAGTGGCGTGTGCCGAACGGCCCGATCAGAAACCTGACCGCGCTGCTCGAGAACCACAAAATCGTGGTGGCCAAGACATGGATGGCTAATGAGAACGTGGACGGTTACAGCTTCTTCACGAGCCGGGGCCTGCCCGTTATTTACATCAACCGTGAGTACAGCCTCGACAGGATGCGCTTTAGTCTGGCCCATGAGTTGGGACACCTGGTCATGCACACAGACTGTCTCCCGGGCGAGGTGCGTGAAATAGAGGCGAACCGGTTCGCGAGTGAGTTCTTGATGCCTGCCCACGACATACACGATCAGCTGATCGGCCTTCGGTTAGAGGGGCTGATGGGGCTGAAGGCCCGTTGGGGCTGCTCGATGGCGTCTATTGCCATGCGCGCTAAGCACCTTGGCCTGCTCAACGAGGACCGGCACAGGGGGCTGATGATTCAGCTGGCGCCCTACCGGAAGAAGGAACCGGTTGACTTGGCAAAGCATGGCTTTACGGAGGCCTCGCAACTGTTGAGGGAGATGGTTCGCTGCCACTTGGAGGACCTGGAAATGTCTGCTACAGATGTCAAGGAGATGCTACACCTGAATGGGGGCGACTTCCGTCAATTCATGACTTCGCTGGGCTTTGCCAATGAAGGGATGTTCGTGTCACGTTGATTGGCTCTTGCGAAATAAAGGGGACAGTATGACAAGATTCAGTATTTGGCAGTTATTCCGGCGGGCTTCTTGCCAAATTGCCGGTAACTGTCAATAAAAAATTAATATATAGCAATAATAAGCATGATGGTATGCTTCTTGTTCCTATGAAAAGTAAAACCAGCTAATCTATGCTGCAAACATATGACTGCTGGTTTTTACGGGTCAGAATCTGCCAAGATTCTGGGGTGAAGTTCGCGCTTCGGTAATGGTACCGCAAAAGTAACGAATTTGTTACAACCTGCAAATCCACCTGAATTCTTCACTCGGCCTAGCCAGCCAACCCTCTCCGGCTACATTCACTTATTAGGCTACGGTGCGCCTGAAAGCACCGAGGGTTGTTTGCCTGCACCTTCAGTAAGACAGGCAAAGAGTTAAACCAGATGCATATGCTGAAATAAGGGGGAAGCTTACATATCCATCAACAGGACATCCCTGTCCAAAGTGTCGGCAATAGCAGGGAATCCGATAGTGGCTAGGTGGCAGCACGCTGCGCTAGAGGACCCGTTTTGTCCTTTTCTTGCTGAACACAAATCACATTCCAGCGCATGCCGCCGTAGCAGTCGCCCGGGCACCATGTGCCTAAAGGTCAAGGCATGCGTTCAGTCGGGCTACGTGGATCAACCATATATTTACTGGATTTTAACCATACAACAGATGGCAACTAACAAACCGGCCGGGGACGGCCACAGAAACGGAGCCGTGAGAGAGCGCTCCCAGACCTATAACCCGCACAATGACCGTTGGGTTAAGCGAGACGCGAACACCGGTCGCTTCATGGACCAGAAGTCCGGTGGTACTCCTTTTAAGGGTGTACGGAAAGAAAAGTAAAGCAGAGCTAGGGGGAGATTTAAGCTCCCTCTAGCTTACAGTAATTTTTGTACATGTATATAACAATTAAGTGGAAAATAGAGCGAAGAACATAGAGCATTTACACTTCATTATAGACCGATATGACCACTATTATGATACTGTCAACAATAAGGGTCAATTCTATTTAGCGATAAACACTTTCTTATTGGGTGTTCTCGGAGCCGCTTATGTGTTGCTTCAAAACAAGAGCCTATTAGATGGTCAGCTAACAGCATTAATATGCGTTTTAGTAGGTATAAATTGGGTGTCTATATTTTTCACTCTGTTGGCCATTCTACCTTATCTCGGTAAAGGCAAAGGAGCAAAGCAGCCATCTATTACCTTCTATGGTAGTGTAGCATGCCTTAAATTTAAAGATTTTCAACAGCGTCTGAATGCCGCAGATGATGCTGTACTCGAGGAAGACCTCTCAAGACAGGCACACCAGTTGGCGAAAGGCCTTGACTCCAAGTTTTGGCTGCTCACTAGAGCTGGCTACATGTTAGCCGTTCAATTTTTCCTATTACTCCCATTCTCAATAATTCTTTTAAACAAAATTTAAAGTCCCACCCGCGCATGGAATTCTACAAGGATTACACAAATACAATTAAGGCGGCCCTTTCACAGTCGAAATTTCAAAAAGGGCTAAGCGGTACACGTATGTTTTCAGAAGGTGTACAAAACTCTATTCCATTTACAAAGCTTAGCCGATCTAGTATTCTAGAGCCGGAAGCCGGTCTCTTAGAGCTTGGAAAGTTGATGGGAATTAATAAGGTAGCTGAGGCAACTTTTAGTGAGCACCCGGATTTTAAACATTTGAAAGGAACAGACAACACCGAGCAGCACTACATAACCTCTGTTTTCATTGACATCAAAGGATCTACAAACCTGCATAGAAACTATGACTTGCATACCATCTATATTATCACAAATACTATACAAAGAGCTGCCATTCATACCTGTGCAATGTTTAAAGGCCACATACAGCGGCTTCAGGGAGACGGGCTTTTTGTTTACTTCGGGGGAAAGAGAATAGGCAAGGAGGAATCAGTCCAAATGGCTGTTAATGCGGCCAGCTTTTTTACTTACTTCGTTAAAAATGATTTAAAGAAACTCTTTGAGGAAGAGGGAATCGAAGACATAAGCACAAGAATAGGTATTGACTTTGGGGATCATGACCAGGTTATGTGGGCGAGTTTCGGGTTGGGAGACTGCTGTGAATTAACAACAAACAGTCTTCATACCAGTTTAGCTAGCAAAATGCAGGCCTATGCTTACACAAACGGAGTGGTTGTTGGAGACAACGTGAAAGCAAGACTTCAATCGCATGACGCCTCCCTGTTCGACTATGTAAGAAACAGCAAAGGAGAGATAACAAAGGAGTATATATTTGAAGATCCGGAAAAAGGGTTTAAGTATACACAGTACTCATTCGATTGGTATAGGTACCTCAAAGGCCTTAGCTTCTTGGCAGAAGGAGATAATGGTGAACTGAGGCTTTTGTCTCCTCAGCAAAAGACTGAGCAACACAGAATAATAGGACTTATGGAGAAGGCCGCATTGCTAAGTAGCGGAAGAGCTTTTACAGATAGCCTTGGAAATGTGTCTACAAACTCAGCTGGGATCAAAAACCAACCTCACCGTTTTCATCATGATAAGTAAAAGCAGATGGTATGGAAAGGGGATTAATAGGTATGCTCTCCTAGCTCACCAAAAAAGGCTGTTAGAGGAGAATTACTCTTACCTTTCCTGTGACATTAAAAATAATGTGCTGACCTGTGTGGGGCTACTGCAGCCGGAGTTTTGTACAAGCTATTATAAGGTGAAGGTAGAGCAAGTAGCGGGTAAGGAACCGAAGGTTACTATTCTTTATCCGAAGATAGAACCGGGTAAGGAAATACATATGTATAAGGATCACAGCCTTTGCTTGCACTATCCCCCTGACATGCCATGGAATGAGAGAATAAATACCTTCGAGTATACAATTCCTTGGATTACTGAGTGGATAATTTATTATGAACTGTACCTTGTGAAGGGCGAATGGATAGGACCACAGTCGCCTACACACATGAAAGAGTCAGATAAAAACATTAATGTAGATTCGGGCAATGACTAATTAGGCATTAGTGTACAGTCTAACCTATAGCTTAAAAACTTTATATGGATACTTCCTAAAGCTTTAACCCATTGCTATTTAATATAAGGTAAATTATTAGCTTGTTCATGCTACTTCAGGAATATTAGTAAAGGATTGCATCAGCTATCGGTTTGAATGCAGGGTAATAAGGCGATTATAGTTTTGCTTATATATGATCGTACTTAGTAGCAGAGCCTTTAATGTTTTAAGATAGTCTTACAGTTTATGATGAAAGACTTAAGGACTTACTTATATTTGCCTAACGAGCATTGTTTCGAAGTGACTGATTGTAATGTGAACTTATGTATTACCTCATTTTCATAAGGTTCTTTGCTTTTATACAGGCAATACTTTGCACTTATGATCCAACTAAATAGAAATGCTTTCATAGCGTTTGTTGTATTAAACACGCATAAGGTTGTTTAGTACGTTGATAAGCTATTGCTATAATGCTCATTTTTTAGTATATTAATGTATGGAAACAGCAGAAAGAAAACGACCAATCCACTTGGGCGACCACGTGCGAAGAATGCGAACCGCTTTGGGAGTGAAGCAGGCTACACTCGCTACTGAACTGGGCACTACTCAACAGAATATTTCTCGCATAGAACAGGAGGAAGAGGTAGATGAAATGACTTTGGAAAAAATAGCTAGTGCTTTAGGTGTTTCTGCTGAGGCAATTAAAAACTTACCAGAGGATGGACATGTCTTTATACAGACATTACATGATAATTCTGTAGGGAATGCTTCTAATTCAGGAAGTGGTCCTTCTGGTAGTTTCTCACAATGTACTTTCAATCCGCTTGATAAGCTCATAGAGCTTATGGACGAGAATAAAAAGCTCTATGAGCGCTTACTGGCAAGTGAGCGGGAGAAGATCGAAATCCTGAAACAGCAGAAGAACTCTTAGCTGTTAATGCATAATAAAGCATAAAAGTGGCCCGTGCTAAGCCACTTTTATGCTTTATACAGGACCATACTTAACGCTTACTGCAGTTACAGATCAGAATCTTTGGATTCTCATTGCCTCATCCTCCGTTCAACCTCCTCCGAGTTAAGCTGATAAACGGAATCTACCCAACGACCGGCATCCGGGAATGTATGCCTGATCATCCTGTACTTGACATCGCTGTCCCGCAACCTACTGTTCTCCCGGTACAGGCTTAGGCACAGTCCTGCTGAAATAGCAGCCATCAATAAAAGCACGCTGCCCCCGATCACAAAGCCCCGCGACCTGTCCTCAAAGTGGTGGTGGTGCCGGACGGGTAGCACCTTCGGCAGCTTGGTGATAGTTTCCCGGAAGGAGGCAATTTGGGCGTAGACCTGCAGGGCCTGTACGCCCAGATCATGCCGCTTGATGAGCGCTTTGAGTTCCTCAAACTGGTCAACGTAATCAGGTGCCTCCTGTATCGCCTTTGGCTGAACAGGTGTTTCCCGCTCCTCCAGTTTTTCCAGCCGCTTTCCGTGCAGGGCCAGTACGCGCTCCGTGTCAGCGAGTCTTTCTTCCAGTTCCTCTGTGTTCATAAGCGAATTCTTTTTTTCTTTTTGCGTTTCCTCTTAAAGAAGTAGTCATTCGGGTTAGCCGCGTCCGCTGCCTGCCCAGTAGTGGGTGCCAGCAGAATTTCCAACGGGCCCAAAGGGACGTGGCGAGTAAAGTCTTTACCTCCAGAAATACTTCCAGGAAAAGTATTTGCTAGCGATTGTCCCTTTTGTTGTTTGGAAGCAATCGAAGGCTGCAGCGCTTGCTGCCGGTTCTGCTCCAACTGCCTGCTGATGGCCGCGTAGCTAAGACTCCTGTCGATGCCGGAGCCCTTGAAGCTAAGCTCTCCTAGTCGAAAGCTCACGCCCTGTACCTGGTCCGAGCCTCGTTTGTATTTGTAGTCGATGGTGATGCTTTTATGTTGGAGCAGGCTTTCCAGCTCCTGCCAAGTTTTGGCCTGTGGCAACGCCTGTTTGATCGCGTCATGCAGCGAGTACTTTGCCTTGTCGGCCCCTTTCAGGCGCTGGCGATTCACCTGCCCTTTGCCTGGTGCCAGATAGTAGCCGTGGCGCTCGGTCATCTCCCGACACACCGTGGGATTTCGCCGGTGCTGGAACCTGTCGGAAATGGTCTTCCTCATAGTTGACCCGGTTGTAGACGATGTGCAGGTGCGGGTGTTCCCGGTCCCGGTGCAGCACCACCAGGTACTGCGTATCCCTGATCTCCATTTTCTCCAGGTACTCCTTTGCCCGCTCCACCATCACCTGCTCGTTGAGCTTTGCCTTGTCGTGCACGCTCCAGCTCAGGGCGATGTGCCCCACGGCCTTCTCCAGATCCGTGTTTAGCTTGCGCTGCAGGTTAAAGTCAGCGACCATAGCAGAGACGGTGTCCGTGCGGATGCCGTCCGCGGCCAGCACCACGGCCTCGGGCTTCTGGACCACGTAGCGCACGCAGCCTCCGAAGCTTCTACCGGTCATCACTTTTCCGATCATCTCTGCCCAGCAGGTGAAGCGTGTGGTTGATCTCGTCAAGCGTCTGGCGGCACCTGCCCTGCACCGACAGGAGCCCCTCGCGGTGCGCCAGACGGGCCAGCTGGTTGAGGTTGTTGGCCATCCCCGAGAGCACGCGCAGCGCGGCCAGCTCCTCGGGGCGGAGTCGCGCAACGACCGTTGTCTTCTTGGCTGCTGCCCGAAACCAGGCCGACAGGCTTAGCCCCGCCTCCCGTGCCTTGCCCGCCACGAGCAGCCGTTCGGTTTCGGTCATTCGCACGACTACGGTGCAGTTCCGCTTCACCCGTTTGGCGGGGCGGCCGCCTTTCTTTTTACCCTCGTTTTGCCGCTGCATTTGCTTTGTTTCCATGTGCTGATCTGTTTAAAAAGTTGGGTAAAGATTCCTGCTGCGACCACCGGGAGCGGATGGGGAGGCCTAGGGCCGGAAGAGGTTTTTGTATAACAAAAACACAAACTTGCTCCCTGCACCTAAAAGCATTCCCCTGTAGCGCCTTTACAGGTGGCCTGGCCGTAACCGGCGGCGCTTGGCCTGCCGCTGCCCCGCCACCAGGTACGCGTTCACGTCCTTGTGGCCGCGGTAGAGGGCGGAGACGTCCTGGCAATTCAGCTCCGAGCGGAGTAGTCGCTCGGTCACCTTCCGGCCGGGCGGGTCGTGGTCCAGGAACAGCAGCGCCTGCCTGTGCCGCCCGAGCACCTCCAGCCCCTTGCCCAGCTGGGTAAGGGAGTTGAGAACCAGAAAACTGGCGCTTTCCTTCAGGTGTGGCCAGAGCTCCAGGAGGGACAAAAAATCCATGAACCCCTCCAGCAGGCAGACGGTTTTAGTGCCGCGGTCAATAAAAGTGATGTCCTTGGGGGAGGAGGAGCCCTTGAACCAGGCATTGCGCAGCTCATAGCCGCCCGAACGGTTTTCAAATCCGATGGCCGAATGTTGCCTGGCGTTTATGGAGAAGTCCACCTCCCGGCAGTAAGGGGCTGCCGTCCGAAAACTGATGCCGCGCTGCCGGAGGTAAGCTGCCAGCTGGCTTTTCTCTTCCAGGGGGCTGGAGGCAAGCACCCGGAGGCGATGGCTGTCGCTGTCCTTGTCAGGTTTGTGCTCTGGGGGAGTGTTTTTCTCCGCTGAACAGGCGGTAAGGGCAGGCGTGGGCGCAGCAAGGAAGGACTGCTGGGAAAGGAGCTGGATAACTTCCCGGATCGAAGCGGTTCGGTTCAGGCGCAGTGCCAGGTCGAAGACCTTTCCGCCCTCCCCGCTGCCGTGGTCGTACCAGCGGTTCAGGCGCGTGTTGACCTTAAAGGAAGGGGTGCGCTCAGCGGCGCGGATCGGGGAGATGTACCACCAGTCCGCACCCCTTTTACGGGCAGGCTGTATGCCCTGGCTTGCCAGCAAGTCGGTGATGGAAAGCTCGCTGTTGATCTGCTCTATGTTCATTTTAACTATTGGCTTAGCTTATTTCGAAATCAAGTTGGCCAGGTCCTGTGAAAGAAATCGCTGAAGGATCTTATGCAGTAATTGTGGAGGGGTAATGTACCGGAGAACAGGGGGAGCGACATCCTGGCAGTACCTGTAGCTGTGACCTATTGCTCCCCTGCTTTGCAGTATAGTGACCCGGTGCCGGTGGATTACAGTCTTCCGGTAGGGACGGGTAGCGCGTCAGGCTTTTCTGCCTGCGCGCAGCATGTGTTGCTGCGCCTCTTCCTGTATCTCGGAGACCGTCTTTTTCCGTCCCTTGCGCACCCACTCATCCAGCTCGCTTTTATAGAAGTAAAGCCGCTTGCCTTGCTTATTATAAGGAACTTCACGGCGGCAGACCTTCACGTAGAGGGTGGAGACGGACAGGTGGAGAAAGGCAGCGGCCTGCGTGACGTTGAAGATCGTCTCGGTGTCCTGCGGTGCACGCTGCTCGGTGAACAGCATTTCCAGGCGGTCCATTTTCTCATGCAGCAGGCGCATGGCCTGGGGCATTTGCTCGAAGGTGAAGTTTTCCATGGCAATGGTTGGTTTGGTTTACACTGCAATGGTAGCGGGTTTGTTTACAGGGTTGCAAGAAGGCAGGACAGCATCCTGCCTGTTTCCTACTGACTGTTATAGTTCTTTTGCGTGCGCAGCACCGGGCACACTGCGTACGTGCCACCGGACTGCTTCCGTACGTCGAGGATGGGTGACTGGCAGGGTCTGGCGTTGGAGGAGATAATGGCCGCCAGGTAGCCGGGAGGCAGGGTGCGCTGCTGTTTGCGGAACACGTAGGCGAAGTGGCTGGAGATCCATTCCTCCAGGTCTGACTTGAGGCAGCCCACGATGAGGTTGGCCTCGTAGAGCTGCTTGAAGGCGTCGGCCAGCTGGTTGCCGTTCCCGTGGAAAACAAGGGGAGCGGCCGGTGGTTGGTTCTCTTGCAGGAGGGGCAGGAGCTGCTGCTGGTCTTCCGGGGTGAAGTAGCCTTTGAGGATGTGGTAGAACTCCTCGGCCATTCCCTCCACAAAATGGGGTACACTCTTAATCGGTGTGGTGGTGGTCTGGAGTGGGGTGGTTATGGGTTGTTCTTCTTCAACAGCAAGTAGTTCGCTAGCACGCATCCTGAGTTGTCGCAGAAAGGCCTCCCGCAGCTTTACCGATTCGGCCAGGTCATCCACCAATTCCTCCCGAACCTTAATGTTGGATTCGATAGGCTGCAGGTTGCGCACGACAAACAGGTCGGGTAGGTTGAGTTGGCGGAGGTAATTGGCCGGGTAGGCCTGCCCATAGTCCAGGGATTGGCTGTGGAAGTTCACCCAAAAGGTTCTGAACCGTTTTTCTATGGAGGCAGTTTGCTCCAGAACCAATTGGAGTTGTTGGCCGTTAAGGGAAAGCAAATCCAGAGTAGCCATCTGGGAGAGAAGCCTAAGCTCGCTTTCGAAGACGGCGGCCTCGTCGTAGGCTGTCTCATGCCTGATGTCGTAGCTGCTCACTTCCTTGTGTCCAAGAGCACCCACGGCCACCTTCTTATAGATAAGCATAAGCTCAAAGGTCTGTAGGCGGGTCAGTAATTGCTTCAGATGCTTCATGTACAGACTTTTTCAGGTGACCCTATTTTTAAGTTTTAGCCTCTTACAACTATTCCCGTTTCACGGAGCGATTTATAGGAGCTCCAGCCTCTTGTTTTTAAAAAAATCTATGCATAGACTCTTTTCCAGTCTTTGAAGTATGACCAATAAAGCACAAAGACATTATTTTAGATTTTTAATATAAACATTGAGAACAATAAGTGCAAGTAATTTGCAGAGGTAGAAGCGTTTAAAGGCTCCTCCCTCTGCAAAGAGTAATCTTATTAGGATTTAGTGTCGGCAATGTTTTGTCTTGGCCTGCTAACAGTCAAGTGCAAAAAGAAGCGTGGAGAGTTGTGCAGGCCTCAAAGACGTTCAGTAAAGGAAAAGCATACTTAAGGGGGCAACTGGGGAGCCAAAAGAGCCAGATGTGCTGTGAAATTTAATCAGTTGCGGACAGCTTATACGTCTGAAAAGCCAAAAAAGGAACAAATATACCCTCTTTTAACCACTACAATATTTTTTACACTTATATAAGGTTTTGATAATCAACCATTTGAAATTGATGATGTCATTTGCTCTAGCTTTTTTTGCTTTGTCCCCTTACTATTGCAGAAATAAAAATTATAAGGGCAGTGGGACAAAATAGACTATTCAACACAAGTAAGGCACCCAAACAATATGAGGCTTTTATAAGAAAGTATATCAGCCTTAAAAAGTTTGTGTCAGGGAGAGACCTAAACTCTGCATTGATAGAGAGATTCGGCATTACCAGTGACAATGCAAGAAAGATTGTACAGAGGTCAGTCGCTGCCGGTCTGCTGACCTCATCCCACCCCATTACCTTCGGGAAAAGGCAGTATGTCTACCTTCAACCTGGTGAGCAGTTGAACCTGCCGAGACTCAAAGAGATAGCACAAAAGTACCGCCCGCCAATCTATCGCCTTCTGGAGACCATGGATTTGAACGAAGGCATCATTTCCTACTATGAAGGGCTGAAGTTAACCGCTTCCCCCATAGGAGCTTCTTCCACAAAAGCAGACTCCCTTGATGATATTGTCCGGGACCTCAGGCATCAAGGGATTGTAAAGGAGCGGTCCGATAAAACCGGCATCAAGTACATACTCTACGAAAAGCAGCCTTTCGATAATGAAACAGAAGAGAGGTTGATGAACTCCCATCGGAGTAGGATGGTCACCGATTGCATGTTTCTCCCTGACATTATGCGCTGGCTCAGCAGGAGTAATATTGTAGACAATTACAAAGTAATATACAGGAACAAAAAGACCCCATCCATCGGGGCTCGTCAGAATAACCTCATTTGGGATGCCTACGCATACACAAAGACAACCGGTCTCAACCCAGGGCTGGCAGCAAAAGCAGATACCGCTGAAAAAATGACTTTAGTGGTAGTGGACGTTGTTATCGCCAGGCCTTACACCCTGGTGGACTTGGATGGGTTCTTAGGCCGGTTGCAAATCAATTTAAACTCTGTAAGTGAGGGGA
Source organism: Pontibacter sp. GD13 (assembly GCF_058216355.1). Classification (NCBI taxonomy): domain Bacteria; kingdom Pseudomonadati; phylum Bacteroidota; class Cytophagia; order Cytophagales; family Hymenobacteraceae; genus Pontibacter; species Pontibacter sp. GD13. Next base: position 110,286 of record NZ_JBYZMQ010000004.1, read on the forward strand.
CCCGGAAGGTGATCCCTATTATTGTTTACAAGGATATAACAGAACATGCCCTGAACAAGGCTAGGGCGCTAGGTTTCATATCTTTTGATTTAGGTTCTATATTCGGCACCAACATCTATTCTGTAATCGAAAGCCTTAACCTCATAAAGGTTGATGATCTGACATTGAAAGATGATGCGCTTGCCACTTCGGTTGAAAGCACGCTTGACCTCATAAGGAACTCTGGACAGGAGGACAGCCTCAGGGAAATAAGGGGAGTTCTTTTTGAATACCTTCTGTACCCACTAATCAGTGCTTTTTACGGTAATGCGCAGATCGAACAAGGAAGAACATTGACTATGGTTAAGCCCGATGGAACAAAGGAATACTACGAATACGACTTTATAATCAGGTCTTCTGTGCCTAAAGAAGTTATAGTTGTTGAACTGAAAGGGTATTCGGCTGCCTCCAGGATTTCGGTTGGAGACACTGACTCCAAGAACACGTTGCGTTGGTTCTTCAGAAGAACCCTTCCATTTGCAGCAAAGGCATTGGACAAAGAGGTGCTGGAAAGCGGGAAACCGATAAAAGGGTGCTACATCACATCTGCCTCCTTTTTTGATGATGGCAAGGAATTCTTAGAGACTATGAATAAGAGCAAGCATAAACCTCAGACATTGAACGTCTATTATGATGGCAATAGTCTCCTCTCTCTACTTAGGGAAAATGATCTCATAAAAATCACAAAGATTATAGAAAGGTTCTATATCAAAAGTGATGTAAAGGAACAAACCTGACATAGTATGACTAAAGGTTGAAATTGGGTGTTTAAGCAGAGTTGCTCATCGGCGCCGGGCTTTAGAGTCTTACTGTGAAAGACATTCTGACAGCAATGGAGGCCCATCATACAACTTCAGTATTTAGAGCATAAGGGCCGCTAAATTATGATATTAAGTTAAAGCAGATTTTTGGACTAGGTGAGTCATCAGCTGGGCTAATTTTGGAAAATAACTAGCCCTGGTGTTCGTTGAAGTGTTGGGCTACAAGAGCCCTTCATCTGCCATGGAGTAGTACGTCTCGCTGGTGAGGATGATGTGGTCCAGCACGGTGATGTCGAGCAGCTCCCCGACCTGCTTCATCTTCTTTGTCAGCTGCAGGTCAGCAGCGCTTGGCTTGGTGTTGCCCGAGGGGTGGTTGTGGCTGAGGATGATGGCGCTGGCGCAGGCTTTAAGTGCGGCGGCGAAGATAAGCTTCGGGTCAGCCACTGTGCCTGCCACGCCTCCTGTGGAAAGTTCATAAATACCCAATACCCTATTGGCTCTGTTGAGCAGCATCACCTTGAAATGCTCTACAAACTCAATTTTTCCAGTATCCCAGCTTTGGCGGAGAACCTCAGCGCAGTCGGTAGAACTGGTTACTTGTGGACGCTCGGATGGTTTTACTTTAGAACGGTAGGTCAACTTGATTTCTGCTACCCTGTTAAACACGGTTTTTTTAGTCAGCTTTTCCATAATCTTGTTCTTTTAAAGTGTTAGAAATTGATTATGGTGCCCTACCTGCCTACCGGACGGATTAAGGGCATAGGTGGAGCCTGTAAAAATGTGGAGGGCTCCCGCTGGGATACCCATTTTTTCAGGACTACCTTGTCCCGTATCCGAGCGGCAGGCTAACTTTGCGCCGAAATGAATGACCCTGGACTTTTGCTTTGAAGTGTCTTAAACGGTATGTATGCTGGTGTACCTTTATATATTAAGAGTTGTTAATGATGCAGGGGATGGTTAAGGATGCTTTTATTGAACTATAGGTAAGTTAGAAGGGGAGTATGAGAGTATGTCGTTTGATTATCTCATGCAGCTTTCACTCAACTGTTCAGCCGCACAGTCTAACCCAATTAGGGATGACAGGTAGTGAATTAGATGATCAAAAGTCAGATTTGTTTGGAATACAATCTATCAGGAAGACTAGCCGAGACGAAATATTTTAATTTTTTTATTTCGATGAAATAGCAAAAATAGAGGTGCTGAATTAGTAAACCGGTGTGCAAATTGTGTGCACATAAAAAAAGCCACTTAGCGATTTTACTCGTAAGTGGCTGATTTCCAAGTGGTCGCGAAGGGAGTCGAACCCCTAACCTTCTGATTCGTAGTCAGATGCTCTATCCAGTTGAGCTACGTGACCTTTTCCGTTATTGTGAGTGCAAAGTAACGTCGTTTTTTGATTATACGCAAGTCCTTTTAAAACTTTTACTCATTTTTTGCAGCCGAGTTTCGCAGTGCTTTTTTCAGGGCCCGATCAAAAACGAAGTATAAACCACCTATCGAAATGACTATCAACAAGATCATGAGCAAACGCCCGCTTGAGCCGCTGTCAGGGTCTTGCAGCAAATTTAGGATGTCGTTGGCCTGTGTGCCTATCCAAAAGAAGAAAAGTGTGCGGGGAAGCATGCCTACAATACTGGCCAGTAAGAATTTTTTCTTGTTCACTTGCAGTAGCGACAGCACAAAGTTCATCAGGGCGAAAGGCAAAACCGGCGAGATCCTGGTCAGAAAGATGAGGCTCCAGCTTTGGTTTCGCAGCTCCTGCATCAGGTTGCGCGCTTTCTCAAACCGGTTCAGGAAACTCATCATTTTGCCGTGGTCAATCAACTGTGCGATGCTATAGCCGATGAGGGCGGCAATGCCGTATGAGACCACAATGCCGGCAAAGCCGGCCCAACTCAGGTAAAATCCGCTTACGAGCGCCACAAAAGTAGTAGGCGTAAGGGCAAGGGCCATTGTAACGGAGATAATCGCAAAGTACATCAGCATCTGGACCCACGAAAGGTTTAAAAGCAGCCCTTGGTGGTTATACAGCACAATGGCCAGCGTAGAGCTTACCACCACCGGAACCACCACCAGTAGGAGCATGGAAACAAACGTGGAGGCGTTTTCACGCACAAGGTTACGCAGCAGGGAGAGTGATTTCATGAAAGGCAATGCAAATGGTACAGGTATGAGTAGACGAAATACAAAGGAGAAAAGATTTAACCGGCTTCGGAAGTATTATTTGCGGAAGCCGTAGACTGTAAAGCAGCGCCTCTCGGGTTCTGCCTTAATATTTATAACTTGTAGCATACCGATCATTCTAAAAACATATTTTGCATATGAAATTCGGAACGAAAGCAATACATGCTGGCGTGGAGCCAGACCCAACAACAGGCGCCATCATGACGCCCATTTACCAAACCTCGACCTATGTGCAGAAGTCGCCCGGCGACCACAAAGGCTACGAATACTCCAGAACGCATAACCCGACCCGCACCCAGTTGCAGAACGCGCTGGCTGCGCTCGAAAACGGAAAGCACGGCTTATGCTTTGCCTCTGGAATGGCGGCAATAGATGCCATTATTAAAATGCTGAAGCCCGGCGACGAGGTGATCTCTACCAACGACCTGTACGGGGGCAGTTACCGCATCTTTACCAGGATATTCCAGAACTACGGCATCAAGTTCCATTTCACGAACATGGGCGACCTGGATAAGATAGCGGCGCTGGTGAACGAGAACACTAAAATGATCTGGGTTGAGACGCCCACCAACCCGCTCCTGAACATCATCGACATCAAAGGCTGCGCCGCCATTGCGAAGCAACACGGGCTGTTGCTTGTGGCCGACAACACCTTTGCCACTCCTTACCTGCAAACACCCCTTGACCTGGGCGCTGACATCGTGATGCACTCGCTCACCAAGTACATGGGCGGTCACTCTGATGTGGTGATGGGCGCTGTGGTTGTGCAGGATGATGAATTGCATGAAAGACTTGCCTTCATACAGAACGCTTGCGGTGCCATACCAGGGCCTCAGGATTGCTTTCTGGTGCTTCGCGGCATTAAAACCCTGCACCTGCGCATGGAGCGCCACTGCCAGAACGGACGTAAAGTAGCTGAGTTCCTGAAAAACCATAGTAAGGTGGCCAAAGTATACTGGCCTGGCTTTGAGGATCACAAAAACCACGACGTAGCAAAAGAGCAGATGCGCGATTTCGGTGGCATGGTTTCCTTTGAGCTGGCAGGTGGCAACGTAGCAGATGCGACCCGCGTGCTGGAAAAGCTGCACCTATTTTCTCTGGCTGAGTCGTTGGGAGGTGTGGAGTCGCTGTGCGGGCACCCGGCTACTATGACGCACGCCAGCATACCGCGTGAGGAGCGCTTGCAAGCCGGGCTAAGCGATTCCCTTATCCGCCTGAGTGTGGGTGTGGAAGATATGGAAGATTTGCTGGAAGATTTGCAACAGGCAATCGGGTAGTTCTATAAACTGAGTTTTAGTATTGGCACGCTCATGTAGCATGTCACTACATATTTAAAGTATACTGGCTTTACTAAGAACTGGCAAGTATAAAAAAAGCCGATACCTGGTAAGGGCATCGGCTTTTTTGTTAAATCAGGCTTGTTTTATTTGATGCCCAAAATCTTGTAGATCTCAGTGAAATCAGGTGTCAGGATGATCTCAGTACGGCGGTTCTTGGCCTTCGCCTCAGCTGAACGGCCAGTATCTACAGGCATATAAAACGAACGGCCAGCCGGGGTTACCCTGTCCGGCGAAAGGCCCTTGTCAGTCATCATGCGTGTGATCTCGGTGGCGCGCAAAACGCTCAGGTCCCAGTTGTCGGTCATGTATTTCATGCCGCCAGAAATGCTTACATCGTCTGTATGGCCCTCTACCATCACACCAACCTGCTGGTTCTTCTTAAGTACTTCTACCAGCTGATCGATCGCTCTTTTGCCGCCTGGGTTTACCTTGGTGCTGCCTGTGGCGAATAAAAGCTTATCCGACATCGAAACGTATACTTTGCCATCTTTCACCTTTACACTCAGGTCGCCCTGGTTGAAGCCCTGCAAGGCAGCATTCACCTCGTTTTTGAGGTTGTCAAGAATCTTCTGCTGCTCGTTCATGGCGCGTTCCATTTCGGCAAGCTTCTGCTCCCGGTCCTTTAGCGACACCGTCAGGTCGTTTATCTTTTGGTTCGAGGCAGCTTGCTCACGTTCCAGGGCCTCTTTGCTGGCCTTCAACTCATCATACTTTTTAGACGATACACAAGATACCATTAGCGTAGCGCAAAGTACCAGTGACAAGGAGGCTTTTAAGAAATTAAAATTCATAGGGTTTTGTGTAATTGTAGTGTAAGTTATATTGTATGTTAGCAATGTGATGCAAATATGAGAAAAGTATGATTGGCATGCTATTTTAAAGCTGCAAAATTTGTGTTGTTTCTACGCATATGCTGCTCTTTAACGCAGAAACAATCACTATATTTTAAGTTCTATATATTTTTTTTTAACATGGTTCCGGAGGATTTTCACTTAATTTTATTCTCCAATAATGTGGCTTTGGCGCTAGTCAATCAGGTTCTGCTCTTTTAGCCAATCCATGATCAGCATGTCTACCGGCGATACCTTGGAGCGGTGCTGGTAGGTAAGCCAAACCAGCTCTTCTATCTCAGCGCTGGCTACCAGCTTGCCGGTGTAGCGCCCGGTATAACATTGCATTTTAACCTCTATGCCCGAGGCGTGCCCGTGGGCCTGGGCCTGAAAGTTGCCTACAAACTGCAGGGTTTCGGGCAGCAGCCAGACACTCAGTTCTTCATTAATCTCGCGCATAAGCGTTTGCTGGTCTGTTTCGCCGGGTTCGCGTTTGCCGCCGGGTATATAAAAGGCGTTTTTTCCGTAGCTGCGGGTGCTCAAAAGCTTTTTCTCCTGTATCTCAATCCAGGCTATTTTATCAATTAAAGTCATGGGGCAAAGGTAAAGGCTGTTAATTTAATTTAAATAAAACCGGAAGTTCTTTTCTTCACGCAAAAAGTATAACTTTAAGAGTAGCAAACACCTTTAACCTGAATTCTCCACCTGACTATTAAACCGAATATGAAAAAGAACGCATACTTTCTGTTACTTTTTATGCTGATCAGTATGGCCGGCTTTGCCCAGACCAAGCCTGATTACAGCAAAGTTACCCTGGTGATACATGGCGGCGCCGGTACCATTACCCGCGAGAACATGACCCCTGAAAAAGAAAAAGCTTATAAAGAGAAAATGAATGAGGCGCTCCAAACCGGCTATGCTGTGCTGAAGAAAGGGGGCACCAGCCTGGATGCCGTGGAGGCGACCATAAAGGTAATGGAAGACTCCCCTCTTTTTAATGCGGGAAAAGGCGCCGTGTTTACCAACGAAGGCAAAAATGAGATGGATGCCGCCATTATGGATGGCAAAACACTGAATGCCGGATCAATTGCCAGCGTAACCACCATCAAAAACCCCATTACAGCAGCCCGTGCGGTTATGGAGAAGTCGGAGCATGTGATGATGATCGGCGATGGAGCTGAGAAATTCGCTAAAATGAACGGCATAGAGCTGGTGGACCCTGCTTACTTTTACACCGAAACGCGCTTTAACCAACTCCAAAAGATAAAAGACAAGGAGAAGACTGAACTGGACCACGATGGCGGCACCAGCAACAACGAGAATATCTTTATAGAAGGCAAAAAGTTTGGGACCGTCGGCGCTGTAGCCCTGGATGCTTACGGCAACCTGGCGGCGGCCACCTCCACAGGCGGCATGACGAACAAGCGGTATGGGCGTGTAGGCGATGCGCCGATCATTGGGGCAGGCACCTACGCCGATAACAACAGTTGTGCGGTTTCGGCCACTGGGCATGGCGAGTATTTTATCCGTGCCGTGGTAGCGCACGACATTGCCTCCCTGATGAAGTACAAGGGTTATTCTGTGAAAAAAGCAGCCGACGAGGTGGTGCTGAAAAAACTGGTTGATTTTGGCGGGGAAGGCGGCGTGATAGCCCTGGACAAAAACGGCAATTTTGCGATGCCGTTTAACTCGGCCGGTATGTACCGTGGGTACATTAAAAATGGCAAATCAGAGGTGTCTATCTACAAAGACTAAGGTAACGGTAGTTTAACAGGGCTTGCGCCATACGTACGGTTGTAGGTGGCGTAAGCCCTTTCTTTTTATGTATTAACCCATTCCCAGGCCTGCTGCTGCTGGCTGAAGTTGAAGTATTTTACCTCGGCAGAGGTAAACGGCCTTGATAAGGTTGCCAGCCAGTCGAGCCATTTCTGATCTCCTACAATGGCTACCTTGCTAAAGTCGTAGGCATGCTTCAGGTCGAACTTTATGTCTTCCCAGAGCGCTTTCAGCGAGTAATCCTGCACCTCCTGTATCTCCGCATACACCCGGATCTTACCGTGCTGCTTTATCTTCTCTTTTAGGTGCGGAATCATGACATCGTAGTCCCGGCTGTCTATGTGGCCAGAAATCCTGAATGCCACTAAGTCGTTCACCGACTCTTCTAAATGCTGTATCATATGGTCAAAAGTTAATATTCAGAGTTTTAAACCTGCTCTAGCCGCTTTAATTCTTTCATGAGTATTTCTCTGGTCGAGGCTTCGGCGCCATCCCGGAAACGTATCTTGTATTCCTTGCCCGACAAGCCGGATTTGGATGCCAGCGCTTCGATGAACTCTTCAGCAGAATGGATATCGGCTTTGTGTTTCTGCCACTTCGATTGCAGGTGATCGGCGGCTTCCTGACAGGAATGCTCCTCCCCGTTGCGGATAAAGGTGGCCCCCTGCATATTCCGGATAAACAAGATGAGGCGCTCCACCTTCTGCACCTCCGTGAGCTTTGCGCGGTCAGGGCTGTGCGCCGCAGTAAAAATGCCGTTTGTACCTGCTGCCTTTGCCATTGATCCTGTTAGTGTTAGGGCAAGGCCTAACAAAATGTACCTTAACATTTCTTATACTTTGGTTGATAATTAATTTATGATTTTACCGTTATTATTAGCAATTTTAATGCACTTATAATCATTCAGTAGCGTTTACATGTTTCGCTCAGGCGCTTGCATCCAAACCCTCTTACACTTGATAATAACGTAGTTTATGCGGAAGATAGTTGTCTTTTTCTTTCTGTTACTTTTAAGCCAGCAGGTAGCTGCGCAGCGTAATATCGAAACGCGCCTGGGTTACAGCTATAACGATGATTTTATATTTTCAGACGAATGGCAGTACCTCTCCACGGATATTTATCTGTTCAATGGCAATAAGTTTTCGCGGGTGCTGAACGAATTGGAACGCGGGGTGCGTAAGCCAAAGAAGAAGTATGGCCAGGCGCTGGAATATCTCTTCATCACAGCGCAGCTGAAAAACATGAAGCTTTTCGGCAACGATGCCATTGTATACCCTCTTTACAATTTTTACATTAACCAGGATAAGCGTGAGTATAAAACGCAAGTGAGTGATCATTTGGAGGTGGTACGCATTATTGACAAAATGCCGCTTTCCTCTACCCAAAATAGCATTGATGCCATCATCAGCGCAAAAGCCGTTACGAACAACGACGGCGACCAGGTTTTCAGCCTGGTGGCCAATCAGCTTGTAAACCTTTCTAAACTCACCAACCCATCCGGAGCCGTTCTCTCCTTAGTAGGCGAATTCGGGAACCTGCTGAACGCCCGCACCACCAAGCGGGAGTATAAGTTCAGTTCTACCATTCGCCTCTACGAGGGCCAGGACTTCGACACGCGCTTGCACTCGGTGCGCATTTATGTGTTTGTACCCGGCGATGTAAAAACGGTCACCATAAAGTCTGTGAAGCTGACTGACTACCTGGCGAAGAACACCAACAAGCTGGACCGCAAAAGCCTGGAGGAGTTCATAGGGTATAAGGATTACCCCTTTATGGTGGTAGCCAATTATAAGTCGCTCTACAAAATGGATGTGCTTACCGGTGACGAAGTGACGTTGGAACTGATCGAGAAGCGAAAGCAGAAAATTCAGAACGCTTATGAACAGAAGCTGGTAAATGATGAGACGTACCGGCAGGAAAAGCTTTTTGTGGAGTTTTTGCGCGTGTTCGCCGAAATGAAGCAGAACCTCAACATTTACCGCTTAAACTATCGCAACAATAGCCCGGAGGTGAACGCTAAGAACCTCTTTGGCATTATCCAGGAGTATAAGCGGCTCCGGAGCACCTTTGATGCCCGCGAAAAGGAGTTTGATAAAAACAGTACATACCAAAACATATTTAAGCAGGAGTACGAGGCCATACTTGGCAACGCTGACCTGTACCTGGAGGCCGACCACAACCTGAAAAACGGTAAGGTGTTGGTGCAAACGCTCCGAGACCTGGAGAACGAGCCCAAGGCCTGGAACACCCCGGAGAAACGCGAGAATGCCCTGGCTAAGTTGTATGCCGTGGAGTTGCCCAAACCAGAGTACTTGTCTGCATCCGTGGAAGGGGAGGCCATTATCCGGCTGATAAAAAAGCTGGAGGATCTGCAGTACAGCGAAGTGTACGCCAAGGAGGTACAGAAGCTGAACGAGTTGCAGGCCACTGACGAAACAATGCCCCAACGCAATGCTATTTTGGAAAAAGCAAGCTCCAGCAAGTGCCAGAGTTGCCGCGAGAAAGTGCGCGAGGCCATTGCCGACTATAACAAGCGCTACGACAACTTTAAACTAAAGCAGGCTATCCGGAAGAAATCGGAGCTGAACCAGCTGGCCGAACAAACGGTTTTCAGGCAAATGAAGCGGCAACTGTGCATCGAGAATAACCTGCAGACAGCTGCCGCTGCAACCAGCCAGGCGCTCGATCAGTACATCGTTCGCATGCAGGACAAAAACAAGGAGTTCGGCACTAGTATCGAAGCGCTGGATACGCTAAACAATGCAACCCTTGAGCTGACCAAATTGCAGAAGGTGCAGGAGTACAATGCCAGGCTGCAATACCTGATGCAGGAAGTGGAGAAGAATTTTGAGATGCTCTACGGCCTGGACAAAAACCTGTGTAACTGTGGCGATGCCGGGTAGGGCGATAACCCACGCCCGGTAACCGCGTTTGAAGGCTTTATGCAGGAGTTTATTGATTCGGCGCTTGGGATAGGGGAGGACACATTGAGTTGGTGGCATATGTCTATCCGGGCCGTGGTTGTGTTTGCCGCAGCGCTACTTATCGTGCGCATGGGTAGCCAGCGGATTTTCGGCAAAAACACTGCATTCGATATCATTCTCGGCATTATATACGGCTCGGTGCTGAGCCGAGCCATAACAGGCAATGCCCCTTTTTACCCCACCATAGTGGCTGCCTTTGTATTGGTGCTTATGCACCGGTTGCTGGCCACGATGGCCTACCATACCAGCAACTTCGGTAAATTTGTGAAAGGCAGACCTAAGGAGCTGGTGAAGAACGGAAAACTGCAGAAAGCTACCATGGAGGCAAACAGCGTTACCATTCACGATCTGGAGGAGGCCATGCGTGTAAAAGGAGGGATTGAAGAACTTAGCCAAATCAAAATGGCCTGCCTGGAGCGAAGCGGGGAAATAAGTATCATTGTTAAAAAAGGCAGTAAATAAAGAAGGGTTGCCTCTAACTACAGGCAACCCTTCTTGATACATTTTCAGAAACCTTGTTATGCCATCTGGGCATCCAGCTTCTGCGAAAGTACATTTTTAGGCACAGCGCCTACCTGTTTATCAACTATCTCACCGTTCTTAAATACCAGCAGCGTTGGAATGCTACGGATGCCGAACTTGGCAGAGGTCTGCGGGTTGGCATCTACATCAACTTTTCCGATAACGGCTTTACCTTCGTATTCGCCGGCAAGCTCTTCCACAATGGGTCCTACCATACGGCACGGTCCGCACCATTCTGCCCAAAAGTCAACCAATACTGGTTTATCTGAATTGATAATCTCATCAAAATTTGCGTCTGTAATTTCTATTGCTTTGTTAGCCATAACTTTAACTGTTTGGTGTGTTAAATTCTGTTTTAAATATAGTAACAATACCATGTTTGGCAAATATCTGCCCAATTTAGGAATACCTGACAAGCTGTCTTGTTACTGTGTTTCGGACTTTTAAATAAGTATACTGTTTACTTACGTCGATTAAGTCTTATAGATACCTATCATTTGTATAAACAAATGTTGTGAATAAAAGTTTCAGATGCAAACTTGGGAAAAAAATATAGCATAGGCATGTGTAAACGGTGAAAGAGCGGCGGCTGTAGCGTTCAAGTATGATTGCTCTGCCTGTTCCATGAATATTACATGTAGTAACCCATTTGCAACGCCCTGGTAGCTATGCAGCTGTGGCTTGATTGGCTTACTCAATAAACATAAAAAGGGGTGATGCCACCGCAGCAGCACACCCCTTTCTACTTTCAGAAACGACTTCCTAAACACCAGCTTATTCTAGTAAAGGGCGCACTCTTTCAGAACCTGAGAATCCTGATCTAGATCAATTTACACTCGCCCAGCCCCATCTCCCTGATGGAGCTCAAAAACACCTTTGGGTCAATTCTATACTTGCGGGAGTAGGTGGGCAGTACCAGTTTCTCCTCCGGCACGTGCAAGGTGATCTCCAGGCGTTTCTGGCCAGGGCTGGTTGCAATGGCGGTTTCCAGCGCCTCGGCCAGGTTAGGAGTGAAGTGCTGCAGGTTGATGTTGAGCTGTACACCCTGCGACATTTTATCCATCACATCGCCTAACAGCTGGATATTGGTAGGTTTCAGCTCCCATTGGTCCTCGGTTTTATAGCGTAGCTGCACTTTGCCCCTGATAAACAAGTATAAACCCATCTTCAGGTAAGGCGAGAATTTCATGTAATCCTCCCCAAACAGCGCCATTTGCATGGTAGTGTCATAGTCCTCGATGGTAAACAGTGCAAACGGGTTGCCATTGCGGGCGGTGCGGATAACCACATCGGTTACCATACCGGCCACGTTCACATCACGGTTCTTGTATTCCTCAATCCTGTCCAGGTTGCAGGTGCAGTAAGAGTCTATCTCCAGCTTAAACTGATCGAGCGGGTGGCCCGACATGTAGAATCCCACCACTTCCTTTTCGCGGCGTAGCATTTCGGCCTGCGACCAGACAGCAACCTCCGGTAGTTTGGGCATTGGGGCAGCTACTGCCGCACCACCCCCAAACAGCGATTGCTGCGCAGCCTGTTGTTCTGCCTGGTAACTGTTGCCGTAACGCACGGCTTTCTCCAGCAGAGCCATACTTTCACTTTCAGGTATCTCGATCAGTTGGGCACGGTGATACAACTCCCAGGAGTCGAAGCAGCCGGCCAAAGCCATACTTTCAAAAGTCTTCTTGTTCACTGCACGCAAGTTAATGCGCTTGGCAAAGTCGAAGATATCCTGGTACAGGCCGTTTTCACGCTCGGAAATGATCGCCTCTACTGCCGATTCGCCAGTTCCTTTGATCGCACCAAGTCCAAAACGGATATTGCCCTGCTCGTTTACGTTAAACTTGAGCAACGATTCGTTCACATCCGGGCCAAGTACCTGTACGCCCTGCTTGCGGGCTTCCTCGATAAAGAACGTCACCTTTTTGATGTCGTTCATGTTGTTGGTCAGTACCGCAGCCATGTACTCTGCCGGGTAGTGGGCCTTCAGGTAACCCGTCTGGTAAGCTACTACCGAATAAGCGGCGGAGTGGGAGCGGTTGAAGCCGTACTGGGCGAACTTCTCCATCACGTCGAATACCTCAGAGGCCTTCTTTGCCGGAATTTTATGGATTTCGGCGGCTCCGGCAATGAACTTCTCACGCTCCTCGGCCATTTTCTTCATGTCCTTTTTACCCATGGCACGTCGCAGCAAGTCGGCTCCACCCAGCGAGTAACCGGCCAGGATCTGGGCCGTCTGCATGATCTGCTCCTGGTACACCATGATGCCGTAGGAGTAATTCAGGATCGGTTCCAGCAGCTCGTGCGGATACTCCACTTCCTCCCGGCCATGCTTCCGGTTAATGAAGTTCGGGATGAACTGCATAGGGCCCGGACGGTAAAGGGCGTTCATCGCGATCAGGTCTTCAATGTTGGTAGGCTGAAGGTCTTTGAGGTACATGCGCATGCCCTCCGACTCGAACTGGAATGTGCCGATGGTGTCGCCGCGCTGGTAAAGCTGGTATGTTTTCTCGTCGTCTATCGGAATGTTATCAATGTCGATATCAACGCCGTGGTTCTTCTTGATGAGTTCCATGGCATCTTTGATGATGGTTAGGGTCTTCAGACCCAGGAAGTCCATCTTCAGCATGCCCGCGCTCTCGATCACCTTGCCGTCGAACTGCGTTACCAGCAGGTCGGAATCTTTGGAGGTGGAAACCGGGATGTAATTGGTGATGTCGTCGGGCGCGATGATAACCCCTGCCGCATGGATACCCGTGTTCCGGATCGAGCCCTCCAGCTTTTCAGCCAGCTTTAGCACTGCGGCGCGGTGGTCGGTGCCTTCGCGGATGGCAGCCAGGTCCAGGTTCTCAATAAAGGCCTTGGCTAAGGTAGTACCCGGGGTGTCGGGCACCATCTTGGCCAGTTCGTTTGCCTCGGCTAGCGGCAGGGAGGTAGAGCGCGCCACATCTTTGATGGAGGATTTAGCAGCCATGGTACCGAAGGTGATGATCTGGGCCACCTGTGTTTTGCCATACTTGTCTACCACGTAATCGATCACGCGCTGGCGGTTCACGTCGTCAAAATCAATGTCTATATCGGGCATCGACACACGCTCTGGGTTCAGGAAACGCTCAAACAGCAGGTTATACTTGATTGGGTCGATGTTAGTAATACCAACGCAGTAGGCCACAGCCGAACCGGCCGCCGAGCCCCGACCCGGACCCACAAACACGCCCATGTCGCGCCCTTTGTTTATAAAATCCTGCACAATAAGAAAGTAACCGGCAAAGCCCATCGTTTCCACAATGCGAAGCTCGTAGTCCAGGCGTTCTTCTATTTCAGGGGTTAAGTCGGTATAGCGCTTTTTTGCCCCCACATAGGTCAGGTGGCGCAGAAACGCATCGGCATTGGCATGCTCAGCCGGAATCGGGAAGTTGGGCAGCAAAATGTCGCGCTTCAGCTTGGGCGGCGTAATCTTGTCCACGATCTCGTTGGTGTTGTCCACGGCTTCGGGCACATCTTGGAACAACTGGTTCATCTCAGCCTGCGTCTTGAAATAGAACTGGTCGTTGGGAAACCCGAAGCGTGTTTTGGGGCCGGCCTCATCAATGCGGTTCAGCATCTGGCGCACGTTGGCGTGGTTGCTATACTTGCCCCTAACGTTCTCCACGGTATCGTAAATCACTTTCTGGTCATCCGACAAGAAACGGTAATATTTAGTTGTAAAATCGCCAACGGGAGTGCTCTGGTCCTCGCCGGTGTTCACACACAGCAGGATATCGTGCGCGTTCCAGTCCTCCTGTTCCACGTAATGCGAGTCGTTGGTGCAGATAACCTTTACATCATACTTTTTGGCCCATTTCAGCAGTACCTGGTTGATGTCTTCCTGGCTCTTGCCGGTGCCATCAATGTTCTGCAGGCCGTGGCGCTGTATCTCTATGTAGTAATCCTCACCGAACACATCGAGCCACCACTTAAAAATCTCCTCGGCTTCGGCCTCGCTTTTCCAAAGTATGGCCTGCGGCACTTCGGCTCCGATACAGCAACTGGTGGCGATCAGGCCCTTGCTATACTTTAAAAGCAGCTCTTTGTCAATGCGGGGCCACTTGCTGTAAACACCCTCGATGTAAGACAGAGAGCAAAGCTTGGCCAGGTTCTGGTAGCCCTCCTGGTCTTTGGCGAGCAGCAGCTGGTGATGGCGCACGTCCTTCACTTCTTTCGTAAACGTTTTCAGGTGGCGGTCCTTTACCAGGTAAAACTCGCAGCCCACAATCGGCTTCACGTTATATTTGTTGGCCTCGGCCACAAAGTTGAAGGCAGCAAACATGTTGCCGTGGTCGGTCATGGCAACGGCGGGCATGCCATCGGCCTGCGCCTTTTTCATGAGCGCACTGATGCTGGCCTGGCCGTCGAGCAGCGAGTACTGGGTATGGGTGTGTAAATGCGAAAAAACAGGCATTTGCGGGGATTAGGAATTAAAAAAATATGAATTAGAAAAGATTACTGTACAAGCGACAGCCCTTTCTGGAAAGACTTTTCGGGATGTTAAAATTACGGAAAAATGAGGGCTTGCCCAAACAAAATCAGCCAACCTGTTAACAAAAAAGATGGCGAAAATGTGCCGGATAGATGTAGGGAATTTTCCTGCTCCTGCCGCCATTGCTTGGATGTGGTTACTGTTTTCAGCACCATTGTTTTTACATATAAATTATAACTCCTGTACTTAACCTGAACGTATGTATAAGTTCTGTTTGAAGCAAGAGGTGTTGAATTTAAAAGTATGATGTCCGGAAAGTTAAAAGAAATGTTCAGGGCGTTGAGCTCGCGCAATTACAAGCTTTTTTTTGTAGGCCAGGGCATTTCCCTGATTGGTACCTGGATGCAGCAGATCGCACTAAGCTGGCTGGTGTACCGGCTCACCGATTCTGTGTTCCTGCTTGGCGCCGTGTCTTTCTCCAGCCAGATACCCTCTTTTCTGCTCGGGCCTTTTGCAGGTGTTGTGGCGGACAAGTTCGACCGGAGGAAGGTGCTGCTCGTTACGCAGGCGCTCTCTATGGTGCAGGCGTCCACCCTGGCTGCACTTGTGCTGACAGGCATGATTGAGGTATGGCATGTGCTGGCGCTTAGTGCGGTGCTGGGTACTATCAATGCCTTCGATATCACCACACGCCAGGCTTTTGTGGTGGAGTTAGTGGAACGCCGGGATGATATGAGCAACGCGATAGCCCTGAACTCCTCTATGTTTAACATGGCCCGCCTGGTAGGCCCTACTATCGCAGGCCTGCTGATAGCGGCAGTAGGCGAGGGGATCTGCCTGCTGATCAACGCCCTGAGTTATATCGCCGTGATCGCCTCCCTGCTCTTGATGACCCTAAAGCCTTTTGAGCCCGTGAAGCAGGGCCGGAAAGTATGGCAGTCTTTAAAGGAGGGGTTTCAGTACGCCTACAGCTTCCCTCCCATCAGGGCTCTGATAGTTATTGTGGGCCTGATAAGCCTTTTTGGGATGCCATTTACCGTATTACTGCCTGTTTTTGCCCGCGATATACTGGGAGGCGGGGCAAATACGCTGGGTTATTTAATGGGGGCATCTGGCTTAGGAGCCTTGGTCGGGGCCATGTTCCTGGCACAGCGGAAATCGGTGGAGGGGCTGGGGAAGGTGATCATTTTCACGATGCTCCTCTTTGGCACAGCCCTCATGGCCTTCTCGCTCTCCGCAATATTCCTGGTATCGCTGCTGCTCATGCTTTTCAGCGGGTTTGGCATGATCGTGACCATGGCCTCTTGCAATACCTTGCTGCAGACCATTGTAGAGGATGACAAGCGCGGGCGCGTGATGAGCCTGTACGCGACGGCTTTTATGGGCATGGCCCCGATCGGGAGTGTACTGGCCGGCGCAGTGGCAGAGCATGTGGGCGTGGCCTATACGTTATTGGGCTGTGGTTTTCTTTGCGCTGTCAGTGTGGTGCCCTTTGCTGTTAACCGGCCTAAACTCAGACAGATGGTACAGCCCATTTACGAACGCCTCGGCATTGTGCCAGAAATAGCCACAGGGCTACAGGCGGCATCCAACCTAACCGCACCGTCAGAAGAAAGGGAAGGCTAAAACTACTTTTGCCTTCCCTTTTGCTTGCTCCTTTATTTCTTCCTGATCAGAAGTTTCTCCCCAACGCTCACGGCAAAATCAGATTTATTGTTCCACTCCATGATGTCTTTGATCGTAACGCTATACTTGCGCGAGATCTGGTACATGCTTTCCCCGCCTGCCACTGTGTGGTAGGCGCTTCCGGCAGCAGTGGTGGATGCGGTTGGCTTCTGCTCCACAGAGGCAGGCGCCTGGCCGCTGGCTGGTGCTGCAACAACTAGTTCCTGGCCAATCCGGATGTTATTGTCTGGCAGGTTATTCCAGGCGCGCAGGTCAGCGAGTGGCACGTTATAAGTTTTAGAGATCTGGTACAGCGTTTCGCCTGCCCCAACCCTATGGGTGCCATTGCCTGGCTTGGTGTCCGGTGCCGGCTCCTTTAAAATGGTAGCAGCTTCGGAAGCAGGCAGGGTTAACGGTTCGGCTATCAGCAGCTCCTGCCCCAGTTTTAGCGGCTCGTCGCCCAAATTGTTCCAGGTAGTCAGGTCGTTGATGGTTACGGCATACATTCTGGAGATGCCATACAGCGTTTCTCCCTGTTTTACGAGGTGCTTCGTTGCGCCCGGGCTGGCTTGTGGTTTTGCCACAGGCGCAGGCGTAGCCATGGTTTCCGGTGCGTCTTCCAACAAGATCTGTTCCTCAGGCTCTGGCTCCTCCGAATCCAGTAGTTCAACAGACATGGAGTCCGTTTCAATAACGGCAGGCTTCACTTCTGGCTTTATGGCCGCTGCTTTGGCCAGGGTATCCTGATTTACCGGGTATAGTGCGACAGGTGCTGGTTTCTTTTCTACGGCATGGGCTTGTTGTGCGGTCGCAGGCTGTGGTTGTACAACCGAAGTTTCTGGCTGGGCCACTGCTTCCTGCTCCCTATGTTTTACAGGCACAGGCGCTTCCGGCGTTACGGCGGTATTTGTATTATTCGGCTCAGGCTCTTTTTTGAATCGCTTGAAACTGTTGATAAAACGCTTGAATATATTATCCTGTGGCTCCTCTGCCTCTTTTTGGGTTAAAGCCTGGTTGCGCGAGGTCACTGCGTCAGGTTCTTTAGCGGGGGCACCAGCCGCAACATGCTGTTTTTGATTCAGGTCGCGTATCTCGACGGCAATGCTGGCGGGGCGGCGCTGCTGTAGCCAAAGCACACGACCAGGCACTGGGGTTTCTGTGCGGCCCATGCGGTTTTTGTAAAGCAGGTAATTTAAACGGATACCATAGTGCTGCGCGATCATCTGCATTGTTTCGCCGGGCTGCACCACGTGCTGTTCTTTTTCGGCGCTGGTGTTTTTCTTCTCTATGTAATAAGAAGCTCCTGCTACGATCGGGTCAAAATTATGCAGGTCGTTGTAGCGCAGGAATTTGCGGGTTGAGATGCCCGCTTGTAAGGCCAGTTTGTCCTTGGTATCGTTTTGGCGGGCTACCAGGGCGTTAAGGCCGTTGCGTTTTACCATAATGGCCGCAGCCATCTGCTGGCTAGATCGACTTAGTGCCGGCGCTGTCTCACCTTTTGAGGCCAGCAGGCCACTGTCTCCTCCACGGACCGGCACCATCACATAATAGTCCTTATCCGAAGGAATGGAGTTGCCCAGCAGCCATTTATTGTAACGCTCCAGCTCAACAAAGTCTGTTTTGGTGGAAAGCGCAATGTCCGCCAGGCTCTGGCCCGGCAGAGCGCGTACTTCCTGCAGGGCAATAACAGGCTTGTTTTTTCCAACAAAAGCATCGTAGGCTATTTTGTGCGCCAGGAAGGTAATCACGTAGGGGTGCGACTTTTCAGTAACCTCCATTTTCTTCGCACCTTTGTCAGCAGGGCTGGAATAGGTTTTTACGCCCGTATAGCCCAGGTAATAGGACAGGAGGGAGGTAAACCAGTTGTCGTAATTGGTATTGCTCCGTTTAAAATAGCGGGCAGCGCCACGGCTTGCCTCAATAATATGGCGGCGCTCATCCACCAGGTGGTCCATGCGCAGGTTAAAGTCCATGGCGGCTTCCTTTTTAAACTGCCAGTAACCCACTGCGTTCGAAGTAGAGACAGCGTCCCCTATCAAGCCGCTCTCCTGCAGGGCCAGGTACTTGAAATCATCGGGCACCCCCTCCTCTTTAAAAACCCTTTCGATGATTGGAAAGTAGGCGTCTGCCAACTCTACCTTCATCCGGAAGTATGTCTGGTTCCGGTGCAAGGCATCAACTTTCTTCTGGATCTCCTGCTGCGCCTCGTCGGATATTTTCAGATGCACATCGGCGAAGTATACATTTTTGGGTACGGTAACGGATGATGCCAGTGCAAGGAATGGCAGCAGCAGTAACACGAGAAGGGGTAGCTGTTTTCTCATACTTGTGGTAATAGGTAATATATGATGGCTAAAACTAGTCTGCTGTTGGTTCTACTTACAGTTGAGTAAACTGCGGCTAATTATCTCTGCATTAATATATTCAGAAAATAATATAGACTGTGCAAAATTACGCGATTTTATCTCGCATTATAAAGTAAGAACGAAGTATTTTTAGCTAAATTTTTAAGGCGGCTGCTTAAATTCCCAACACGTGGCCAACCTATTTGACAGGGTACAGAAAGGCGTAAAAAAAGCGGCAGTGCTCAAAAGCCTGCCGCCTTTTTTTACGCCAGGTTCCAGCTATTTCTTGCGGGCTACCAGCAAGCCGTCGCGGATAGGGAGCAGGATGTTCTCAACCCGATCATCCTGCTGTACCTTTTCATTGAAGGCAAGCAGCGCGGCCGTATCCTCATCCAGTTTTTTCCGGTACTTCTCCAGCACTTTCCCGCTCCAAAGCACATTGTCCGCAATAATATAACCGCCTGTTGCCACCCGGTCTATCACAAGGTCGTAGTAGGTGGCATTGTTGATCTTGTCCGCATCGATAAAAACCAGGTCGAAGGTCGCCTTGATCTCCGGTATAATGTCCAGCGCGTTTCCGAGGTAAAATTTTATACTTTCTGTCAGGCCGGCTTCTGCAAAATAGCCCCTTACACGCTCTTCCAGTTCCTCGTTCTTGTCAATGGTGTGCAGCGTGCCCCCCGGCTGCAGGCCTTCGGCCAGGCATAAGGCGGAGTAGCCGGTGTAGGTGCCTACCTCCAGTATCTGCCTGGGCTTAATCATGTGGGAAAACATGGCCAGCAGCCTGCCCTGCATGTGGCCTGAGAGCATGCGCGGCTTCATGACGCTGAGGTGCGTTTGCCGGTTCACCTTTTGCAGCAGCTCACTCTCCGGAGAGGTGTGCTGTTCTGCGTATCGTTGCAGGTCCTCGTCTATAAATTCCATATACTTTATTCTAGCAGGCAGGCGGTGTCAGGCCGGTACATAATTCAGGAAACTCATCTTATCCTCTTGCAAAACATCGTTGGCAATGTCGGTTAGGTCGCCGGAAGTGATGCTTTTGATCTTCTCGAAGATTTCATTCAACGACTCTACCTTTCCTTGGTCCAGGATGCTTTTGCCGATCATCATCATCAGGCCCATGTTGCTCTCCTCGGCCATTGCTAGCTGGCCCATCAGCTGTTCTTTGGCCGTGTGCAGTTGCAACGAGCCCAGGGGCTGCTCCCGGAGTTTTTTCAGCTCCTTCAGTACCAGCGAGGTGGTTCGTTTTAACTGTTTCTTCTCGGTGCCAAAATAAATGGTCAGCAAGCCTGTGTCGAGGTAGGTGGCGTAGTTGGCATCAATGGTATACACCAGGCCATGCTTTTCGCGCACGGCCAGGTTTAGTCTGGAGTTCATGCCAGGGCCGCCTAGCAGATTGACCAGCATAAAGAAAGGAATGCGCCGGTCATCGGACAAGGCGTAGGCCGGGCAACCCAGAACACAATGTGCTTGTGAGATCGGCTTCTCGAGGGTGATCAACTTGGGCTGATAGCTTGTAAAGGGGATGCGCTCCCGCTGTTTGTGTGCAACCGGCACATCCAACAGGTACTTCTCGGCAAGCTTCACCACCTTATCGAAGGGCAGGTTGCTTACCGAGCAGAATAGGAGGGAGTCGTTGCTGAGGTTCCGATCTATAAAGTCCAGGAAGTCCTGTTGTGTAAAGCCGGAAACGCTTTCTTTCGTGCCCAGTATGTTAACGCCGAGCGGGTGCTTGTCGAATACCACTGCATCAAACTCATCGACAATGGCCTCTTCGGGTGTATCCAGGTACATGGCCATCTCTTCCAGAATTACCCCGCGTTCTTTCTCGATCTCCTTTTCAGGGAAAACAGAATGGAACGTGATATCGGTGAGCAGTTCAAACGATTTCTCGAAGTGTTTGTCGAGCACCGAGCTGTAAAAACAGATCTTTTCTTTGGTGGTGTAGGCGTTCAGCTCGCCGCCCACTGACTCTAGGCGGTTCAGCACATGGAACGACTTGCGTTTATGGGTTCCTTTAAAAGCCATGTGTTCCCAAAAATGGGCCAGGCCTTGTTGGTTTGGGAGTTCATCGCGACTGCCAATATCCATGATAAACCCGCTATGGGCTATTTTGGTATTGGGTACTTGCTTATGAACAATTCTTATTCCGTTGGCTAAAGTATGTATATGGTAATCAGGCATGCAGTTCTATTTTAGCCTGCAAAGGTACGGGAAAGTGCCATGAGTTAAAAGTTATCGGCCTGAAGTGTAGGCTCAGTTGCCAGTGGCGCGGCCTCCGACGTTTATCACAAACCCAAGTGAGAAAACGGAGTAAGCGGCTGTAAGCGTGTCCCGGTTTCTGAGGCCAATGTTCGTGCCGCTGGTATACTGCAGCTGTACGGCGGGGTTTAAGGTGAGGCGGGTATAAAAAATGGGCTCTAAAAAAATGTTGTCCTCCTCCTGCCCGGCTACATTATTTAAAGTATAGGCATACATGTTAACGTAACTGGCTCTGAGTGCTGTGCCATAATTAAGGGGGAATTCCCTGCCAAGTAGCTTCAGCGCCTCTTTACGCTTCGAACTGAAATTGACCTGCACAAAGTACTTGTTAAAGTTGGCCTCGTGCCGGTTGTAGGTCATCACCCCCGACTCCCTGTTTTCCTTCTTCTCCACACGGTCGCTGCTGCCATTCCCAAAACCGCCGTAGATCTCTAAAACCCGGTTATCAGCCACCCCGAAAGTGGTGAAGTAACCCCCTCCGGCCTCCAGTTGGTTGTAGCGCATATCCCTTTTTCTGCGCTCACTGTTTAGCATCGATCCATTGAGCATCACCGCAAAATGATCGGATACCGCATAAGCAGTATTAAAGGTGATGTTGCCTTTTAAAGTGGCATGCCCGCCAGCACTAAGCTCTCCTTTTTTTGTAAACATCGGTACATTCGGCACTGTGGGCATGTAAGCAGATGGCCCGCAGCCAGCCAGCACCGACAGAAGCAAGAGAGACAGATAAAAGCAGGGGCGGGTAAAGTTTCTCATGTGGAGGGGTGGTATATGGCTTTTAAATTTTGGGTAAGCAGGATAACGGAAACTGACAATTGCTGATTTTCGGGCAGTGATATTATTGAAGCGTGCTGTTGCCTGAAACGATCTGCTTACAAAGGTAAAATGATTTTGAAAACTGGCAGCAGCTTTGGCGTGTTAATGTGCGGTTATTTTTTGTTTCAGGCAGGTAATCAAATATATATAAAATAATATTTATGCTGCTAACACCTGTTGGTAAAGCTTGTGAAGTTGGGTTATGGTGTGCTCTGGCCTAAAAAGTTGTGCGTGCTGGTAGCCGCTCCGGATCATTCGCTCCCGTAATGCGGCATCGGTACTTACTTGTTGAATGGCTCTTTGAAGGGCGGGCACCTGCCCTTGATCTGGCGAAACATACAGGGCGGCGTCGCCTCCTGCCTCTTTAAAGCAGGAACCGCTAGAAGTAATAACGGGAACGCCGCTGTTAAGCGCCTCCAGTATAGGGATGCCAAAGCCTTCGAAAACGGATGGGTATGCAAAGATACGGGCCATTTGGTAAATCGCTGGCAGGTCCTGAAACTGAATGTAGGGCAGAAAATGGACCCTGTCCTGGATCTCTTTTTTAGTAATGAATGCTTTCAGCGCTGTGGTATAATTCGTTTGCCGGCCCACCAGCACCAGGTCTAGATCGTTTCCGGATGCGTACCATGCTTTTAGCAGGTTCAACTGGTTTTTACGAGGTTCATGGGTTCCCACGCTTAGGATATACTTTTCGGGCAGTTTATACTTTTGTTTTACAGCAGCCTTCAATGGTTCAGTGACAGTACTGTGAAAAATAGGATCACAATCCTGGTAGATCACTTCTATCTTTGCCGGGTCGACCTTCAGATAAGCAACGATATCTTGTTTGGTCTGCTCGCTGATGGCCACGATGCGGTGTGCCAGGGTGCAGGCTTTGCGGAACTTATAGGCATAGATGGAGCGGTCTATGAAGCTATAAAACTCCGGGTAGCGCATAAATATCAGATCGTGTATGGTAACCACAGCTTTTGCGCCGCTTGCCCGGATATGCAGGGGCAGCTCGTTGCTGAGGCCATGGTATATATCGAGTTGGTCTTTCTTTATTTGAGCTGAAAGCCCGAATGTGCGCCAAAACGCAGGCAACTGTTTAAGCCAGCCCTGTGGCCTTACAATATGGGCATGGGGCGTGGCAGAGTAAAAATCAGCGAAAAGCGGGTTCAGCCGCGGGGTATATAAGAAGTATGTATGGTGCGGACAGGAGTGGGTCAGCGCGGAGATCAGGAAACGGCTATAGTTACCTAATCCGGAAGTGTTGTTGAAAGCGCGTTTGGCGTCGAATCCAATAAGCATGGCAGCAGGCTATATTAATGCACAATATTACAAATTGTTTTTTCAAAACAGGCGCTTGGCCGGCTTTAGGCAGCCCGGAAGTCATGGCCTGCTACTTAACCGTTGGTGCTGCTAAATAATGTAGTGTGTTTTTGGCCAATTTCCCCGGATTGCTATTCTCGTAAGTTAGAGTAGGTAGATTAATCAAGGGAGAGATTATTTTTAAAAATAAGGTGAACAGATTAGAACAGGTGCTAAAGCCATATGTTTCAGGCGGAAGCGGATAAAGGTAAACTAAATAACTCTCAGGGTTCGCTTTCATCAGCTAACGCTAGGCGGATACATGAAGGAAATTTCAGAACGTTATGCGTAATTTGGTCGTATGTTGTAGCTGCATTAAAGTAAAGTAATCTGTTTTGAGGATTCCAAAGAGGAAATTGGCTGTTGCAGATAAGGTAAACAAACGAGATGAGTAAGTTTTGTACTCCTGTTAAAATTAAGTGAGCGTAAACATATAAATATTAATATATTTGTTAAATTTGCCTAAAAATACCTGTTACAGCAATTGATTTGTCTTCAAAGCACACTTTATTCTAATGTTTGAAAGGCATGTTAATTATCAACCATAAGTCAGAAAGTAATATAGATCGGGTTAAATATTAACTTTTTATATATCTTGCGAACTTGATTGGTGCATGCACGTATTGTCATATATAAATATATCCTTTAGAATTATGCGAACAAGAATTACAAAACTATGTAAAACTGCGTTTGTGCTGATGTTCTTGCTATCAGCAAGTACATCCCTGCTTGCGCAAACATCGGATCGACCAAATAACATACAGCTATTTGGAACGGCCATCTCCTATAAAGGAGAACTGGGAAGCCAGTTTTGGGAAAGCACCGAGAAGGGCGGGGGTATCACCTACAACCGTTTCCTTAGCCCATCTTTCGACGGAAGCTTAGACTTCGCTTATAATACGACAGAACGTAACTACCAGCAATGGCAACGATTCAAAGGCCCTGTTCCTAGCCTTATGTTGGGATTAAAGCTGAAGATGTATGGTACTATCCTGAAAGAGGATGCCTTGATCGGCCCCTACCTGGTTGCCAAAGTAGGTGGTATGTTTGTCGATACAGATGGGCGTTATGGCCCTACCCCAGCTACTGCTGTTGCCTTTGACAACAGCGATGTGACTTTTGCCGCTGCAGGTGGCGCTGGTATACGTTTTCGTATTACCGATGCCATCAGCGTGTTTGGAGAAACTACTTATATATTAACCGGCAACGACAAAGTTGACGGAGTAGAAGGCGGTGACAACGATCGTTTCCTGGAGCACAGGGGCGGTATTGGCATCAACCTAGGTAAGGCCAAAGACACGGACATGGACGGGGTTCCGGACCGCCGCGACAAGTGCCCTGACACCCCGACGGGCGTGCAGGTGGACAAGAACGGCTGCCCGGTTGACACGGACGGCGACGGCGTGGCCGACTACCAGGACGAGTGCCCAACGGAGGCGGGCGTGGCCAGCCTGAACGGCTGCCCTGACCGCGACAACGACGGCGTGGCCGACAAGGACGACCTCTGCCCGGACGAGGCGGGCACGGCGGCCACCAAGGGCTGCCCGGATAGCGACGGCGACGGCGTGGCCGACAAGGACGACAAGTGCCCCGGCACCCCGGCCGGCGTGCAGGTGGGCGCCGACGGCTGCCCGGTTGACACGGACGGCGACGGCGTGGCTGACAACGAGGACGCCTGCCCTAACACCCCGGGCCCAGGCACGGCCAACGGCTGTCCGGAGGTGGACGCGGCCACCAAGAAGCTCATCGACGAGAAGGTGCGCTTCGAGTTCGACAAGTCCATCGTGCAGGAGGCCTACAAGCAGCTGCTCGACTCGGTGATCGTGGCCCTGGAGAAGTACCCGGACCATGTGCTGCTCATCAAGGGGCACGCCGACTTCATCGGCTCCGAGGACTACAACCAGGCGCTCTCCGAGCGCAGGGCCGAGGCCGTGAAGGAGTACCTGGTGCAGCGCGGGGTGAAGAACCCGGACCGCCTGGTGACCCGCGGCTACGGCGAGAGCCAGCCCCTGGTGCAGGTCAACGAGCGCCTCTCCAAGCGCCGCACCGAGACGGCCCGCCGCATCAACCGCCGCGTGGGCTTCGAGCTCAACACGCCCGACATGCAGCTGAACATGGAGTAATCCTTAGAAGCATATAGTTAAAAAGGCGCCCCGGGGAAACTCGGGGCGCCTTTTTTTATTAGCCAGGCATTAGCTAATCTGCATAGCCTAAATTGTTCTCCTCTCGCATACCATTTAAACTTCTAAAAGCAGAACCAAGAGTGTTTTGGCTAAGCAAACAAATTTATGTGAGCTGCTTCTTTTTAATATTTGTCTGGATGCAGCACCCGTCCTCAACTTTACCGCCTCTTTAATTTAAAAACTTGATTGGTTCATGTACGTATTGCCATATATAAATATACTTTAAGGCTATATGCAAAAACATCTTGCGCACCTCTTCGCACTCTTGGTAGTGCTGCTGCTCACCTTGCCAACCGGTTCAGAACTATTGGCGCAAACATCCGACCGGCCGAATAACCTCCAGTTATTCGGAACGGCCATGTCTTATAAAGGCGAACTGGGAAACCAATTTTGGGATAAGGCGGAAAAAGGGATCGGGGTATCTTACAACCGTTTTCTCAGTCCATCGTTTGACCTGGGTTTTCATCTGGTCTACAACAGCCCTGAATTATACCTGACCCCACCTACTGATTATTTTACCGATCAACTTGCCTCCGCCATGCTTGGCGTGCGTTTAAAAATGTATGGTACTATCCTGAAAGAAGATGCCTTTATCGGCCCCTACCTCACTATAGCGGGGGGAGGCATGTACGTAAGTGCAAAAGGAGCGGATGCTGGACAAATGTTTGATGATAATTTCGTGACACCGGTATTAGCTGGTGGCGCAGGTATCCGGTTCAGGATTACAGATGGGTTTAATGTTTTTGTGGAGTCTAATTACCTGTTAACCGGCAGTGATAAATTTGAAAACAAGACAGGTGGCGATAACGACCGGTTTCTGGAACATAAGGCAGGGATAAGTTTAAACCTAGGCAAGTCGGCTGACACGGACATGGACGGGGTTCCGGACCGCCGCGACAAGTGCCCTGACACGCCGACGGGCGTGCAGGTGGACAAGGACGGCTGCCCGGTTGACACGGACGGCGACGGCGTGGCCGACTACCAGGACGAGTGCCCTACGGAGGCGGGCGTGGCCAGCCTCAACGGCTGCCCTGACCGCGACAACGACGGCGTGGCCGACAAGAACGACCTCTGCCCGGACGAGGCGGGCACGGCGGCCACCAAGGGCTGCCCTGACGCAGACGGCGACGGCGTGGCCGACAAGGACGACAAGTGCCCCGGCACCCCGGCCGGCGTGCAGGTGGGCGCCGACGGCTGCCCGGTTGACACGGACGGCGACGGCGTGGCTGACAACGAGGACGCCTGCCCTAACACCCCGGGCCCAGGCACGGCCAACGGCTGTCCGGAGGTGGACGCGGCCACCAAGAAGCTCATCGACGAGAAGGTGCGCTTCGAGTTCGACAAGTCCATCGTGCAGGAGGCCTACAAGCAGCTGCTCGACTCGGTGATCGTGGCCCTGGAGAAGTACCCGGACCATGTGCTGCTCATCAAGGGGCACGCCGACTTCATCGGCTCCGAGGACTACAACCAGGCGCTCTCCGAGCGCAGGGCCGAGGCCGTGAAGGAGTACCTGGTGCAGCGCGGGGTGAAGAACCCGGACCGCCTGGTGACCCGCGGCTACGGCGAGAGCCAGCCCCTGGTGCAGGTCAACGAGCGCCTCTCCAAGCGCCGCACCGAGACGGCCCGCCGCATCAACCGCCGCGTGGGCTTCGAGCTCAACACGCCCGACATGCAACTGAACCGGAAATAATACACCTTGCAACCACAACGCAAAGCGCGCCCTGGCCTATCCAGGGCGCGCTTTGCGTTGTTACCTTATAGAAACTGCGTAAACTGGTTTTTCCTGTAAAGTGGCAGATAAATACATTCAGAAACATACTTCATAGCGGATTTGGCTCAGGTCAAAATACATGGCATGACTTCCTTTGACTTATGCAGGTTTAGATTAGCTCTAATGCTTAAAACTATCTCCTAGCGAATGATTTTAAGGATTGGGAAAAGTATACTTAAAGCCCTAGAGCAAAACTTTATTTGATGCACAAGCTGAATGGAAGTGATTGAGTGCCTGAAAGCTAGTCTTAGATGGGTTGGGGTCTGTCTTTATATTTTGCACGGCATATTTCGGACATGCTAAAGGTCATTGAGCCTTGGTGCCTAATACTTAGGGCAAGTACCCGCTAAACGCGGCTGATTGGCTAGGGGGATAGCAGTAGGAGTGGGATTAGAAACTAAATGCCTGCTCTCGTTGAGAGAGCAGGCATTTAAATGATGTTTGATAAGCAGCTAATACTTATTTTAAAGCGATAGTTTGCTTGTTGATAAAAGTTGTGATCTGCTTTGTGGTAAGTACTTCGTTTAGCTCAGCGAAGTACTTATTATTTAACTCCTGTATTTTAGAGTCGAAAGAAGCAGATGTTAATTCGTTGGTAGCCTGAAGTTGCTCAGTCTCTTCCTGGTACTTTTTATTGAGTGTTCTAAGCTGGATGTACTGCATTTCGTTTAACTGCAGCTCATTGATAATATTCCTGTCAACCTGCTTGATCAAAAGCACGAGTGCCTTTTTCTTTTCAGTAGAAATATTGCCGTTTGCAAATGCTGCCTGAGCACCTGTGGAAACAAGAAGTATAAAGGTTACTGCTAAAAGGGTAAAATACTTTTTCATATAAACTTAATTGCATTCTTTGATTCGAAACAACTAAGTCAACCTTTGTGCCAAAAAAAATTATTACCCTATATAGTGTTTTAATGCATTTGAAGTAGGTTTTGTTATTTTAGCTTTTCCCAAAAAGGGAATGAAATTTATAGGGCTGGGAATAAAATCATTTTTTCGAGGCTAAAAGGTATAATATTGCCATGCGTATGGCAACTCCGTTTTCAACCTGGTTCAAAATAATCGAATGATGCGAGTCGGCGGCATCCGAACTTAACTCAACGCCGCGGTTTATAGGCCCGGGGTGCATTAGTACAATCTCTTTATTCAATTGGTTCAGCATGGCCTTATCAATTCCATAGTACAAAGTATACTCCCTTAAAGATGGGAAGTATTTCATTTGTTGCCTTTCCAGTTGAATACGCAGCACATTGGCCACATCGCACCAAGCCAGTGCCTTCCTAATATCCAGCTCTACCTTTACCCCCAGTTCTCTGATGTACTTGGGAAGCAGGGTAACGGGACCGCAAACCATTACTTCGGCGCCTAGTTTCTGCAGTGCGAAAATATTAGACAAGGCTACCCTGGAATGCAGGATGTCCCCGACGATCACCACTTTTTTCCCGGCTACTTCTCCAAGCTTTTCCCGAATTGAGAATGTGTCCAACAAAGCTTGGGTAGGATGCTCGTGCGTACCATCTCCGGCGTTTATAATGTTGGCGGAAATGTGTCGGCTAAGAAAGTGAGGCGCCCCCGGGCTGGAGTGGCGCATGACGATCATATCCACTTTCATAGCCAGGATATTATTTACAGTATCGAGCAGGGTTTCGCCTTTCTTCACCGAACTGCCGCTACTACTAAAATTGATCACGTCCGCTGAAAGCCTTTTTTCGGCTAGCTCAAAAGAGAGCTTTGTTCTGGTGGAGTTCTCGAAGAAAACGTTCGCGATCGTTATGTCTCGCAGCGAGGGTACTTTCTTGATGGGCCTGTTCAGTACATCCTTGAAGTTATCCGCAGTTTCAAAAATGAGTTGGATATCTGCTGTAGTGATATCTTTGATTCCTAAAAGGTGCCGGACGCTGAGCTCTTGCATGTACTGAGATGTTTAATCGTCGGTTTTGGTAATCAGCCAGATGTTATCTTCCGGGGTTCCGGGGGTTTGCCATTCTACAAGTACCCGCTGGCTTTGAAGTGAGTTTACACTTCGGCCCACATACGTAGGCTGTATGGGCAGGTGGCGTGTGTAGAGCCTGTCAACCAGCACTAAAAGCTCTACCCCGGCTGGCCGGCCAAACGCTATCATGGCGTCCAGGGCTGCCCTGACCGAGCGGCCAGTATAAAGCACATCATCTGCCAGGATCACTTTTTTTCCCTCGATCAGAAAATCGATTTTGGTTGCGTTGGCTGTAAGCGGAGAGTCGCGGCGGCGGAAGTCATCGCGGTGGAAAGTGGTGTCCAGGTGACCGGTTGGAACCTTCTTGCCAAGTATGGCGGCTAGGGTTTTTTTTATCCGGTCGGCCACAAAAATGCCCCGTGGCTGCAGGCCTAAGATAACAGAGTCAGAAAAATCACCGTGGTTCTCGATAAGCTGATGGCAAAGGCGCATCACCATTATCTCGAGCAGCTGGTGGTTCACAATAAGTCTTTTCTGCATAGCCTAAAGTCTTGGTTGCAAATATAGTAGAGTTAAACTTAAATGCGTGGTAGTTGAATGGCTAAATTGTAAATCTGGCCAGATTACCGGGACGCCCCTATGCCAAAAAGTGGCACAGGGGCGCACTAAAACGATGCGTTTAAAAACTGATCTTGTTTATGTAGAAAACAGTGCGGGGTTCAGCGCCTATAGTTTTGATACGCTGGAAACCATAGGCAGCAAAGTTTGCGGCATACCAAGAGATAATTCCAGGGGATTCGGTTAGCAGCACCTTTTCGCTTTCGCTATAGGTTTTAATTTTCAGTTTGTGCTCTTCATCGTCAAACGTGCTGCCTTGCATGATGTGGTAAATGATAGCGTCATTTTCTGGGTAGGCCATCACCACCCTGCCATCGGGTGTGTAGCTCACTTCCAGCACATGCGTTAAATCGAAAGTGGTCACATCCTTTAAAGGGAAGGCATTGTCCCAGAGTAAAATACCTTGCTTATCAAAGCCCATCACAACGGCGTGCGTGCGTTTGTAGCCATCCTGGGGGCGGATCAGCGAATTGCCGCGGTCTATGTTCCAGGAGCTGGAGTTGGAGCGATACTGTGGATAGTATGACTCTGCGGCCAACACGTAACCGGTCGGGGTACTGATTAAGTCGTGGAGCAGCAAGCGATACCTGAAGGAGGTTTCTTTGCCAGCTTTGTAACGGCTGGTTTCTCTCCTGCGTGTCCTTTCCTCCCGGCGCGGGCGCATGTATTTCAGGAAGTTTTGCAGTTGCAGCACATTGTAGAAATTGCCGTTGCCACCAGAGGCAGCGAGCGGGGCAGTGAAAAACCCCCTTGAATAACGGAGATCCCTTGCCCCATACGTACCTAGAAGCAATTTATGGGCGCTGTCACCGGGCGATATCTCGGCGTTCAGAAGGCTTTTGTCGTGTTGCTGAAGTATAAAGTGGTTGTCAAGCAGTTTTCCTTCCGCATCAAAGCTTTTTACCTGTAGCCTGGATATTCTGCCGTTCGACTCGGTCATGACCACATCGACGCGTCCGTTCACCGGATCTGCCAGCATATCGGAGAAAGAGGATTCATCGCCATAGACCGCTGGCAGAATCTGCGGCTCTTTGCTGGATGGATTCAGGTAAAGCAGCAGCGGTTTAAGATCTTTACGGTTTCTGCCTATCAGAAAATAGTTGCCATGTAAAACGTTGAATTCATAGATCGCATCTACATTCTCCAGTTTGTGCGCAATGGATTCAGCTTTCCCGGTTCGGAGGTTAATCTTTACAAAAGTATATGCCTCCTTATCATCTCCGCTGAACACAAAATAGGTGAAGGGTTTGGCAGTATAGAAGCGCACGAATTCCTGATCCGGGTCAAGGGTGGCTTTGGTTTGCCAAACTTCCTGCAAGCGATCGTTATACTTTGTGAAGTAAAACTCAGCCTTGGTGTTCCAAACATTACTGATCTTGTGATACAACAGCAGGCTGCTGTCGGGCAGGACAATTACCTCTGCCTGCGTTTCCTGTATATTGAAAGGCAATTCGAGGCGTACAGGCTGCTTCGGTTGCTGCGCCAGGAGCGGGACAACGACCAATGCGAAGATCATCGTGAAAAAGCTTCGTACTTTAGCCATATACGGGTGGAATGCCAGGAAGTACACGCATGCGCGTTTAAAAATGTTTACTCCATTTAAACGCGAATCGTTGTACCCGGCTTTGGTTCAGCTGCTGCTATCAGTTTCCCAGGGCAAGCAGGATGTCGAACTCCTCGGCTTTAAGCGGCATTACCGAGAGCCGCGACTGGCGCAGCAGGGCAATGTGTTCAAGCCGCTTGTCCTGCTTGATATGCTCCAGGGTAACAGGCTCTTTAAAGTCGCGGAAGGGTACCAGGTCTACCACAACCCACTTTGCATCGTCGGCGGTTGGGTCCGGGTAGGCGGCCTTTTCTACTTTGGCGATGCCTACCACCGCTTTCTCAGAAACGCTGTGGTAAAACAACACCAGGTCGCCGGGTTGCATCTGCTGCATGTTGTTGCGTGCCTGGTAATTGCGAACGCCATCCCACATGGTTCTGCCGTCTTTTACTAGGTTTGCCCAGGAATATTTTTCGGGTTCTGATTTTACGAGCCAGTGCTGCATGAGTGATGAAATGTAAGTATAAAAGTTAAGTTCGTGGCAGGGATAAGCGGCTGCTAAGGCATAAGCAAAACGCGGCTTTCTCTGCCAGAGCAAGCCTTATAAAAGGCCTCCTTAGCCAGCATGAGATCTGCTGCTGATCTTAGAGATCATAAGCGACAACAGGGGCCACGCTGTCGGAAACAGTGTATTTTACTCCACGTTTGGCATGCCCGTATTAAAAGCAGCTTAGTTCGATGTGGATGGGTTCTTTCTTACTTTAAGCACGTCATCCTTTAGAGAAACGATTTCTAGGGTGTAATGCTGGGGCGGTTGACCATTGCCTTTAATAGCGACCTTTACCTTGTCCTTATCCACTTTCTCCCATTGACCGATATGCTCCTCCAAGCCATCGGTAGGCGCGATGTCGTACTGTTTCAGAACCCCTCCTTTTTCAAGCTCAAATCCTGTTCTGCCTCTGGATGGCGGGAAATCGTAGGAGTTAGGGCGGTAAACAAGCACATCGTCCTTATCTTCCTCGTAAGAGTGCAGCCATGTTTTGCCCAGCAAATCTTTTTCGAGTGAGTCCTGTTTACAGGTGGTTGCCATCAGCGCAAGGCAAAGCAGAAGAAGTATTGATGCGTATTTCATGGTGCAGGTGTAGTTACAAGGCTAAGTTAGGGATTTCTTTCTTTATATAGAAGTGTGGGAATATAATTAGGGGTACAATCGGTTTGCCTCCTTTTTCTATCTTTGTACTTATACGACAAAGCGCTTTGGAAAATAAGAAGATCATAAAACTGTTTAAGCTGACAGCGGAGTTGCTGGAGCTGCACGACGAGAATCCTTTTAAAACACGCTCCTACACCAATGCCGTGGGCGCTTTGGAGCAGGTAGAGCTGCCCCTGCAGGGGATGAGCCGCCAGGAATTGGAAAGCATTCAGGGGGTAGGAAAAGGCATCGCCGGTAAAATTATAGAGATCAATACCACAGGGTCTTATGAGGAGCTGGACCAACTGCTGGCTGCCACACCTCCGGGCGTGGTGGAGATGCTGCATATAAAGGGTATTGGTCCTAAAAAAGTGCGCACCATCTGGAAGGAGCTCGGCACTGAAACTGTAGAAGAGCTTTTGGAAGCCTGTGAGCAGGATAAACTAAGCAAGGTAAAAGGGTTTGGAGCTAAAACCCAAGAGAATATAAAGCAGGCCCTGTTGTTTACGCAGCAAAACCGCGGTAAACTACTCTACGCCGAAGCGGAGGCCGGTGCAGAAGAACTGTTGCAAAAAATAAGCGAGGTTTTCCCGGGTGTGCAGGTGGAATTGGTAGGGCAGGTGCGGCGCCGGATGGAAATCGTGGAAGTGATCCAGTTTATTCTGGCCACCCAAAACGCTGTGGAGGCGCATCAAAAGCTGAACCTTATTAAGGAGCTGGAAGAGGAAGAAAGCGCATCGGGCCCGTTTGCCTGGCGCGGGCACTACACACTCACCAACGTTAAAGTTGAAATAAAGCTGGTTTCGCCGGCGCGTTTTGCGAATGAGGTGCTGCTGTGCTCCGCTGCCCCGGCGCATTTAGCTTTCGCTTACAAAGAGGGGAGTACCCTGCTGGACCTGCTGCGCGCAAAGGAGTACGACTCTGAAGCTGCGGTGTATGCCGCAGCCGGAATGGCCTACGTGGTACCCGAGCTTCGGGAAGGCACCCATGAGCTGTCCCTTGCCCTGGAGGATAAGTTGCCGAAACTACTGGAGTTATCCGACCTGAAAGGCAGCCTCCACAACCATAGCAGTTACTCCGACGGGGCGCATACGCTGGCACAAATGGCAACTTTCTGCCGCGACATGGGCTACCAGTACCTCGGTATTTCAGACCACTCCAAAACCGCATCTTACGCCGGTGGCTTAAGAGAGGGCGATGTGCTGCGCCAGCACAAGGAAATTGATGAGCTGAACAAAAAACTGGCCCCGTTCAAGATTTTTAAAGGAATAGAATCCGATATTCTGGGTGATGGCTCGTTGGATTATGAAGAAGATATCCTGAAAACCTTTGATTTTATTGTGGCCAGTATCCACAGCAGCCTGAACATGGACGAGAAAAAGGCAACCGCGCGCCTTATTACCGCCATCGAAAACCCTTACACCACCATGCTGGGCCACCCGACCGGGCGTCTTTTGCTGCGCCGGGAAGGTTACCCGATCAACCACCGGAGGGTGATTGACGCCTGTGCCGCCAACCAGGTGATCATTGAGATCAACTCCAACCCGTGGCGCCTTGACCTGGACTGGCGCTGGGTGCACTATGCTTTAGAAAAGGGCGTCATGTTGAGTATAAACCCAGATGCGCACCACACCAGCGGCTACCATGACATGAAGTATGGCGTGCTGGTTGGTCGTAAAGGAGGGCTCACCAAAGAGATGACGTTTAACACAAAGTCTGTGGATGAGGTGGCGCAGTATTTCAGTGAGCGGAAGGGAAGTATAAAGTAAGCCTATAGAACAGCGTATCTGCCAGAAACCTGCCATGCCAAAAATACTCATACTCCGTTTTTCCTCCATCGGCGATATTGTGCTTACCACGCCGGTTATCCGCTGCATTAAAAAGCAGGTGGCGGGGGCGGAGGTGCATTACTGTACCAAAAAGTCTTTCCAAAATATACTGGCCAACAACCCGCATGTGGCTAAAGTGCATGTGCTGGGCGATAGCCTGGGGGAACTGGTGCAAAGGCTAAAAGCAGAGGACTTTGACTATGTGGTAGACCTGCATAACAACCTGCGCACGCGCATCATCAAAACCAGACTGGGCAAACCAGCCAGAAGCTTTAACAAACTGAACTATGAGAAGTGGCTCATGGTAAACTTTAAGCGCAACCGCCTGCCGCACCAGCACATCGTGGACCGATACCTGCAAGCCGCTGCGCGCCTGGGCGTAAAAGACGACGGGGAAGGGTTGGATTACTTTATTCCGGAGCAGGAAGAAGTAAGCTTGCAAACCTTACCTAAACCATTTAACAAAGGGTACATTGCCTTTGCCATTGGTGCGCAGCACTATACCAAGCGGCTCCCGACTGCCCGTATCATAGAACTGTGCGGACGCTTGCAGCAGCCTGTTGTGCTTTTAGGAGGAAAGGAAGATGCGGAAACAGGAGATGAGATTTCTTGCTATTTTGAGCAACACCCATCTACAGGAACCCAGATCTTCAACGCCTGCGGCAAGTATAGTTTAAACGGATCGGCCTCGCTGGTGCGGCAGGCGGATAAAGTGATCAGCCACGACACGGGTTTGATGCACATCGCCGCAGCTTTCCAGAAAGAGATCATCAGCGTGTGGGGCAACACAATTCCTGCGTTCGGCATGTACCCCTTCCGGACGAAATACCAGGTGCTGGAAGTAAACGGCCTCAGCTGCCGCCCCTGTTCCAAAATAGGATATGGCAGATGTCCTAAAGGCCATTTTAGATGCATGCGTGCCATTGATTTTAGTGCGATAGAAATTTAAAGATCCATGATGCCTCCTGTAAAACTAACCTGGCAGCCCACGGATGCTCAGTTCTTGGAAGCCCTGATGCTAGCCACCGACGGCAAGAGCGGAGCGCCCCTGCAGGAAGTACTGTTAATGGCAGATGCGCTGGAAGGAAACGTGTTTGCTTTGAAAGAAGTAGAGGAGGCATTGGAAAAGCTGGTTGCCGCACTATTTGTACAGGTGCCAAAGCATAAGCTAGCCTTAACGCCACTTTTTTTGCAGGCTTACGAAAGTATGGATGTAGCAGATCAGGAAGCCCTGCTTGAATGGCTGCAGCGCCATGCGCTAACCGAGCAAAGTATACAGGAAGCCAGGGAAGCGCTTAAAAAGTATAAACTGAAGAACTACTATCAGCAGTATTTGGAGCAGTACGGGTAGGGATGTTGGCGCAGAAGCGCATTAAACCTCACAGCGTCTTCCAGACCTGTAAGTGTTTTGCCAGCTATCTTCAAATTTTTTACCAGTTACAAAATAAAAACAGCCGCTGAAGTATAAATCCAGCGGCTGTTCTAGTTAGAGAACCCTCTCAGAAATTTTATGAAATCTTCTCAAACCCAAGGTAGGGGTGCAGCACTTTTGGCATATTAATACCCTCCGGTGTTTGGTTGTTCTCCAGTATAGCAGCCACAATACGCGGCAGTGCCAAAGCGCTGCCATTTAGAGTATGCAACAGCTGGGTCTTTCCGGCCGCTGTTTTAGAGCGCAGCTTCAGGCGGTTAGCCTGGTAGGTTTCAAAGTTAGAGGCAGAGCTAACCTCTAGCCAACGGCTCTGCGCTGTAGAGTATACTTCCATGTCATAGGTCATGGCAGAGGTAAAGCCCATGTCGCCACCACACAGGCGTAACACGCGGTAAGGCAGCTCCAGCTTTTGCAACAGTCCCTGAATGTAAACGCTCATTTCTTCCAGCGTCTCATAAGATCTCTCAGGCAATGTAACCTGTACGATCTCTACCTTGTCGAACTGGTGCAAGCGGTTCAGTCCACGCACATCCGCACCCCAGGAGCCTGCCTCGCGGCGGAAACACGGCGTGTGCCCGGTGTTTTTGATCGGGAGCTGCTCAGCGGGCACGATTACATCGCGGTATAGGTTCGTAATCGGCACTTCCGCCGTCGGGATCAGGTATAGGTTGTCGGCGGTAGCATGGTACATCTGGCCGTCTTTATCCGGTAACTGGCCGGTGCCGTAGCCCGAAGCCTCATTCACCAGGATGGGCGGCTGCACCTCCATGTAACCTGCGGCGATGGCCTGGTCCAGGAAAAAGTTGATCAGCGCGCGTTGCAGGCGTGCTCCCTTGCCTTTATAAACAGGGAAACCGGCACCTGAGATCTTGTTGCCCAGCTCAAAATCAATGATATCATACTTCTGTATCAGCTCCCAATGCGGCTGCGCCCCTTCGTGCAAGGTGGGAATATCGCCATGCTGTAGAACTATTTCGTTGTCTTCGGGTGTTTTACCTGCAGGCACACGCTCGTGCGGCAGGTTTGGCAGTTTGTATAAAGCTTTTTGTATTTCGTCCTCTATCTCAGCTAGTTGGTCTGCCAGTGATTTAGTCTTTTGCTTAAGGTCTGAGGTTTCTGCTTTAAAGGCCTCCGCTTTGTCCCGCTCGCCGTTTTTCATCAGTACACCGATCTCTTTTGAGATGGCATTCGCTTTGCCTTGCAGCTCATCGTGTTCGTGTTGCACCTGGCGGCGCTGCTGGTCAAGTTCGAGCAGGGCGGCTACTTCTTCGGCCGCATTTTTGTAGTTTTTCTTGTTCAGGCCGGCTATCACCTGCTGGGTCTGTTCTCTTAAAACTGAAAGCTGTAGCATATTCTGGTATTATATTTACACACAAAAATATACTTTTTTGAGTAGTTAGCGGCATTTGATGAATCTTTTAAAAGAAATCTGAAACTTTTTATATAAAAGACTTCGTAATATTTGTTAATTATGAACCATTGCAATAACATTGCAGTGCAATTTAATAAAAGGCCCTTCCTGTGCCTTGCAAACTCTTTCGCAACCTATTCTTTTTCCTAGTTTATAAAATAAAAATCTCTCGCTGCGTTCGCTTCCGCGTTACCAAGCAAGTACAGTTAACTACCAACCACTATTTATGTACAATATTGAAGAATTGAAAGATAGACTTCTTTCAGAACTCAAGGAAATTGCTGAAGATCTGGGTGTTAAAAATTTCAAGAAGCTTAGCAAACAAGACCTCATCTACAAAATCCTGGATCAGCAAGCCATTACCCCTCCAGATAAAATAGCCAAAAAGTACAAGGCATCCCCTCGCACAGACGAAGCACAAACAGCAGAGACTGCTGAAAGCACAATTGAAGTGGCCGAAGAAGAACTGGCTGAGGTTGCTTCTGCATCAACCCCGCTGCAGGCCGAACGAAAAGAAAGAACAGAGAGAAGGCCATCGCGTGAGCCTGCTGCCCGCAGAGAGACAAACAACCAAACGCTCGTTCAATCACCACCCCTAAAAGATCACGGCCCTCAGAATCAGCCACAGGAGCGCGTGCGCCGTGATAACAGGAACGAAGGAAATAATCGCAACGAGGCACCCCGGAACGAAGGAAGAAGAGAGCAGAGAGATGATAACCGTGCCGATCGGACTGAGAAAAGGCCCGAGCGAAATGATAACCGAAACGACAACAGGGAAAACAGGCCGGAACGCAGCGACAGCCGCAACGAGCAGCGTGATCAAAGCAACCGTGCCGATGTAGCCCCGCGTCGCAATAACCAACAGCAAGTGAGCAGTAGCAACTTTAAGGAGTTTGACGGAATAATTATAAATGAAGGTGTGCTGGAATTAATGCAGGATGGATATGGATTCCTCCGCTCCACGCACTATAACTACCTGGCCAGCCCGGATGATATTTACGTGTCGCCGTCGCAGATCAAGTTGTTTGGCCTTAAAACAGGCGACACGGTAAAAGGGCAAATCAGGCCACCCAAAGAGGGGGAGAAGTATTTTGCCCTGTTAAAGGTGGACACCGTGAACGGACGTACCACAGAAGAGATTCGTGACCGTATTCCTTTTCAGCACCTTACCCCGCTGTTCCCTGAAGAGCGTCTGGAGTTAACCACTCTCCCAAGCCAGATGTCAACGCGTATCCTCGACCTGTTTGCCCCAATCGGAAAAGGCCAGCGTGGTATGATCGTGGCACAGCCTAAAACAGGTAAAACCGTGTTGCTGAAGGAAATCGCCAATGCCATTTCTGAAAACCACCCCGAAGTATACCTGATGATCCTGTTGATCGACGAGCGTCCGGAAGAGGTGACTGACATGGCCCGCAGCGTAAAAGCGGAGGTGATCGCCTCTACTTTTGACGAAACCGCGGACCGCCACGTAAAGGTAGCCAGCATTGTGCTCGACAAAGCGAAGCGCATGGTAGAGTGCGGACACGATGTGGTGATCCTGCTGGATTCTATCACACGTTTGGCCCGTGCCTATAACACGGTGGTTCCTTCATCTGGTAAGATCTTATCGGGTGGTGTGGATGCCAACGCGCTGCACAAGCCAAAGCGTTTCTTCGGTGCGGCCCGTAACGTAGAGAACGGCGGCTCGCTTACCATTATCGCCACCGCCCTGATCGATACAGGCTCTAAGATGGATGAGGTGATCTTCGAGGAGTTTAAAGGTACAGGTAACATGGAACTCCAGCTGGACCGTAAATTAGCCAACAAGCGTATTTACCCAGCCATAGACGTTCCTGCTTCCGGTACACGCCGCGAAGACCTGTTAATGGACAGAGACGAACTGAACCGCGTTTGGATCCTGCGCAAGTTCATGTCTGACATGAACTCAGTAGAGGCGATGGAATTCCTGAAAGACAGAATGAAGGGCACCAAGAGCAACGAGGAGTTCCTGATCTCGATGAACAGCTAAGACCATAGTAGTCTACGTATATAAAGGGAGAGCCTGCCGGATAATGTATCCGGCAGGCTCTCCCTTTATATACGGATTTCTTTACCACCAAAACTGGTAGCCAGGCTGCACGAGCAAGTAGTATACATACGTGACAACGAGGCCGAAAACGATATGTGCGGCTATCAGGGTAAGCAGGTAAGTGCGAAGGTTCAGGAGGGGAGGGCGGGGATGGAACATAAAAAAGAAATACCACAGCACCATGGCTAAGATTCCGTTTGCCAGCCCCAGCAGCATACCCCAGGATGCGGTGATGGTTCCGATCTCAGCGTCCCAGATAGCCAGGTACATCAGGGCGAACAGGATTCCCATCAGATAAACTAGTACGGTTCCCACCAGCTTTGTGCTCACCGCCTCTGATAAGGTTCCGTCTGCATGCGTCCGGTTCAGGGCCATGGTACCCATGATCCGGATCATTTTCATAACACGGTGGGTGAAAAAGGAAAGCAGGTACAGAAAAGCCGTCATGGCGGCAGTAGCCGCCAGGCCTGCCAGTATTACGTAGAGTAGTTTCATCGTCTTTATTATGTTTCACCTAGATACACAACAGTACGTGCAGGTTTCTATCATCGGCTAAATTCTGAACAGGATCATCAGAATAAATGCGGCGCTTATGGAGAGCGATGATATTTTGTTCATGCGCATCGTGTTCTCATAGTTAACTTCGCTTACGTCTTGCTGCGCGCGCAGGGCCCAGCCCGTGAAGTAAAAAAGAATGGGGGCGGTACAGAGGAGGAAAATGAAAATGTTGCGCACCTGGTGGTTGGCAAAGTAGAGCCAAAGCAACAGCGATGCGCCTAACGCGAGGCTTGCGGCCGCAAACAGGTAGGTGCCTTTTATGCCCAGCAGCAGGCTCAGCGTTCTGTCGCCGCGCCGGCTATCTTCCTGGTGCTGATAAATTTGGGTAAGGGGGTAAGAGCCGCACAGGAAAAGCGTGCTCACGAGCGCAAACCACACATTAGGAGCCTGAAACACCTCTGAAACGGTGGCGCCTACGCCTGTTTGCACCATACCGAACGTAAACGCCCCCTGGAAAAAGGTAACCACAAATGTACTGACGATGGGGTATTTTTTGAGGCGTATTCCTTCGTAGCTATATGCCTTGGAAATAAGCAGGTAAAGGGCAACCAAAGCCCCGAACAATGGCGCAAGCAGGGTGGCGAGCAAAACGGCCAGAATATCGAACACCAGCACCAGGTGCATCAGCTCCCGGGTTACCTTGGGGGGGCGTTTTAACCCTCCGATGCTGCTCTCGTCGCGGTCATAATAGGAGTTGTAGCCGTTACTGGCGGGGTACACCAGCAGATGGAGCAAAACGAACACGGCCAGCGCGCGCCAAGTATCAACATAAGCCAGGGCGCTCAGGGCAAACCAGAAAACCGGCATCAGGTAAATCGAAAAAGGAATACGCATGAGCGTAAGTGCACTACGGTAGTTTCTCATGTAACTGGTTAAAGTATGGCTCCTGTAAAGCCGTACAGGAAGTTTTGTTTGCGCGGCATGCTGCCTATCCTGCGGCAGGCTGCTCTATAGCAGGGTAACCTGTCAGGTAGATCACGTTTTTGCCGGGTCCTTTTCCAGCTCTACCTGTTTGCCAGATATAGTCCGGTGCGTTCAGGCTTCGGATCATGCGCTCCAGCTTTTCAGGCGGATAGATACGCAATAAGGAAACCGTGCCGTCCCAAAGTATCCCTAAGGGAATCAATGGGATGATATACGTGAAAAATATCCTGCTAAACTTAAAGGGTTTTATAAAAGGAGTTAGAAAAACAATGACAAACGGAAAGGTAAGCCAAAGCAGCAGTAACTCCGTCCAGCTTTTTTTGGCACCCTCAAATACCCCGATCGCAGCACGCTTGTTAACCGCGTCCTGCAGAATACCCTGTGCCATGGATGGCGGAAAATGGTGGAAAGAAGAGAAGACTGTACGCACGCCGTGCACGTGCCCGGGCACATCCAG
The DNA here is from genome assembly GCF_058216355.1 of Pontibacter sp. GD13. Lineage (NCBI taxonomy): Bacteria > Pseudomonadati > Bacteroidota > Cytophagia > Cytophagales > Hymenobacteraceae > Pontibacter > Pontibacter sp. GD13. The sequence goes on from NZ_JBYZMQ010000004.1 coordinate 151,541, forward strand.
GGCGTTTACGGGTTCCGGTATAAAATCTATCGCCCCCTTCGACTCGATTTTAAGGTACTCGTAAGCGTCGATGTTCGGGTAAAGATCGGTGAGGGTAACGTGCACGGTAGTGTTCATGCGTTGGCTGAGGGCCTGGCGCAGCCCGGCAATGCCGCCCCCGGCACCGGCGCACAGATCGGTGATATGCCGCTGTTTTGTTTTGGTGAGCAGTTCTTCCAGCTGCGGCAAAATGGCTTCGTAGGTATCCAGGGAGCTGATCATAAAGCGCAGGTAATCCTGCATGCCTCCGCGAACAACCTGCGGAAACCACTTCTGGTCTTCCAGTTCAAATAATTGTAGGCGGAGTTTCAATAGTTGCTTTTTTTATTACAAACTACTGTTCCGTAGCGCCAAAGGTTATTATTGAACTAAAATGGCGCCAATTTACCGGAGTATGCCGTTTGGCCCGGCCCCTGTTCTAATACCCGCTTCGGTGTTGCTGAACAGCTGCCAATATTCTTCGGTGGGTAGGGTGGGGTCGGGTAACACGCGCAGTGTGGTGCCGTCGCTAAAGTATATGGTCAGGCCGAAGTTATCCTGCCCCTCTATGCGTTCCACCACCAGGTTCGGGTTATCGTGGCTTACCTCCTTCAGGCGCTGGTCGCGCAGGCTGGAGCCGGGTACTTTCCAGTCCCACACCGGAGATGGCAAACCGGCCTCCCGTTTCCGGACAAATACCTGCTCATGGGTGATAAGCGCTGTATCGGGTTGCTGCAGTTCCCACGGACAGTTTAGGGCAAGGGTTAGCTCACCGATGTCCAATACCAAACCGTCCGGGGTGGTGTAATGCGCCTGCCCGAAATGGAAGTACTGCACTTGCCGGTTGCGCGTTGTCTTGGTAAGTGGCAAGCCGATTAATCTGTTAAAAACCTGTTGCTGTGTATCTTGCATGTGTGTTAAAAGAGATGGTAGGCTAACAAGGCAAATATAAACAGACGGCGTTCAAAATAAGCATTTTCACCTGCTCTTAACTAAGTTTTATGGCCTTTCGGCCGTGGAAGTTGTCTACAAAAGGTATATTTGCAGTTGATTTGTCAGAAGCGGGAACGGGAATTTAAAGAGGGAAGCCTCTGTTTGAATACAATGCTGAAAGAGCAAGAAAAAATAGAAAAGCCCAAGCGGCCCTTGTATAAAAGTATAGCCGGTTTTGTCTGGAAAGCCTTCTTCATGGGTTTTGCGGCGGTGCTGCTTTACCTGTTTAGCGTAGAGTACAATGTGCTGTTCCTCTTTGGGTCCTCACCCAGCCTGGACAGGCTGGAGAATCCGCGCTCTGACCAGGCCTCGGAGCTTTACACCGCCGACGGCCTGCAAATTGGCAAGTACTTCAAGGAAAACAGGAGCCCGGTCTCTTACCAGGATATGTCGCCGGAGCTGATCAATGCGCTGGTTGCCACCGAGGATGTGCGTTTCTACGAGCATTCGGGCATCGACCCTGCCGCTATTGTCTCTGCGGTGTATGGCAGCCTGAACGGTGATGCGAGGGGCGCCAGCACGATAACCCAGCAGTTGGCCAAGAACCTTTACAAAACCAGGACCGACGACTCAAAAGGAGTGCTCGGGCATATCCCTCTGCTGAACATCCTCATCTCCAAAACAAAGGAGTGGCTAACGGCCATTAAACTGGAGCAGCGCTACACAAAGAAGGAGATCCTGGCCATGTACCTGAACACGGTAGACTTCGGCTCGAACTCTTTTGGTGTAAAAGTAGCCGCCAAAACATTTTTCAATACCTCCCCGGATAGCCTTAAAATAGAACAGGCGGCCGTTTTGGTAGGCCTTTTAAAAGCACCCACCTACTATAGCCCCAGGTTTAACCCGAATAACGCCACACGTCGCCGCAATACCGTGCTGGGCCAGATGGCCAAGTATAATTACCTGACGCAGGCAAAGGCAGACTCGCTTGCTGCCTTGCCCCTGGTGCTGGATTACAGTGTGGAAAGCCATTATGACGGGCCAGGTACCTATTTTAGGGGCGCAGTGGCAGAATACCTGCAGGAGTGGTGCAAACAGAATGGCTACGACCTGTACCGCGACGGCCTGAAGATCTATACCACCATCGACTCCCGCATGCAGGCGCACGCCGAAGCAGCCATGGAAGAGAACATGCGCAGGTTGCAGCGCCAGTTCAACAGCCATTGGCAAGGTAAAAACCCGTGGGTGGATGAGAAAGACCGGGAAATTCCGGGTTTTGTGGAAGAGACCATCAAGCGCACCGCTTATTACCAGCGCCTGAAAAAAAAGTATGGCAATGATGTGGCCGCTATTAACCGGGAGCTGAACACGCCGCACGAAATGATGGTGTTCACCTGGGACAATGACGCCCTGGAAAAGAAAGTGACCATGAGCCCCCTGGACTCCCTGGCCTACTACAAGCATTTCCTGCACGGAGGCATGATGTCTATGGATCCGTTTACGGGCCACGTGAAAGCATGGGTAGGGGGCATTAATTTTAAGTATTTTAAGTACGACCACGTAAAGCAGGCCCGCCGCCAGCCGGGGTCTACCTTTAAGCCCTTTGTGTATGTGGCTGCCATCGATAACGGATACTCGCCCTGTGATAAGATCGTGGACAAGCGCATCACCATAAATTATGTGGAGAACGGCGAGAAAAAGAGCTGGTCCCCTACAAACGCCGACTGGGAGTACACCGGGGCGCCCATGACCCTGCGCCGCGGCATGGGCAAATCTGTGAACTCCGTGACGGCCCAGCTTACCGAGATCATTGGATGGGAAACCGTCGTGAAATACGCCCGGCGGCTGGGCATCACCAGTCCGTTGCAGACTGTGCCCTCCATCGGTCTGGGGCCAAGCGATGTCTCCATCTTTGAAATGGTAGGCGCTTACAGCACGTTCCCCAACCATGGTTTCCATACAAAACCGATGTTCATTACACGCATCGAGGATAGAAACGGCAACCTGATCCAACAATTCACCCCGAAACAGAAAAAGGTGCTGAGCGAGGAAACGGCCTTCCTGATGATGCACATGTTGAAGGGAGGCATAGAGGAGCCAGGCGGCACCTCGCAGGCACTTTGGGAATATGACCTCTGGAAAGGAAATGAGATAGGAGGCAAGACCGGAACAACCTCTAACCACTCCGATGGTTGGTTTATGGGAGTTACCAAAGACCTTGTGACCGGCGTGTGGGTAGGTGGTGAAGACCGAAGTATACATTTCAGAACTTCCCAGCTGGGCGAAGGCTCCAAAACCGCCCTGCCGATGTTTGGCCTGTACATGGAGAAAGTATACCAGGACAAAAACCTGGGCTATACCATGGGCCGCTTCCCGGGGCCTACCGTTAAGATCAGTAAAAAGTATAACTGCACCACTGTGTTGCCTAAAAGCACATTACCTGACTCCACTGCCATGGATGAGATTCTAAAGACCCTGAACATGGATAGCCTGCTGCAGTAGGGGTGTATGAGTCATACTCTAAAAAGGCATGGGTCCTGCAGTAAGCTGCAGGACCCATGCCTTTTTAGAGTAACCAGTGAGGATACGCTAGTGCTTTTCGCCCTCGTAAAAAGACTCCAAAGCCTCTTCCAGGTAATTATACTCAAAGGTAAAACCGGTTTGCAACACTTTGTTGGCGCTCACCCGCTGGCCTGTCAGGACTACCTCGCTCATTTCACCCATCATCAGGTTAATGGCAAAAGCAGGCACTTTGGGGAGCACGAGGGGCTTGTGCATGGCGTTTGCCAGTAGTTTCGTGAACTCAGCGTTCGTAACCGGGTGCGGCGCCACTGCATTGTAAACACCTTCAAACTGGGTGTCCTCAATGGCGGCCGTGAACAGTCGGCACACGTCATCGATGTGTATCCAGGACATGTACTGTTTGCCGGAGCCAAGCGGTGCTCCTGCCATCAGGCGCACAGGCCGTGCAAGTTGGGGCAGTGCCCCGCCCTTGTTGCTGAGCACAATACCCTGCCTAAATATAACTGTCCGCAAATTCAGGTCGCGCATCTGCCAGGCGGCTGCCTCCCAGGCTTTGCAAACCTGCGCCAGAAAATCGTCCGCGTACGTACTTTCCTCCGACATCAGCTGATCGCCGGCATTGCCGTAAATGCCAACGCCAGACGCCGAGATAAAGCCTTTTACATGATGGGTGGTTTGGTTCAGGCACTTATAGAGCAGGTTCGCGCTATCTACCCTGCTGCGCACAATAACCTTTTTCCGCTCATCCGTCCACTTCTCCTCCGCCAGGCTGGCGCCAGCAAGGTGAATGATGTAGTCAGCATAGGAAATGGCATTGTCGTCGATGTAGTCATTTTTGATATCCCATCGAAACGTTTTGTAGTTGGATACTTTATCCGGACTTCTGCTCAGGTGCGCCACTTCATAACCCTGGTCAATCAGCATTTCTGAGAGGCGCATACCAATTAATCCTGAACCACCTGTAATTAGAATCTTATCTGGCATGGTGCTTTTTTAGCATAAGTAATATAGAATTGATCCTATACGGGGATAGGGTGTTGTTCAGTTGCCCGAAACAGTTTGCAAGTTAACCAAGTATGTTTTTAAGCGGATGGAGCACTGCAGCCGGCGCTACTTGCGGCGGATGTGGGCCAGGAACTCGTTCCGGAAATGATCTTCCTGAAACAAGCCTGCATACTCGGCTGTAATCGTGCTGCTGGTTACATCGTTCACCCCGCGGCTCATCACACACAAATGATCCGCCTCTATGAGTACCGCTACGTTATCTGTTTGCAGGGCCTGCTTCATCTCATTGGCGATCTGCATGGTCATGCGCTCCTGCACCTGCGGACGCCGGGCATAGTACTGCACAATGCGGTTCAGCTTAGAGAGGCCAATTACGTGCGCATTGGGCACATAGGCCACATGCGCTTTGCCGATGATGGGCACGAAGTGATGCTCGCAGGATGAATAGATGGTAATATCCCGCTCCACAAGCATGTGGTTATACTTGTACTTATTCTCAAAACGGCTGATAGCCGGTTTATTGCCTGGGTGCAGGCCGTGGAAAATTTCCTTCACGTACATTTTTGCTACTCGATGCGGCGTGCCTTTCAGGCTGTCATCTGTCAGATCCAGGCCCAGCGTATGCATAATGCCGGCAAAGTGTTGCTCAATGAGCGCTATCTTTTCATTATCAGAGAGGTCAAAAGCATCCGCGCGAATTGGGGTTTCCAGTGAACTCAGGATATGATCATCCATTTCTTCAGCTTCGCGCTCCTGGTCCGGGTTATCCATGGTATTCAACAAAATTTCGTTCAGTTTCATAAAGTGTTACTGCTAAATCAAATTCCTTGCTGATTTTTTCGCGCAGTTTGTTCCAGATCACGACAGCAATGTTCTCTGCTGTCGGGTTGGTTTGTTTAAATTCCTCTGTGTCCAGGTTTAAATTCTTGTGATCGAACCGCGACACGATCTCCTCCTGTACAAGATCGCTTAACTTCTTCATGTCGTACACATAGCCTGTATCGGGATCTATGGTGCCGGTCAGTTTCACAACAAGCTCGTAATTATGGCCGTGATAGTGTGGGTTGCTGCATTTTCCGAAAACTTCGGCGTTCTGCGCGTCGCTCCAACTGCTGTTATACAGTCTGTGCGCGGCATTAAAATGCTCCTTGCGGCAAACGGTGATTCTCATATCCTTGTCAACAACCATTTTTGTACAAATGTTTAAACTGGTGTAGAAACCGGCAGGAACCTGTTTTACTACAAGTTTGCAAAGTTAAGTTACTCAGCTACATTCACAAACCAATTTTTAGCTAAAATAATCCCTGCGTACCCGTTGTTTGTCAGGCCGATTACTTATTTTAGGAGGCAAATAGACATACACATCATTACAGAAACCCGATTGAAATGAAAATGAAAGCAACTTTACTCGTTTTGTTTGTACTGGCAGCAGGGCTTTGCAGGGCGCAGCAGGTTAAAGTGGAAGAGAGCGAGCAATCGGTAAACGGGGTGATACGCCGCGGGCAGCAGCTTACCGTGCAGCTTGACCCCAAGCAGGTGGAAAGGTCCTGGAAGGATTACCTGAACCAGAAAGCCGGTAAGGTGAAGTCAAGCAAAGGGGTGTATACAGTAGAGGGCGCCGTGATTGATACCATCTCACATGTGCCCATGCGGGTGCTTTCTACGGTGGGCAGCAGTGCCTTCGGGAGCAACGTATGGTGGAGCTTAGACCTGGGCACGGCCTACATTGATAAAGTAGCCACCCCGAAAGAGTATGCCTCGGCGGAGAATTTCATGCGGGGCTTTGCCCGAAAGTTGTACCGCGAAGATGTGTTCAGGCAAATCAACGAAGCAGAGGATGTATTGCGGGCTACCAAATCAGAGCAGGAGCGTGTGGTAAAGCAGGCCAACGACATACAGGCAACCATAGAAAAGAACAGGAAGCGGAAGCAGGAGCTGGAGGCAGAATTGGTGCGCAACGCCCAGGACCTGAAACAACTGGAGCAGGACGTGATCAATAATCAAAAGCAGCAGGAGGCCAGCCGGCAGCGTGTCCTGGACATGGAAAAGGCCGTGGAGGCAGTACGTGCCAAGCTGATGGAAATTAAGTAACGCAAGTTGCACTAAATTTACCCGATAGCGTTCCTTTTACCCTAGCCAGTTCACCTCCTCAAACCACTGCAGGATAAAGGAGGGGGAACACTCGCGCAAGCTTGTCCTTACTGCTTGGATAAAAACCTCGAGTGGCTGGTGTCGGACCTAAAGTTTCATCCAGCGCTGTATTTCCTTATCGGCAAATTGCTCATCGCGCCAGGCTACGAATTTAGTGCCGCGGGTGGGGTTACGATACAAGAACCATAGTTTCAGAATCTCCTTTGCCGCTGGGTACTCCTTTGTCAGGGCGGCCATTGTAGTCGCCTCCAGGGTGCGCTCGCTCGGGCGGGCGGGTACTGCCACAACCACAGGCTCCAGGTTACCGTCCGTTTCCAGCTGAAGCAGCCCCAGCGGTATCACTTCCATCACGGTGCCTGTTTCAGCTCTTTCAGAAAGGATGATGATGTTGAGTCCGCGTCCATTCTGTTCTAACTCAGTGGAAGGGATAAATCCGTAGTTAGCCGGGAAGGGCAGGAACTCGACCACGCGGTCTTTGCCGGCATTCTTGTCTTTTACAAATTCCTTTGTTTCGCGGTTGTACCTGAGCTGGTGGTTGTTGCCTGCGGGCACTTCTACCACTGCCTGCAACTGCCTTGTGCCTGAATAGGTAGGCAGGTTGGCATAATCGGTTTTACAGCCAGCCAGCAGCAGAGAGACGGCCAGCAGCATGGCACACAGCGGTTGTTTCATGGGTTTGGGGTATAGAATTGGTTTAAATTTATACTTGCTACTACAACTGCAGACTTTCAGCACCAGAAAAGCCGCCCTGAAACATTCACAAGAGTTCGTTACGAAAATCTGCTTTTGCCCTGTGGTGACAGGTGTCCCACGCCTGATTCTCCGTTTTCTGTACTGCATATCATTTGACGGATAGCCTTTTAAGGATGGAGAGCAAAGATAAGCACTAGCCTGAGTCGACAAAGCCGCAGCGTGATTTTCTGCGCTTGCCCGAGGACAAACAAAAAAGAGGAGCTGTCGAAACAACTCCTCTTTTAGCATTATAGGAAATCTATGTAAGCAGGTATGCTTAGCGTCTTTCTTTAATACGAGCTGCTTTACCCTGAAGACCTCTCAGATAGTACAGTCTTGCTCTCCTTACTTTACCTCTTCTTACCAGTTCGATTTTCTCAAGAGCTGGAGAAAGAAGTGGGAAGATACGCTCTAAGCCGATCTGGTTAGATACTTTTCTTACAGTGAAAGTCTCGCCGTTTGTGTTCACGTTCTTACGCTGAATCACAACGCCCTGAAACTGCTGAATACGCTCTTTGTTACCCTCACGGATTCGTACGTGGATATTGATAGTATCACCCGCCTGGAAAGTTGGGAAAGAGGCGCGCTTGTCAGTAGATTCCTGCTCAATAAATTTAATTAGTTCGCTCATGATGGCTATGTTCTTAAAGTATCTTCTTCAAATTTCGGACTGCAAAGATATGTAATTATTTATTACATAAGAATCTTTGCAGTAAAAAAATATAGTTTTTTCTGTTCAGCTTCTTTTATTTAGAACCCAGACAGTTAGTTATTTAATAATCTCTTCGCCCAAACGCCTTTTACTCATCCAGCAGGTCCGGCCTGCGCTGCCGCGTGCGCTCTACCGCTTTTTCAAACCTCCAGATTTCGACTTTAGGCAAATCACCGGATAGAAGAATGTCTGGAACCTTCATGCCCTTGTAATCGGCCGGACGTGTGTACACAGGCGGCGCTAGAAGCCCATCCTGGAAAGAGTCTGTCAGTGCAGAGGACTCGTCGTTCAGCACTCCAGGTATAATGCGGATGATGGCATCTGCCAGCACTGCTGCGCCAAGTTCTCCGCCAGAGAGCACATAGTCGCCTATGCTGATCTCGTGCGTTACAAAACGCTGCCGCACGCGTTCATCCACGCCCTTGTAGTGGCCGCAAAGTATGATCACGTTCTGTAGCAGCGAAAACTGGTTGGCTAGGGTCTGGTTCAGCGTTTGCCCGTCCGGTGTCATGTAAACGATGGCATCATAGGAGCGGTCAGCCTGTAGTTCGGATATACACTTGTCAATCGGCTCTATCATCATCACCATGCCGGCGCCACCCCCAAAAGCATAATCATCTATCTGGCCATGCTTGTTAACGGCATATTTGCGCAGGTCGTGAACGTGAACCTCTACAAGGCCTTTTTGCTGGGCACGCTTTAGTATGGAATGGTTAAAGGGGCTTTCCAGCAGATCGGGCTGGCAACTGATAATATCGAAGCGCATTATTTTTCCTCCCCGCTATCCTCGTCTGTGTCGTCGGCTTCGTCGGGGTTTGCAGGTTCGGTGTATACTTCCAGGAGTCCTTCGGGCAGACTGATATGAAGTTCTTTCGCCTCGTGGTCTGCGCGCAGTATGATCTCATCCATTACCGGGATCAGCATCTCCTGGTTCATGTAGTCCATGGCCATCAGCTGTTGCTGCGGCAGGTCGTAAAACTCTTTAACAGTACCTAGTTTCCCATGGTTCTCATCCACTACCTGGTACCCGATCACCTCATGGAAGTAGAACTGATCCTCTTCCAGCTCCGGGAGCTCATCGAGTGGCAAGTATAAGGAGGTGCCGCGTAAGGCCTCGGCCTGTTCCATCGTTTTGATATCCTCAAACTTGATGATGAAACGGCTGTTCTTGATGGGCTCCATGGAGGCTATAAAAAAAGGAACCAGCCTTCCTTTTTGCTCAAGGAAAACTGATTCCAGTTCTTCATAATCCTCGGGGAAGTCTACGTCGAAAAACGCGACTACCTGCCCCTTGGTGCCATGGGTTTTGACGATGTATCCTAGCAGAAAGCAGGCATCAATTTGCATGGCAGGATTAAATTATGCTTGCTCTTCCGTAGACTCGCCACCTTCAGCTGCTGCCTCAGGAGCTTCTTCTGTTGCCTCTTCAGCAGGAGCGTTCGCTGCCACCTTATCAGCCTCACGCTGACGGATTGCCTCTGCACGCGCTTCTTTAACTTTCGTTTCAGCATCGAATGCAGCCTTTTTCTTCGCTTCTTTGTCTGTAACCAGACCCTGACGCTTGCCTTCGATCTTGGCTTCTTTCTCATTCTTCCAGTCCTCTAAACGAGAATCGGCAGTTTCCTGAGAAATAGCGCCTTTGATAACACCAATCTGCAGGTGTCTTCTGTAAAGTACGCCTGTGTAAGAAAGCATAGCCTTTACTGTGTCAGTTGGCTGTGCACCGTTCATCATCCACTGAAACGCCTTGTCCTGATCGAAGTTGATAGACGCCGGGTTCGTGTTTGGGTTGTAAGTACCCAGTTTCTCGATGAATTTACCATCACGTGGTGATCTTGCATCTGCTACTACGATATCATAGATAGCTGCTTTCTTGCGACCTCTGCGGGCCAATCTGATTTTTACTGCCATTTTGTTATAAGTTGTTAAGTCGGCGAATCCCGTTCGCCAGTTTTTAGAACCGCAAAGATACCAAAATATTATCGTTATCTCTACTGCCTTCCGGATTTATTATTTTGCTGTTACACTCAGGAAAGCTGATCAACCAAAAAGCCCTCTACAGGGAGGGCTTTTTGGTTGATAATCAGGAAAGTGACTTCAATTGCGTGACGTTACACTGGGTTAAGCGGCCACTTTTGCTCTGGGCTCCGCTTTTGCTTTCAGCTTCGCCTCTTTCAGCTTGATAACCCGAAGCTTGTTCAGCGTCCAGATTACTGGCCAGGTAGGGTCTACCTCCCACCACTTTACCCCAAAGTTCACCCGGTTAGGCAGTTTGTGGTGGTTGTTCTGGAACAGCTCCCCACCCGTCAGGAAATCGAAGAAAAGCGAATTGCGTGATTTATCGTTGTTATTAAAGTTCTGGTAGCCATACTTATGGCCGCTCCAGTTCACGATGGCGCCATGTACCGGACCCATCAAAAAGTGAATCGGCAGCAGCAGGAACATCCACCATTGGGTTGCAAAAGCGATGTAAACGCCCACATACACCACGCCCCAGCCAATGCGGGAGTAGTAAGAGTCGCCCAGTTTCTCAATGGCCGGCCACACCGGGTAGTCCCCGTCAAAGCGACGCTCGGGCTCCACGCGGTGGTTCAGCACATTGTTGTAAATCTCCTTTGTCTTCCACATCATGGTAAACGCGTTGTTAGAAAAATGCGGGGAATGTGGGTCACGCTCCGTGTCGGAGAAGGCGTGGTGCATGCGGTGCAGCACCGCGTATGCCCGCGGCGACAGGAAAGAGGAGCCTTGGGCAATATAGGTTAACAGGTAGAATGCCTTCTCCCAGAAAGGGTTCATGGTGAACATTTTATGGGCGGCGTAGCGGTGCAGGTAGAAGGTCTGTACAAAAAGAGACAGGTACCAGTGCGCTACAAAAAAGATCAGGATAGCCATTAAATTAAAAGAATGATGTTGATGGTTAATTACTTCAATGTTGTTTACACGCCACACCCATGCCAGGTAACGCGCAAAGCTACAACACGAATTCTATGTAAAATAGAGAACAGGGCGTAAAAGTTCAGGAAATGATAAAAATCATTTTTGGATGGTAGGTTTTCCGCTAAAGCAGGCTTCTGAAGGGGTTCCAGACGGCTGCCTGGGGAGGGTTGGCGCACACGGTAACGGGGGTCTTTAGGGTAGGGTGCTCAAACACCAGTTGCCGGGCATGCAAGGCTATACTTTTATCAACCAGGGGCTGTGGTGCACCGTACTTCAGGTCGCCGACAATCGTGCATTTCATAGTGGCCAGCTGTACCCGGATCTGATGCGGGCGGCCTGTAATGGGGTTCACTTCCAGCAGGTGCCTGCCGGCGGCCACACGAAGCAGTTTGTAGTGCAGCTCGGACCGTAAGCCGGCCGGGTTTTCTTTGCTGTACGCTTTGGTCACGTTGCGCGCGCTGTCTTTTATGAGCCAATGCAGCAGGGTGCCCTGCTCTTTGGGGGGCTTGTTGGCCACTACTGCCCAATATGTTTTCTGGGTTTTCTTGCTCCTGAAAAGCTCGTTAAGCCGGCTCAGGGCCTTGGATGTCTTGGCCAGGAGCACAACCCCGCTTACAGGCCGGTCCAGGCGGTGCACCACACCAATAAAAACGTTGCCGGGCTTGTTATACTTTTGCCTGATGTATTCCCTGGCCCGGTCAGCCAGCGTTTCATCGCCTGTGTCATCGCCATGCACTAACAACCCGGCAGGCTTGTTTACCACCAGCACATGGTTGTCTTCAAATAGTACTTCCAGCATCATTATAAACCGATTATAACCTGTGCATGCCACACGAAAGTGCAAAAGGTGCTTTCTTTTAAGATTTTAGTATTAGCGCGTAGCCCACCGCTCACTTTTTATAATTTCTGAATTGCAGCTAGTATGCTTCCTTCTGGTTCGGGAAGTCGTGGCTCTTCACATCCTTCACATAATGCTGCACGGCCTCCGTCATGATGGTGTGCAGGTCAGCGTACCGGCGCAGAAAACGCGGCTTAAACTCTTTATTTATGCCCAGCATGTCATGCACCACCAGTACCTGCCCATCCACATCGGGGCCTGCGCCAATGCCGATAATCGGTATCTGTAAGGACTCCGCCACGCGTTTTGCCAGCGCAGACGGAATTTTCTCGAGCACAATGGCAAAGCAACCCAGGTCCTGCAGCAACTGTGCGTCGTCGAGTAGCTTTTGTGCCTCTTCCTCTTCCTTGGCGCGCACCGTGTAGGTGCCAAACTTGTAAATGGACTGCGGGGTAAGCCCCAGGTGGCCCATCACGGGTACCCCGGCGCTCAGGATGCGGGTGATCGATTCCTTTATCTCGGCTCCTCCCTCCAGCTTCACACCGTGCCCACCAGACTCCTTCATGATGCGGATGGCAGAGCGCAGCGCCTCGGAGGAGTTGCCCTGGTACGAGCCGAAAGGCATATCTACTACTACAAAAGCCCTGTTCACGCCCCTTACCACCGAGGATGCGTGGTAGATCATCTGATCCAGTGTAATAGGAAGGGTAGTTTCATGGCCTGCCATCACGTTGGAGGCGGAGTCGCCAACCAGGATCACATCGATGCCGGCGGCATCCAGAATGGTGGCCATCGAAAAATCATAGGCCGTCAGCATGGAGATTTTCTCACCACGCTCTTTCATGTTTCGCAACTGGTGCGTGGTAACTTTTTTCACGTCGCTTTTATGAACAGACATAGTAGCAAAGGTTAAGATGTAAAGCTATAAAATCTTAAACAGAAACAGCCACACTTTGGTGTAGCTGTTTCGTTAAAAATTGTTGCGGGCTGATCGGTTTTTGGTGAGCTTCAGGTCCTGCAGCAGCGATGATTTCGCGTTTATCGTGATGTTGTAGCCTCGCTGAAAGCCAAATGGGATCCAGCCGATGCTCATTTCCCAGCAATGCAGGTCGCGGTAAATGTCGAAGCGGGCGTTGGCGATGTTCTGGTTCACAAAGTCGTAGGAGGCGAAATAGGTCACCTTCCACTTCTCGGTCATGTTCAGCGAGCCGTTTACCCCCAGCGACTGCACGATGTTGTTCGCGGCGGCGGAGGCAGGGCCGAATCTTCTGAAGTAGCTGATGGTATAGTCGAAGCTTAGGGTCCACGGAATCTTGAAGTCCACATAATCGGGCAGCAAAGGGTCCAGGTCCGGCTGCAGGATGGGCAGGTTGGATGGGGTTCTGGACTGCGTTCTGCGGGCCTCGGGGTTCAGGCTGGCGCTTATCGAGAAATTGGCGTTTGACAGCGTGGCCAGCTTTAGCTTCGAAAAGTCAAACACGTAATCATCCACGCGCCTGCCCAGCGAATCGCGCTTGTAGGGCTCGAAGGCAGAGGTCAAGGTCACGTTGAATATCTTGAACAGGTTCGTGTTCAGGGCCATGCTGATGGGGGAGAGCTTAAGCGAGTCTGCCGCAAAGTTGTAGGCCGTATTAAAACTCAGGTTGTCTATCAGCCTAACCTTCTCAAACTTGTTTTCCGTAGAGTCGCTTTTCGACTTTACCTTCATCTCCAGGTTGTTCTGCAGGCTGAAAGAAAGCTGGTTTTGTAAGCCTATGCCAGGTGCGTTGGCCAGCCGCGGCAGCAGCCTGGTGTCCTCCTGGTTGGGTTCTGGGAATGAGGTGGTCTGTACGCGCTGGTAAAAGCCAAAGCGCTCGCGGCCAAAGTCAGGCCGGTAATTATACGATATGCTGGGGCGCACCAGGTGGCGGATAGCTTCCAGGCGCTTGCCCTTAAAGTATACCGTACCGTAAACAGTGGTGCTCAGCGAGGCATTGGCGCTATATTCGTACACCCGGCCAAAGTTAGTGGTGTCCACTGCCACCTTCTGCGAGTCGGGGTCAAAACGGAAGGAGTACTTCTCGTCGAGCCAGGTTTCGCGGTAACTAACCGAAGGAGAAAAGTTAAAGTAACGCGCCAGCTTGTAGCTGCCCAGGTTCAGCTGCACGTTGTGGTTGGCGGAGCGCTGCCCGTTCTCCCAAAGTCTGCTGAAGTCGCCCAGGCTAATGGTATCGGCCTGCGTGCGCTCGCCGATAAGGGGCACGCCCTGAAAGCTGGTATCAGCGGGCCGGGTGACGTTCGATACCCTGTTCTGGGCTGTAAGGTTGTAACCGATGGAAAACTGCTCGTACCAGCGGCCCGTTGGCAGGTTGTTGGTCAGGATCTCAAAAAAGCTGATCGGCGTCATCGAGAAGTTCAGGTCCGGAAGTATGAAATTGTACACCCCGCCAATGTTCTGGCTCTGCGAAAGCTTGGCCGTGTAGCTGAAAGGCGTGTTCTCTATGTTTTTCTGGTACGAGATGTTTGAGTTGAACGTAGGCGACAAATACTGCGACGGACTGTTGTAGTTCAGGCGCTGGTGGCCGTTGCTACCACCGTTCACGCTGGCTGAAAAGCGGCCCTGCCCTGGCTTTGGCGTGGGCGTGTGCGACCAGTTGATCCAGATCGTGCGCTGCGTGGGCGGAAGCGCGTTCAGGATATTGTCGGAGGTGCTGCGGGAGCGCTCCACATCTGCCTCGTCGTTTTTGAAATACTGGTACTGCAGGCCCAGGTTACCGCTGTAGGCATAGCGTTTCCGGTAGGTATTATCCATGTTTACACTGTAGCCGCCCAAAGAATAAATGGTGCCGGTCAGGCGTGTGCCTATGTATTCGTTCCAGGCAAAGTAATACCCGCCGTTGCTCAGGTAAAAGCCCTGCGCCCTCGACTCGCCGAAGCTCGGCACGATAAGCCCGGAAGCCCTGTTGTTCTGGCGCGGCGTCGGGAAAAGGCCAAACAGGAAACCGATCGGGGTGGGTATGTCGCCGATAACCAGGTTAAAGGGGCCTGTCATTACTTTATCGTTCGGGATGCCCTTCATTTTGGATGCCCCTATGTAAAAGTGCGGATGCTCCAGGTTACAGGTGGTGTACTGCGCGCGCAACCCGAAAAACTCATTGTTCTGGTTGCGTTTTACCACCTCGGCGTGTATATATCCTTCCCCTTGCTGCGTTACTACTTCAGAAATGCGCCCTTTTTTCGTTTTATAATTGTAGGCAATGCGCTTGGCAGCGTAAGTTTCGCTACCTTGGGAAAAAAGCGGGGTGCCGGATTCCTTGCCCGTAGAGTCGGGGAGGGTGGTGGCGAGCAGCGTGTTGGTATTATAGTTGATCTGGATATAGGCTGCCGCCAGCGACATGGTGCCATAGTTGATCTTGGCATCGCCGTAAAGGTTCACCACTTTAGAATCTACTTCGAAAAGGATGGAGTCTCTGGCCGAGTATTTGATAGTTGCCTCGATGTCGCCTTTAGGCGCCGACAGGCGGACGGAGTCGGGTTTCAGGGCGGCAGTGTCCTGCGCGGCGGTAAGCGACTTTGGCACGCGCTGCCCGGATACCAGCAGCGGAGAGAGTATGGCAAACTGCAGCAGCAGTAAAAAAATTAAAATGTGGCGCAACTTCTTCAGACTTCCCTAAAGTTTTATTTATTTTGTACAAAGTTATTGTTTTAGCTTTTAACTAACGCACGTTGTGAGAAATATTGTTACCGTTACATCCCTGGCCCTGGTTTTCCTGCTTTGCTCAGCAAACAAGGTGGAGCTTCGTAAAGATTACAAAGTGCGCACCGTAGTGATTGATGCCGGCCATGGGGGTAAAGACGTGGGCTGTAACGGAAAGTTCTCGCAGGAGGCAAAAGTGGCCCTGAACCTGGCCCTGCAGCTAGGAAGCCTCATCGAAAAGAACCTGCCGGATGTGAAAGTGATCTATACCCGCAAGGACGATAACTTTGTGGAGCTCATAGACCGCGCCGGCATCGCAAACAAAAACAACGCCGACCTGTTCATCTCCATTCACCTGAACGCCGGGCCCTCTGCCGCATACGGCACCGAAACATATACCATGGGGCTGCACACTTCTGAAGGCAACCTGCGGGTAGCCAAAAGGGAGAACGCCGTGATCCTGCACGAAGACAACTACCAGGAGAACTACAACGGGTTTGACCCGAACTCCCCACAAAGCCACATCCTGTTTACGCTGCACCAGAGTGCTTACCTGGATAATAGCCTGCGCTTTGCCGACAAGGTGGAAAAAGAGTTTCGCCACAAGGTAGGCCGCAGCAGCCGTGGCGTGAAACAGGCGGGATTCCTGGTGCTCTGGAAATCTTATATGCCCAGTGTGCTGATCGAGTGCGGTTTCCTCACAAACCCCACCGAAGAAAAATTCCTTAACGATAAGTCCGGCCAATCGTATATGGCATCAGGAATATATCGTGCCTTCAAAGAGTATAAGTACGAACTGGAGGCCATGAACTAAATGCACTAAGCAAAACCCCTACGTGAATATATCCAAAGAAATCAAAGTCGCGCTGCTAGGAATAGTAGCGGTAATTATCCTGTATTTCGGTTTTATGTTCCTGAAAGGCTCCGACCTTTTCTCTGACTCAAAATCATACTATGTTGTTTATGATAACGTGGATGGGCTAACCCCCTCTAACCCGGTTATTTTAAACGGAATACAGGTGGGCTCAGTACAGAAGATGCGGCTGATGACCGAGAAAGGAAATAAGATACTCGTGAAGATCGATGTGCTGGAAACTATTTCGGTAGGCGACTCCACGATTGCAGCCCTCGGAAACTCAGATCTGCTGGGTAGTAAAGCCATAACGCTTTATCTTGGCAACAGCACTAAAAAGTATGAAGGTGGCGAGAAACTGATCCCCTATAAAGAGAGCAGTATCACCGAGATCATCTCTACTAAAACAGTGCCAGTTATTGACAAGGTGGACACAACCCTTGCCCGCGTGAACCGCTTACTTGATAGCGAGGCCAAAGGCAACCTGCAAGCCATTCTAGCCAATACCAAGACCACCACCGATGCCCTGAACAAGATCCTGCAGGCCAACCAGCAGAATATTAACTCTATCACCGCGAATATGGCGGCCTTAACCGCGTCGTTGCGCCAAACAGAGCGGCAGATCAACAGCCTGGCGCGCAACATGACAGAGATCACCGACTCGTTGAAGCAGGCGGAATTTAACCAACTGGTGGCAAACGCCAACAATGCCATGAAAGAATTGGATGCCGCCGCCACCAAGCTGAACTCCAGCGAGGGGTCAATTGGCAAGCTGATGAACGACGAGCAGTTGTACGAAAACATGAACCGTTCCACACAGGCCCTCGACCTGCTGTTGCGCGATATACAGGCCTACCCGAAACGCTACGTGAGCTTCTCGGTTTTTGGCCGCAAAGACAAGTATAAAGTAGATGAGACCGGGCGCGTGATTACCCTGGATGAAGTGAAAGACATCCAAAAAAAGCACCCAGCCGAGTTCCGCACCGTGCCGGATACGGTGTATGTGCCCGTGCCTGACACCCTTAAAGCACGAAAGACAACCACCGGTCGCGCCGGTGTAAAATCTCAAAAGCCATAATGTAAATACCGTATATTTGTAGGATCCGCTTTTAAGGGCGGATTTTGCATTATATGTCTACCCAGATTCAATAAAAAAGCCTGCATGGATATCGAATTCAACAAGAACGAAGACGCACTGAAACAACTGATTTTCCAGTTAAACAACAAACTGAACAAAGTATACCTCGGAGGGGGTGAAAAGCGAATTGAGAAGGAACACGCCAAAGGCAAAATGACGGCCCGGGAGCGGGTGGATTACCTGTTGGATGATGGAGCCGAGTTTTTGGAGATAGCCGCTTTTGCCGGCGACGGCATGTACCAGGAGGTAGGCGGCTGCCCGAGTGGCGGCGTGGTGACCGGCATCGGTTACATTAAAGGCCGCCAGTGCGTGGTGGTAGCCAACGATGCTACCGTGAAGGCCGGTGCCTGGTTTCCGATCACAGCTAAAAAGAACCTGCGCGCCCAGGAGGTAGCCATCGAAAACAAGTTGCCTATCGTGTACCTGGTGGACAGTGCCGGCGTATTCCTGCCGATGCAGGACGAGATCTTCCCGGATAAGGAGCACTTTGGGCGCATGTTTCGCAATAACGCGGTGATGAGCTCGATGGGCATCGTGCAGATTGCCGCCATCATGGGCAGCTGTGTGGCGGGCGGGGCCTACCTGCCTATTATGAGCGACGAAGCGTTGATTGTGGAGGGAACCGGCTCCATTTTCCTGGCAGGCTCTTACCTAGTAAAAGCAGCCGTAGGCGAAACCATCGACAACGAGACCCTGGGTGGTGCCACCACGCACAGCGAGATATCAGGCGTGACCGATTACAAGTGCAAAGACGATAAGGAATGCCTGGACCAGATCAGGAACATATTCGATAAACTGGGCGACTATAACAAAGCCGGGTTTAGTCGTGTGGAGCCTGCGGCCCCCAGGCTGGAGGAAAAAGAGATCTACGGCCTGATGCCCGCAGACAGGGTGAAGCCCTACGATATGATGGACATTATCCTGCGGATGGTGGACAACTCGGAGTTTGAGGCCTACAAAGAGCATTATGGCCAGACGCTGATCTGCGGCCTGGCCCGCATCGACGGCTGGGCGGTAGGCATTGTGGCCAACCAGCGCAAGATCGTGAAGAGCAAGAAAGGCGAGATGCAGATGGGAGGCGTGATCTATTCCGACTCCGCTGACAAGGCGGCGCGCTTTATCATGAACTGCAACCAGAAAAAAATTCCGTTGCTTTTTCTGCAGGATGTATCCGGCTTTATGGTGGGCAGCAAGGCAGAGCATGGGGGAATAATAAAAGACGGCGCCAAAATGGTGAATGCCATGGCCAACTCAGTGGTGCCTAAGTTTACGATACTGATTGGTAACAGCTACGGGGCAGGCAATTACGCCATGTGCGGCAAGGCCTACGACCCGCGCCTGATCTATGCCTGGCCAACTGCGCAACTGGCGGTAATGAGTGGCGCTTCGGCTGCTAAAACCCTGTTACAGATCCAGGTATCCTCTTTAAAAGCAAAGGGCGAGATAATTACCCCGGAGGCGGAGCAGGAATTGCTGGAGCGCATCACGGATAAGTATAACGAGGAGCTATCGCCCTATTATGCAGCAGCCAGGATATGGGTAGATGGCATCATCGATCCGCTGGAAACACGTAAGGTGATATCCATGGGTATCGAGGCCGCTAACCATGCACCCATCGAAAAGCCGTACAACGTAGGCGTGATCCAAACCTGATCTAAGGCTGCACAGGTTTTATTGTAAAACAGGGACACCCTTGCCTTTTTATACTTCTGCCTTCACCCGACTATACTAGGTGTGTCACTTGTTTTGCTTTACTTGTGGCTTCAGGCTTACGTTTAAATAGAGGGGTTTTTTCAACCTGTTTTTAATTTAAGTATTCTTATTTAGAGGAGCATCGTGACGAAGAATGAAATAAAGGCGCTTATCTCGCTGCTGGATGACAGTGATGCAGATGTGGCGTCGCATGTGGAGAAGCAGATCGTTGGCCTGGGGGAGGGCATTATTCCTTACCTGGAGGAAGAGTGGGAGGAAACCCTGAACCAGGACCTGCAGCGAAAGATAGAGGACCTGATCCATGAGCTTCAGTTTGTGGGTTTATCGGTACGTTTAAGGGAATGGAAGGAATCCGGTGCCCAAAACCTGCTGGAGGGCATGTACCTGGTAAACTCTTACCTGTACCCCGATGCAAGTTTCGCGGAAATTAGCCGCACCATCGATCAGCTATACTTTGACGCCTGGACGCACATGAAAGAGGAAATGCACCCGTACGACCAGGTAAAGGCGCTCAACAACGTGCTGTTCCGAGAAAAGCGTTTCTCGGCGAACACCAAAAACTTTCACTCGCCGGCTAACTCCATGCTGCACCTGGTGCTGGAGACCAAACGGGGCAACCCGCTTACACTGTGTGTTATCTACATGACACTGGCGCAACGCCTCGGGATGCCCGTTTTTGGCGTAAACCTGCCTAATCTTTTTATCTTAACCTACAAGCTGAATGGCCTGCAGTTCTATATAAATGTGTACAACAAAGGGTTGATCCTGTCTAAAGCTGATATTGATAATTACATCCTGCAGCTGAACCTGAACCCGATCGATATATTTTACGAGCCCTGCTCTAACCTGGAAATTGTAAAGCGCGCCCTCCGCAACCTGGCTTTCTCTTTCGAGAAGATGAACGACCCGGACAAGGCAACAGAGGTTACCAAACTATTGGCCCTTGTCACGGACGAAGAGCCACCGGTTTAAAAAGAAACACTTCCTTAAACAAGAAGAGGCCACCTGCTAGCAGGTGGCCTCTTCTTGTTTAAGGAAGTGTTTCTAAAGGTTAGTACTTTTTAATCAAACAGCCCGTGGCGCGTTTATCCTGAGCTGAAACAGCCCTGTTGGCCAATACCTCATCAATAACATTGCGCAGGTAGTAATTTTTGACGCCGGTTTCTACCTGTGGGTTATCGTCTATGGCGCCTTTATACTTTAACACAAAGCCATCGTTGGTATTGTGCAGCACAAACACCTCCGGGGTCTTGGTGGCGCCAAACTGTGAACTGATCTTCTGCCCGGTGTCGGCCAGGTATGGGAAGCTGTAGTTTTTGGCGGTTATATCCTGCAAGGCCTCGGAGCCATCGCCCAAGCCCGGGTTAATAAAAACGAACTGCACGCCCTTGCTGGCGTAGTTGCTCGATAGCGTTACCAGGCGGTTTTCATACAGTTTGGCATAGGGGCACTGATTATTGGTAAACACCAGTACCACTGTTTTCGCGTTCGCGAAATCGTTTAACGAAACAGACTCGTTCTTGCTGCCCTTCAACGAGAAGTTAGCTATTCTATCACCTAACTGATAACCACCAGTCTGGGCGAAAGCCCCAACCGTAACAAAAGCGCCAGCTGTTAACAGGCAGGCTGCGGCAAATAGTGCGAAGTTTTTCATATCAGTTATAGTTTGTTCGTTTTAAAGCGCTGTATCGTCCAGGCCGTAAGTTAGTACGTGATTCGCGATGGTATCGTGATGGATCCTGTACAATTTATCAAAAAAACCGGTCTTTATCTGTCCCTGCAAAACATGTTGCTCAGCAGTGGGGGCGATAAGCAGGTTTTCTTTGAAAATGAGTTGCTTACGGCTATACAACTTATACAACGTTTCTTTGGCGCTCCAGTAGAGGCAGGTTTGTTTCTGGTCGTTGGCGGTATGTTCCTTTTCAGCCGCCGATAAGAACTTGTCTGCCACGCGCAGCGCCTTTGGGCTTACCATTTCAATATCTATGCCAACCTCATACTTATCAGAAATAATAGCTGCGGCCAGCTGCGGCGAATGTGAGATGGAGACATGCAGAGAGGCTTGCGGGAAGTAGGGCTTGCCATGCTCGTTGCGCTGCAGGGTAAGCGCGTCAGGGGTAAACTGCTGTAGCAAAGTATACACCAGCACCCGGCTCGCCAGCCATTCCTGTTCTTTTTTGGGGTGTTTCGGCGTAAAATCGGCTGTATTCAGGTGAGTGGGGAGTAATTGTTGCAAGGCGATGGCCGGCTCAATGGTTTGCCACACGCCGAGCACGGTATGGGCGTTTAACTGATATGTTTGCAAAAGGGGCATAGACAATAATAAGCGCGTGCGCAGGTTTTATAAGCAGAAACCGGTTTGGTTCGTCTTATTTATTGTAAATTTAGCTAAAAATTAAGTTACACCCGTAGTAAGGCGCCATGGCCAGCAAAGTACAGATACAAAAGATAGGCACGCTTACCGGCCACCGCGACTGCGTGTACACCCTGGAAAGATCAGGGGAGGAAAATGTTTTTTTTTCGGCGGCAGGAGATGGCATGGTGGTCGCCTGGAACCTGGACGAACCGGAGAACGGCGCGCTCATCGCGCAGGTGAACAGTTCGGTATATGCGCTTTGTTACTTGCCGGAGCGCAACCTGTTGCTGATTGGGCAAAACCAGGAGGGGCTGCAGGTAATCGACCTAAACACGAAACAGCGCCTAAAGGCTGTGGCGTTACCCAAAACGGCTATCTTCGACATTCTGTATACTGCGGACCAGAACAGGGCTTTTGTGGCCATGGGAGGCGGCGCGATCTGTGTTTTGAACGGCGAAAGCTTTGAACTGGAAACGATGCTCCGGAAATCGGACCAAAGTGTGCGCTGCCTCGCCTACAATCACCTGACCAGTGAGCTGGCGGCAGGTTACAGCGACAACAAGATACGCGTGTTTGATGCCGGCACCCTGGCCCTAAAGTATGAACTGGACACACACACCAACTCCGTTTTTACACTGGTTTATTCCCCTGACGGCAAGCTGCTGTTGAGTGGCGGCCGCGATGCCCACTTGCGGGTGTGGCAAACTACTGCGGAGTACAAAGAACGCGGCTATCTGATTGCGCACATGTACACCATCAACCACATCACCTACAGCCCGGACGGGCAATATTTTGCAACCTGCAGCATGGATAAATCCATAAAGATATGGGACGCGCAGACCTTTAAACTGCTGAAAGTGATTGATAAAGTGCGCAACGCCAGCCACGGCACATCGGTGAATAAATTATTTTGGACGGCTCATAAGAATCAGTTAGTTTCGTGTAGCGATGACCGTACCATTTCGGTTTGGGATTTAAATTTAGGGAGTTTATGAAGATTACACCATTAGAAATCAGGCAGAAAACGTTTGAGAAGGCTTTCAGAGGGTTAGATAAAGATGATGTAAACGCTTTTTTGATGACGCTGTCGCAGCAGTGGGAAAAGCTGCTGGATGAGAACAAGGATTTGCGCATGAAACTGGACGCCTCGCACCGCGAGACACAGAAGCTGCGCGAGGTGGAGTCATCGCTTTACAAAACACTGAAAACCGCCGAGGACACCGGTAACAGCATACTGGAGCAGGCCACCAAGTCGGCTGAACTGCAGGCCCGCGAGGCAGAGCTCAGCGCCAACGAACTGCTGAATCAGGCACGCCAGCAGGCACGCCAGATGCTGGAAGGCGCGAAAAAAGACGCCGAGCGCGTGATCGTGGAAATGCGCCAGGAGGTAAGCACCCTGGAGCAGGACTACCAGCGTATGGAAGGCCACTTGGATACCATGGTGCGTGATTTGAAAAACCTGGCAAACGAGGCGCTGGAAAGAGCCGAGAAAACTAAATCAAAACCTAAATCAGGTACTCAGAGTATTCTTTCGAGGGCTGCCGGCGTACAAGTAGAAAGCGCCGAGCTGCTAAAAAACCTGAAAGATATGGAAACGAACACCAACAACCACACGCACCAATTACCGGAATCTACGGCTGCGAACGCACCCGTAGCAGTGCTGCAGCATAACGGCTACACCCCTCTGGGCGACCCCGCCCCGGATGTTACCCAGCCGCAGCCTGAAATACCAAACCCTGTCACACCGGTGCCCAACGTGCCTTCGCCGGAGATAGAGCCTGTGCAGCCAGATTACCCGGGCCGTGTACCAGCCCCCGAAATCGAGCAGCCTGTGCCGGAAATTCAGCCAGTAACCCCGGATACACCCGAGATTCAGCCACCGCTCACAGAACCATCGCGAAGCAGCTATGCCACCAACGGCACTCCCGTAAAACAGAGCGCAGGCTCCTTCTTCGACGACATAAGCTAAGCGGGCAGTAGCCATGGGACAGATCGCACTGGAGGGCATGGAGTTCTTTGCCTTCCACGGATTTTACGACGAGGAACAGAAGATCGGCAACAAGTATGGCATCGACCTGGTGATCAACACCGACCTGCGCCGTGCCGCCGAAACCGACGATCTGCACGAAACCGTGAACTATGAGGTGCTCTACAAACTGGTACTGGAAGAGATGAAGGTACCCGCGCGCTTACTCGAGCACCTGGGCCACCGCATCATCGACAAAGTATACCAGGCATTCCCCTTCATACAATCTGTGAAAGTGAGTGTGTATAAATACAACCCCCCGCTGGGTGGGATCTGCAAATGGGCCAAAGTTACCCTGGAGGAAGCGCGTTAGGTTATACTAGGTAAAATTTGAAAACGGCTGGTTCAGGAATGGACCAGCCGTTCTTTTTATACTTCAGCCTAGCTCTCTTACCTACAACTGAAGGAGCTTGCTCCATACTTTTTTAAGCTTCTTAGGGACAGGTCGCGACCTGTCTTTTCGAGGAGGGGAAGAGCCAGCTACATCATCCCAACCGCAGCAGCTCCGCCGCTGCGGCAAACGCGGATTTCTGGCCGGATTTCACTTGTTCGACTATACCTGGCAGCTGCTCTTTTATTTGCTGGTGGCTGTAAAAATTCTCCTCCAGCCCCTGCCGGATGGCCTCATACATCCATTGCAGGTTCT
The DNA here is from genome assembly GCF_058216355.1 of Pontibacter sp. GD13. Classification (NCBI taxonomy): domain Bacteria; kingdom Pseudomonadati; phylum Bacteroidota; class Cytophagia; order Cytophagales; family Hymenobacteraceae; genus Pontibacter; species Pontibacter sp. GD13. The sequence goes on from NZ_JBYZMQ010000004.1 coordinate 175,798, forward strand.
GGTCGCGGCGCTTTTGTTCAAAATAGCCCTTTTCCTTTGTAAGCGCCACATACGCCGCTATGTTTTCCCAAATGGTGTGTAGGCCGGTGAGTTTTAGGGCAGAGCAAACGCTTACCTGGGGCACCCAACCGGAAGCGGCCAAGGGATAGAGGTGGAGGGCGTTCTGGTATTCGACCCGGGCCGATTTAGCCCGCTGTATATTCTGCCCATCGGCTTTGGTAATGGCAATCGCGTCGGCCATTTCCATTATGCCCCGCTTAATGCCCTGCAACTCATCGCCGGCGCCCGCCAGCATCAGCAGCAGGAAAAAATCGACCATGGCGTGCACTGCCGTCTCGGATTGCCCCACACCTACGGTTTCCACGAAAATAACGTTATAGCCCGCCGCCTCGCAAAGTATAATGCTCTCGCGGGTGCTTTTGGTTACGCCCCCCAACGACTTGCCAGCCGGCGAGGGCCTGATGTAGGCATTCGGGTTGATTGCCAGCGAGTCCATGCGCGTTTTATCACCCAAAATACTGCCGCCGGTGCGCTGGCTGGTAGGGTCCACGGCCAGCACCGCCAGTTTTTTGCCTTTTTCCTTTATCAGGTAAGTGCCTAAAGCCTCAATAAACGTACTTTTCCCGACCCCTGGCACACCGGTAATGCCCACACGCACGGAATTGCCCGCATGGGGCAGCACCTGGCTGATTACCTGCTGCGCCAATTCCTGGTCTGTTGCCAGGCGGCTCTCTACCAGGGTAATAGCACGGCTTAGTAGCACGCGGTCTCCTGCTAATATACCCTTAACATAAGTGTCGGGGCTAAATCGGTTGGCCAAGCTATATAGTAGTTAAATGGAAGTAAGCTAACGCGCTTTCACAAATTTATAACTTCTGGGCATTTAACCTGAAGTAAACCTGGTACTTTAAATATGCTTTTTTTGATTTTATAAACAAGTTAGTGCCTGCCGGAATTATTTTGAATTAAAAGGCTAAAATTGTAATCCGAATTATATTTGCGCAATTGTTTCAAGGTAAATATATTGGACATAAAGCAGGCGATAGGTGAGCCCTGTAGTTTTGCGGTATTTACTTTATTACTCTCCTTCCGATTTAAATTTTTATGAAGAGATTTTTTACGCTTTGTGCTGTTGTTTGCCTTGTTCAGGGCGCTGCGATGGCACAAACTGAGCTGAGCAGCTTTTCGGTGGCGGGCCGGGGCGGTGTAATGAACACCTTTGTGCATGATTTTCAGGCCATTGGGGTAAACCCGGCCAACCTGGGGCGCGGCACTTCCATTGTGTCTTTCACCATCGGGGAGGGCGGCGTAGGTGCCAGCTCACAGGCTTTAACCCGAAAAACACTTAATCGCTTTCTGGGGGCGGCCCAAAACGAGCAACTCACCCTGGAAGCCAGGCAAGACCTGGCTAAGGCATTTACCAGCAACAATGTGCTGAATGCCGGGGCTGACCTCAATACCTTTGCCATTTCTGTGAGCCTGCCCAAGATCGGGGGCTTTGCCTTCAGTAACCGGCAGCGCGCTTTAAGCCATGTGGCGTTTAACAAAAACTTCTCGGAGCTGGTGTTCCTGGGCCAGGATGCCCAGCTGTACCAGGATTTTGCCCCGGGCCAGACGGTTTTTGTGTCGGAGCTTTTTGAGGGAACTGAGGTGAAGGCCTCTTGGGTGAACGAGTGGAACGTGGCATACGGCCGTAAGCTGATCGACCTGCCTGCCCTGAATATCTATGGTGGCGCAGGCTATCGGTACATGCAGGGGATGGCCTTGTATGAGTTCAGTGCCAAAGATGGCGAGGTGAAGGCCTACAGCGCCGCTTCCCCTATACTGGACATCAACTACGAACGCTACTTAGATGACCCACAGTTTACCCGGAAAGCGGCCGATGGCCTGCTAAGCCCCGTTGGTCGCGGGCATGGGTTTGATGCCGGTATTTCTGCTGAGGTTGCTAAAATTGTGAAACTGGGTGTCTCATTAACCGATATCGGTAAAATGACGTGGACGGAAAACCTGCTGGAAGCTAAGGATAACGGCTTTAAACTGCCGGAGTACCACGGTACGGATGAATATGATTTTGACAACGCAGCCGACATGGTGAAAACCATCATCGACAGCGCCCTGGTGTTTGCCCCGGTTAGTGCAATCACCACCCAGTTGCCAACCCGCTTCAGGGCAGGCATTGGCGTGAAACTGGGCAACAAAGTAGAAGCGGGCCTGGACTATGTACACGCCCTGAACGATGCGCCGGGCAATATCTCAGAAGACTTCGTAGGCTTGGGAATAGACGTGAAGCCGCTGCCTTTTATCCGTTTAAGCACAGGCGTATCAACCGGTGCCGGCGACAAACTGAACCTACCCATCGGCTTTGCCATCGTAACCCCGGTATATGAGTTAGGCGTGAGCACCCGCGATATCACGGCTCCTTTTTCTGCCAATAACCCCGGCGGCTCCTTCGCCATGGGCTTCCTGCGCTTCAAGATCGGGAAACCAAAAATACTGTAGCTAACCAATGCGTGAAGATGGCAGCTGCATGCCTTAGCTGTCTACCAAAAGCAAAGTCCGGCCTGTTGTTCAGGCCGGACTTTGCTTTTTATACTTAGGAAGTCTTAATTAGCAGATATCCTGTTTTTAGTGGGCAGTTGCGGAAAGTTGGGCAAACCCAGGTCACTTTTCTGCTTGCCTAGATGGAAGCCATCATCCTCGAAACCGCAGGCAGTGCCTTTGGCATTTGGGTTTTTAATCACCCCCAGGTAATAGTTATCCTTTCGGGCCATGTAAATTTTTCCGTCGGGGCCAGTCTGTAAGGCGCCGATCTTGGGGCTGCCCGAAGTGCCCACCACCACAGCCGATTTAGCAATAGCTTCCGGACTTCCGGATTTCAGGTCGAATTGTACCACCTGGCCCTTCCCGGATTCTTTACCATAGGTGGTGCCATACAGCTTGCTGCCATCCGGAGAAAACACCACCCCGTAGGCTTCCGCAAACCCCTTCAGCAGTACAGGGTCTGCTACCTTACCGGTGGCCCTGTCGAATTTCAGGATCTCAAAATTGCTGTCGTCGTTCCAAAGGGCTGCTGCCAGTTGCGTGCCGTCGGGGGAGGGCACCAGGTAACCAATGGCTTTACGGTTTGGGCCGCCGTGCACCGTGCCCACCATACTGAGCACAGGCTGGGTGGCCACGCCTTCGTCGTTTACCAAGAATGCCATGTAGCCGTTGCTGTTCCAGCGGTGAGCCAACACCCACCAGTCACGGCCGTTTTCGTGGCGCACGGCGGTTAGTTTTTCTGTGGCTGGCGCAATCATAAAGCTGTTCTTGTAAACCAGGTCGCCGTTGCCGCCATCTTTGCTCATATCCACAATGCTGTAGCGCAGGCCATTGGACTGGGCCTGCACATCCGTCGTGAAAATATAGTAAATGTTGTCGCTGCCGGGTTTGGGAAGTATAAGCGCCGACTGGGTAGACGACTTTCCGCCCATCAGGCCGTTGCCGTTGGGCATTACTTTGTGGTTGCGGTTCCAGACAGTGACGCCGTTGGTGTAGAGCAACAGGTTCCCCGCCTTATCGGAAAGGGAGGCGCTGCCTTCCTCCGTAAACAGTCGGCTGGAAGTGGCAATGGCCGAATCACCGGAGAAAATTATTCCTGCACCCTTTCCAAAATACCAGTTTGTTTTCTCGCCCTGCGCAAAGGCTGTAAAACTGCTTAATGCAAGTAGGGCAGCGGCTGCTATGTGTGTAAGTGTTTTCATACCTAACAAATTAACGTCTGTTGATTGCTGAAAGTACAAAAGCGATGCCAGTCTGTAATTTATTGGGGGTTTACTTGTGATGCCCGCTAGCTTCTTTTTCGGTAACCTTGTACAGGTCAGGGTATTGTGAGAGTAATTTTAACAGCACGCCATTCGTCCAGCCGAAGCCATCCTGGTTGGGATATTCCCCGCCGCCAGCCTCCAGCGTCATGTCCTCCACATTATACTTTTCCATCAGTTTTCCGGTAGCCCGGTACACCTCCTGGTTGTGCAGCACCCATCGGGTGGCAATGGTTGTGGCCAATGCGCCAAAACCGTAGTTCCGGAGTGCCTGAATCGTCATCCATTGCAGGGGTGCCCAGCCATTGGGAGCATCCCATTGCTGGCCACTGTGGTTCAGGGTGGTTACTACCCCGCCGGGTTTTAGGAAGTCTGCCGCTATTTTATGCGCTACTGCCTCAGCTGGTTTCCGTTTTACCATGTTAAAGTATAAGGGGTAAACGGCAGCCAGAGTCGGTATTTGGGTGGTGGCTTTCTTTACAAAGTTGTAATCATAAAAGAAGGCCTCCTGCTCGTTCCAGTTATACTTGAGCACCGCATTGCGCCGTGCCCAGGCCAGTTTTTCATACTTGCGGGCATCGCTGCTGTTGCCTGCCAGCACGGCCATTTCCTGCAGGGTAAGCTCCATGTGGTAAAGCAGGGAGTTAAGGTCTACGGGAACGATCTGGGTGGTTTGGATGGTGCTGATGTGCTGTCCGTCGGCGAACCAGCGCGTGCTAAAATCCCAACCCGACTCAGCGGCGGCCCTGATATCGCGGTAAACCTCTGCCGGCGCTCTGCCTGCCTCTTTGGCCAGTTCCACATCTTCTACATAAGACTCCGGCCGCGGTTCCGGGTTATCGTCCCAGTAACGGTTCAGGATGCTGCCGTCGGGCATGCGCACCACCCGGCGGAAGGCTGGGTTGGCTGCAGATAGATTTTCAGCGCCCTGCATCCAGAAATCGTACTCCTTTTGCAGGGCAGGGGCATATTTGGTAAACACTTGCTGCCCTTTCTGCTGCGCCAGCACGCGCAGCATGAGCGCATAGAAGGGCGGTTGTGAGCGGCTGAGGTAGTAGGTGCGGTTGCCGTTCGGGATATGGCCGAACGTGTTGATCAGGTAAGTGAAATTATCCACCATGTGCTGTATCAGATCCGTTTGCTCGCTTACCTGCAAGCCCAGCATCGTGAAAAAGCTGTCCCAGTAATAAATCTCGCGGAATCGGCCGCCGGGCACAATGTATTTGTTTGGGAGCGGGATCAGGGAACCCCCATTCGCCCCGGGCTTACGGGTAAGCACCGGCCACAGGCTTTCGATGTGCTGCGTTACCGAGTTCTCTTTCTGTGTGGCAAAATCGGTGGTGGGCTGAGGGGGCAGGGCGAAATGCTCCAGCACAAAAGTGGTGAGGTTGAAGCCCGGGGCAGCCTGCTGCTGCTGGTATGCACGCAAAATCTGCTCCGGAGGCAGCAAAGGCACGCAATCCGGGAACGTTTTGGAATCCTTGAACACATGCTGCAGCTGCACCTGTGCAAATAAATCTCCCAGGTCCTTTGCTGGCCGGTACAGGTGCTGGGCCTCTAAAGGCTGCTGTATCAGGGTAATGGGTAAAAGAAGCAGGACGATAAATTTAAAAGTAGAAGAAGTAACGTGCATGCCTCGCGCTGTTAGGGGTGTGAAAGCTTGATTACACATACGCAAAACAGCAGCAAAGCGACAAGTATACTATTCCTGCTAATAGCGCACAAACGAAATCTGACCCATCGCATCTTTTTCGTATTTGGCTACTGCAAATTCTTGAAATTGTGTACTGAAATTTGTCTCACCGGGGTATACTTCTGTGGGTGCCGGTCTGCCGTTCAAAAAGAAGTATACCCGGGTGTTGCCATACTTGGTGTGCGGCATGTACTCCCCGTACTGTTGCATCTCTTGCCAGAGGGTGTCGTTTACGGTTACAGCATAAATCCTGACGACTGGCCCGGTATTGTTCTCGTTGCGGTACATCGCTGTTTCCTTAAAATCCCCTTTTAAATCAGCAACACCGGGTATGGTCAGCGTATCGTAAATAAACCAGGCTACCAGGGCAACAGCAATCAGGATAAGGATGTATTTGAGTTTCATGGTAGGGTGAAGGTAGTAAAAGTGGTAAAACAATGTTTGTAAACCTGGCCCGGTGGTAAAATTTTAAAGAACTGTTACTGGTAGCTATCTGACGTAGAGGCGCACTGGCAGGTCTTCGGACGAGACACACGGTGCGTTACCGGTTGCAAACAGGCGCCAGAAAGAGACTAAAAAAGGCCCAGCTGAACAATGCCAGCTAAGCCTTTTTTTATGTTTTCCTAAAATATTGCTCAACCCTCAACCGACTTGATCAGTTTCTCCAGAATGTGCTGCGCGGCCACTGAGATGATCGTGCCCGGGCCGAACACGCCTTCAGCACCTGCTTTAAACAGGAAATCATAGTCCTGCGCCGGAATCACGCCGCCCACAATCACCATGACATCACCGCGGTCGAGTTTGCGAAGTTCTGCTATCAGTTGCGGTACCAGCGTTTTATGGCCGGCTGCCAGGCTGCTCACGCCCACTACGTGCACGTCGTTCTCGGCGGCTTGCATGGCTACCTCGGCAGGGGTTTGGAACAGCGGACCGATGTCCACATCGAAGCCTAGGTCGGCAAAGGAGGTAGCGATGACTTTGGAGCCCCGGTCGTGGCCGTCCTGCCCCATTTTAGCCACCATAATCCGGGGCCTGCGGCCTTCCAGTTGCTCAAACTGATCGGCCAGCGCCTTGGCCTGCTCAAAGTTCTCGTCGTCGGTTAATTCTGCTGAGTACACGCCTGATATGGATCTAATGATTGCTTTGTGTCTTCCGTAAACTTTTTCCAGGGCATCCGAAATCTCGCCCAATGTGGCCCTGCGGCGGGCGGCCTCCACGGCTAGCTCCAGCAGGTTGCCCACACCAGAGGCTGCAGCGTTCGTTAAGGCCTGCAGCGCGTTCAGCACGCTGGCCGCATCGCGGGTTTCTTTCACGCTGGCCAGGCGGCGCAACTGCGCCTCGCGCACGGCCGTGTTGTCGATGTCCAGGATGTCAATCTCCTGTATCTGCTCTGGTTTATACTTGTTTACGCCCACAATGATGTCCTTTCCGGAGTCGATGCGTGCCTGCTTACGGGCGGCGGCCTCCTCGATGCGCATTTTTGGCAGTCCGGTCTCGATGGCTTTGGCCATGCCGCCCAGTTCTTCCACTTCCTGCATCAGTGCCCAGGCTTTGTGTGCGATCTCGTGCGTGAGCGCCTCTACGTAATAAGAGCCGCCCCACGGGTCTACCACTTTGGTAATGTTAGTTTCCTGTTGCAGGTAGATCTGCGTGTTACGGGCAATGCGGGCCGAGAAATCGGTGGGCAGTGCAATGGCCTCATCCAGCGCGTTGGTGTGCAGGCTTTGTGTGCCGCCCAGTGCCGCGGCCATGGCCTCCACGCAGGTGCGGGCCACGTTGTTGAACGGGTCCTGCTCGGTCAGGCTCCAGCCGGAGGTTTGGCAGTGCGTGCGCAGCGCCAAAGATTTCGGGTTTTTGGGGTTAAACTGCCCGATCAGTTTAGCCCATAGCATGCGGGCCGCACGCATCTTGGCAATTTCCATGAAGTGGTTCATGCCGATGGCCCAGAAAAACGAGAGGCGCGGGGCGAAATCATCAATGTCCATGCCTGCCTTAAGCCCGGTGCGCACATACTCCAGGCCATCGGCCAGGGTATAGGCCAGTTCGAGGTCGGCGGTGGCGCCGGCCTCCTGCATGTGGTAACCCGAGATGGAGATGGAGTTGAAGCGCGGCATGTTGCGGGAGGTGTACTCGAAGATATCCGCAATGATCTTCATACTTGGCTCCGGCGGGTAGATGTAGGTGTTACGCACCATAAACTCTTTTAGGATGTCGTTCTGGATGGTGCCGCTCAGCTGCTCTGGCTGCACCCCCTGCTCCTCGGCGGCCACAATATAGAACGCCATGATGGGCAGCACGGCCCCGTTCATGGTCATGGAAACCGACATCTTATCCAGCGGGATCTGATCGAAGAGGATCTTCATGTCCTCCACAGAATCGATGGCTACGCCGGCCTTGCCTACATCGCCCTCAACGCGCGGGTGGTCTGAGTCGTAGCCGCGGTGCGTGGCCAGGTCGAAGGCAACCGACAAGCCTTTTTGCCCTCCGGCCAGGTTGCGGCGATAGAAAGCGTTGCTCTCCTCGGCGGTGGAGAAGCCGGCGTATTGGCGGATGGTCCAGGGCTTTTGCACATACATCGTGCTGTAAGGGCCACGCAGGTAGGGTGGCAAGCCGGCAGCGAAATCGAGGTGCTCGAAGTGCGTGGCATCCTCCGAAGTATAAAAAGTTTTCACTTCGATCTGTTCCGGCGTTTTCCAGGTGTTGGCGTCAGAAACGGCTTTCGGACCATGATCAGCAGAAGCTACCTTGCTCAGGTCTATTTTAGAAAAATCGGGTTTCATATCTCAATTTTGAATGATTGATTGCGTGAATGCGTGCATATTAAATGGTGATTCAATTATTTAGTGTGCACACTTTCACGCCTTATTCGGCTTGCATGCGCGGCGATTCCGCGTGGCTAACAGTCAGGATACAGCTACAGAATAGTCTCATGTTAAGCGGTGTCAGTCTCATGCAGCCTTTTATGGATCACCCGCATGATGGACGCCATGTCGCAGTCTTCAAAGATGAACTCCTCGTACCCGTTGGCCATCATCTCCTCTTTTAGCTGCGCCGGGTTATCGGCTAACATCACCGTTGGTTTAGCATGATGATTGTGGAAGCCTGGACCGAACTCGCGTGCAAAGGCAGCCTCTGAGGCGGCCACCACAATCACCTCTGCGGAAGTATGCTGCAGCTTGTCGGATGCCTCGGCAGCTGATGCGAACTGCTCGATCGTTGTTTCGAAGCCTGCACAGGAAAAGAACTCCTGCGAGAAGGTGGCGTTCACGTGCCGCTTTACCTCCTGGCCGATGATGGCGATTATGGCCAGTGGGCGACGTTGCTTTTTTCGCAGGTGCAGTTCTGTGGCCATGCGCATGACCTCGGTAGGGTAGGCGGCGCGGGCGGTATCGAACCCGGCGTTCTGGATCAACTCTTCCGGATCGAAATCTACTTTCTCCTTGGGGTTCAGGTATTTGTTGGTGCCCACCAATACATCGCGGCCCGTGGCAATGTTCCTGAATTTTCGGCGGCTTACCTCCGTAATGCTCCCCAGTATAAAGCCGCTTTTATAAGCTGCCTCAAAGCCGCCTTTTTTTTCCACATCTTTAAACAAAGCCCAGGCGTGCTGCGCCAGTTGGTTGGTAAGCGCCTCCAGGTAGTAAGAGCCTCCAGCAGGGTCAATGGCTTTGTCCAGGTAGGCTTCCTCTTTCAGGATGGTGGAAACGTTGCGGGCAATCCGCTCCGAGAACTCATCAGAGTCTTTAAAAGTATTGTCGAAAGGGAGCACCGTCAGAAAGTCGCAGCCTGACATGACAGCGGCCATGGCCTCGGTGGTGGTGCGCAGCATGTTCATGTACGGGTCTAGTGTGGTCTGGTACCAGCTGGAGGTGGAACTGTGGATGCGCAGCAGTCCGGCCAAAGCGGGAGCAGCCTGGTAGGCTTCCACTACGGCAGCCCAAAGCAGGCGCAGGGCCCGCAGTTTGGCTATCTCAAAAAAGTAGTTGGTGCCCGACGCCATGTGAAACTGCACGTTGCGCAGCACCGACTCCAGGGGCTCGCCGGCGGTGGTCAGCCTGTCGCAATAAGCCACGGCGGTACTTAGGGTATAAGCAATCTCCTGCACCACAGAAGCTCCGACACTGCTGAAACTGGTGCCGTTTACGGTAATGCCATAGAAATCCGGGCTGTCTTTGGTCAGGTCCAGCACCTGGATGATGGCTTTGCCCTCTTCTGCTGATATTTTGCTTTTTACCGAAACCGGGTCGAAGTTGACCGAGCCTTTCAGGTTACGGTGCGAAACCTTGCACGCTTCCAGTTCGGCATAGAGCCGCTTGATAAACGTGTCTGGCTGGGCTTGAAGCGTGTAGCTGACAACATGCTTGCGCAGATCAATTTTATTAACCAGGTAGGCGACATCGAACAACTCCGGGGTATGCAGCATGAAGTGGATGCCGTCTGCGCCTCTTTGCAGGGCATCTGCGGCTTTATCAATGGCAGCTATGCTATGGTTATCCTTCACCTGTATCTGCTGTATGTTCAGCCAGGTATTGGCAGCGGTTTTCTCGCCGCGCACAAAAGGATAGCTACCGGGTTTCTGTGCTACAAAGGGCAGGTCGGCGATATCGGCTTTGGTATAGTAGGGCTTTACATCAATGCCTTCGTAGGTATGCCAGGTAAGGCTTTCCAGCGGCGCGGCGCGCAGGTCCTGGCGGGCTTTCTGTTCCCAGGCATCCGCCATGGCTTGCGGGTGGTTGCCGCCTGCAGAATGGAACTCCGCAAAAAGAGGCTGCGGTTTTTGCTGTTCTTCCGTCATGTTAGTTGTGCTCTAAATTTTACTGTAAAGATAGAATTATTAACGGTACCATATAAACCAGGGGGCACTATATAACGCTATGGCTATGTTTTAATCGATCCGGCTTACATAGGCCTGATAGGCCCAGTAACCAATCAGGAACCAAATCATCACAATAAATGCGGCCATCACATAATTGGGTTTCCGTTGCAGGATCTGCTCTTTTGCCTTTTGGCGGTAATGGTGCAGCACAGGTTCCGGTATCAGCTTAATGGAGAGCCAGATGCCCAGGGGCAGTATAAGCAGGTCGTCGAGGTAACCGAGAAAGGGGATGAAGTCCGGGATCAGGTCGATCGGGCTAAAAGCATAGGCAACCGTGATCACCATCACCACCTTGGCCGCAAACGGGATGCGCGGGTCACGGTAGGCCAGGTACAGGGTGTAAATGTCTTCTTTCAGTTTCCGGACGGCTTCTTTCCATTTTCTAAGCATGCTAGGTTGTACGGCAAAATGCCTGAATTGATGTTTGCGTGCCTTTTGGTATAAAATTTACCTCCTTCTCAGGACATGTTGAATGCATCGAACCAATAATCAGCAGAATTCCTTATCTTCATACTTTTATCTAACAACCCAAACACATGAAAAAGAAACAATGGTTATTGGCCGCACTGGGCATGGGCATGCTTGCCGCACCAGCCATGGCCCAGCAGAGCAAGTTAACGGCCAGGGCAAACGACCTGGCCGACAAGATAGAGCCTAAAGTAATTGAGTGCAGAAGATACTTTCACGAGAACCCGGAGCTGAGTAACCGCGAGGTGAAAACGGCAGCGCGCATTGCCCAGGAGCTGAAGAAGCTCGGGATAGAGGTGGAGACCGGCGTTGCCAAAACCGGGGTGGTCGGCGTTCTGAAAGGCGGCAAGCCTGGCCCGGTAGTGGCGCTGCGTGCCGATATTGATGCCCTGCCGGTAACCGAACGTGCCGACATCGCCTTTGCCTCCAAAGCCATTGGCGAGTATAACGGGCAGGAGGTAGGTGTGATGCATGCCTGCGGACACGATACCCACATCGCCATGCTGTTAGGTGCCGCAGAGGTGCTGGCAAATATGAAAAAAGACCTGAAAGGCACAGTGAAATTCATCTTCCAGCCCGCGGAGGAGGGTGCGCCCGCCGGTGAAGCAGGTGGCGCCTCGCTGATGGTGAAGGAAGGCGTGCTGGAGAAAGGCCCGAAACCCGAGGTGATCTTCGGGCTGCATATTAACTCACAAACAGAAGTAGGCACCATCAAGTACAGGCCCGGAGGCATTATGGCCGGCGCCGACGTGTTCCGGATAAAGGTGAACGGCAAGCAGGTACACGGCGCCAGCCCCTGGAACGGCGTGGACCCGATCGTGGTCTCCTCGCAGATTGTGTACGGGTTGCAAACCATCATCAGCCGCCAGACAGAGCTTACCAAAGATGCCGCCGTTATCACGGTGGGCATGATCCATGGCGGGGTGCGCAACAACATCATTCCCGAAGAGGTGAAAATGGAGGGAACCATACGCACCCTGGACACGGACATGCGCAAGAAGATACATGAGAAAATCAGGCTGACGGCTACCAAGATCGCTGAAAGTGCCGGCGCAACCGCCGAGGTAGAGATCGTGGAGATGGCCCCGGTCACCTACAACGACCCCGCACTGACCACCAAAATGCTGCCCACCCTGCAGGCAGTTGCCGGCCAGGACCATGTGGTGTTGATGGATGCCATGACCGGTGCTGAGGATTTTGCCTACTACCAGCAAAAGTTGCCCGGGCTGTATGTGTTTGTGGGTGGCATGGCAAAAGGGCAGGACCCCACCACGGCTCCGGCGCACCACACCCCCGACTTCTACATTGATGAAAGCGGCATGAAACTGGGTGTGAAAGCCCTCACCAACCTGACGCTAAACTACATGGAAAGCAAAGGGAAATAAAATGAGCCAGGGTTAAACCGAACTCTTAAACTAATGACCTGCTTACAGGTATAAAAAAGCGCGTGAGGCCTGGCTGGTTTCGCGCGCTTTTGTTTTGGGTTTTACCTTAAAATGATTTTGCCCCGCCCAATAATCTCTTTTTTGCTGCTGATGCGGTAGGTATAAAACCCTGCCGGTAAAACAGCGGGTCTTTTAAAGTCGTTTGTGCCGGGTTTCAGCGCAAAAGTACTCACCGTTCTCCCGGCGGCATCGAACAGGTGCCAGTGCATGTCTGGCTTTGAAGGGGCCTGCAACGTGATTTGATCCGCAGCGGGATTCGGGTAAACCAGTGGACGATCGCTCTCCAGCAAGTCGCCGGCTGCGGCAGGCTGCTGCTGCCCGACCAGAATGTTTGTAAACTGCCAGCCATATGCAAAAATCTTGTTGTTGCCCGTTGAAGTATAGTCTGCTATCAGAGCTGCACCCCGGATGCCGAGCACATACGGGTAGTCGCGCTGCAGGCTGGCTTCCGGAGTAAAAGAAACAGTAACCGCCAAGCCGTCGGCAGAGTCGCGGATGGCCAGTGTGGGTTTTGCCAGGTTCAGGGTATCCAGGTCGCTGAACTGGCGGGCGCTAAGCGGAAGTGTGCTGCCGCGGGCCTTGGCCACATAATACTCCAGTTTCAGCAACTGGCCGGGCTGCGCTACCACAAAGCCCTGCTGGTTTAGCAGCAAGCGCTCCTGGTGCAGCAGGCTAACCACTGGGTGCTGTTGCCTCTCCTGTACGGTCAACTCCAGGTCCACGATGCTGAAGCCCACGGCTTGCTGGTTCTTATACTCCGTAAGCTTCACCGAAATGGCGTACTCCCCTTGCATGGTTGGGTTTAGCCACGTCAGCTGCCCGGTGGCATCAATGGTTAAGCCTTCCGGAATCCGGTAGCCGGGCAGGTCGCGGGGCACGGCGTCATCCTGCAGGTACTGGCTTGGAACAAGTTCGTAGGTAATCCGGTCACCGTCCGGGTCGTAGGCGATCATATTCCATTTAAATGGCTCCCCTGCAAAGGCCTCGAGCGGGGCAGGCACCACTGTTTTCACACTGTGGCGGTTCAGGGGGCTTTGGCGCACCCGTACCTGGGCATACAAAAATTCTGTCAGCAAGTCTGTCGGTTGGGTAGCGTTCACGAGGCCCCCATTTCTGTTGATCCCGCTCCAATACACAAGATAGTCACCGGCCTGCAGGTACGTGTACTCCCATTCGAAAATGGCCAAACTGTTCTTGTTCAGGTATCGGATGTGCTTGCTTTGCGCAACAGTCACTTTATGCAGGTCCCCCATCCCGACCAGAATGGTTGACTCGGACGCCTGCGATCTGTCGTCCACAAACAAAGTCATGGTAAAAAAGTATTTCAGCGGATTTTGCGGATCGACCTTATAGCTGATGTAACCGCCGTTGAGGTGTGTGGCCTGGCTTGCCAGCGGTGCCAGCAGCAGGAAGGCCAGCAGCAAATTAAAAAAATCTGTTTTTTTCATAGCAGCAATCGAAAACATGAGAGGTTTGTTATTATACTTTAATAACTTAAAATTGAATAATTTGTTGTTTAAAGATTGTTGTTTTTTGTAATTTTTACAGTGACAGCTAAGCATAGAACTTACCGCATTTGCTTGCTGTTGAAGAGGCTGGTAACTTTATACCCATACTTTACCCAGATTCATGAAACGAGAATTAACCAGAAGTTTGGCAGGCCTGCTGCTCATGCTCAGTTTTGTGGCTTGCCAGCGTACCTGGGTAGCCTCTTCCACCCTCGAGACGACAGACGTTCCGGTAGCGGCTTACATCCCGGATGACACCCAGCTAGAGGAGCATATTGCCCCTTACCGGAAGGAGGTAACGGCTAAAATGACCGAGATCATCGGGCAGGCGCCTGTTGCGCTGGGCAAAGGCGACTACCAGTCGCCGTTGGGTAATTTTGTGGTAGACCTGATGCTGGAGGAGGCCCGGGAACGTTACAAAGGGCAGATAGACATGGCCACCACCACCAACGGCGGCCTGCGCGTGCCGATACCGCTGGGGGCTGTGAGCGTGGGGAGCATCTTTGAACTGATGCCATTCGAGAACGAGCTGGTCGTGCTGACACTGGCTGGCAAGGATGTGCAGGAGTTTTTTGACATTGCCGCTGAGGCCAAGTATGCCCCCATTGCCAATGCCACCTACACCGTGAAAGGCGGGAAAGCGACTGCTATTAAAATCGGTGGGAAACCATTTAACCCCGATCAGAACTACACCATCGTGACATCTGATTATCTGGCCGGCGGCGGCGATGATCTGAATGTGTTCAAGCGCGCCCTGAAGTCAGAGAAAGTGGGCATCATGATGCGCGATGCCATTATGGTGCACATCCGGGAGCTGACCGCCAAAGGCCTGCCGATCGGCGCCGATACCACAAACCGGGTAACCATACTCCCTTAACGCCAGTCAAATGATAAGAAGAGATTTCCTAAAAACGTCCGTGCTGGGGGCAGCCGGTATTAGTCTGCTGGGCATGCCCTTTTCAGCAGAGGCCGCACAGCAAATACACCTCACCATCCTGCACACCAACGACCAGCACTCCCGCATCGACCCGTTTCCGGATGATGGACGCAAGTATGGCGGCATGGGCGGCATGGCGAAGCGGGCCACGCTCATCGAGCAAATCAGAAAGCAGGAGCCCAATGTGCTGCTGCTGGATGCGGGCGATATCTGGCAGGGCACGCCATACTTTAACTTTTTTGGCGGAGAGCTGGAGTACAAGCTGATGAGCCAGATGAAGTATGACGCCGCCACGCTGGGCAACCATGATTTCGATAACGGCCTGCAGGGGCTCGACAAGATGCTGCCCTTCGCCCAGTTCCCGTTTGTAACGGCTAACTACGATTTCTCTGGTACAATCCTGAAAGACAAATTTCAGCCTTACCGAGTTTTTGAGAAACAGGGCGTGCGCATTGGGGTGTTTGGCCTGGGCATAGAGCTGGAGGGTTTGGTTAGCAAAAATAACTTTGAACAGACCATTTACCACGATCCGGTGGCGGTGGCCCGGGAAATGGTTCAGGAGTTGCGCGTAAACCAGAAGTGTAACCTGGTTGTATGCCTTTCGCACCTAGGGTACAAATATGAGAGCGATAAAATTGATGATGTGAAGCTGGCGGAGCAAGTGGCAGGGATAGACCTGATCCTGGGAGGGCACACCCATACTTTTCTGGAGGAACCAACTGCTGTTAAGCATTTTAACGGTCACGAAACGCTCATCAACCAGGTAGGCTGGTCCGGAATATTCCTGGGCCGGATAGACTACAGTTTCAACCGCAAAACCAGGAGTAAGACAGATGTGAGAACTGCGTTGCTGCCTGTAAACACACCTGTAACAACTTCGTGAAAAAATAATTTTTTGTTTACATATAAATGAGCAAATTTGTAACCCCCCTGCCGATAATAGTAGAGGTTTGTTGCACCTAACGAATCTTAGTGAGTTTTGGAAAATTGGATGATAAAAGACTGTTCTACTGTATGGAGTAACTGCCTGCAGGTGATTAAGGAAAACATTGGCGAGCAAAGTTTTAAAACCTGGTTCGAGCCGATTAAGCCTGTTACCCTGCGCGATAGCGTACTGACAATACAAGTGCCCAGCCAGTTCTTTTACGAGTGGCTTGAAGAGCACTATGTACAGCTTTTGAAAAAGGTCATTTACCAGGAACTTGGCAGCGAGGGGAGGCTCGAGTATTCTATTATAGTGGACCGTGGCAACGAGGCCAACAAACCGCAAACAGTAAACCTACCTACCAAAAAAATACCGCAGGCTGTGGTGAACTCATACCGGCCGGAGCAGAATTTCATCAAAAGCCCGTTCGAGTCGAAGACCATTGACCGAAACTTCCTGAACTCGCAGTTAAACCCCTCTTATACTTTCGAGAACTACATTGAAGGAGACTGTAACCGCCTGGCGCGCTCGGCGGGGTATGCCGTGGCCAACAAGCCAGGCACGACCTCCTTCAACCCCCTGATGGTGTACGGTGGCGTAGGGCTGGGTAAAACGCACCTGGTGCAGGCAATCGGGAACCAGATCAAGAACAGCAACCCCGAGAAGTTCGTGCTCTACGTGTCGTCAGAGAAATTCGTGAACCAGTTCATCGAGTCCCTGAAAACGAACAACGTGCAGGATTTCGCCAATTTTTACCTTTTGGTGGATATCCTGATCATAGACGATGTGCAGTTCTTGAGCGGCAAAGAGAAAACGCAGGAAATGTTCTTCCACATCTTCAACCACCTGCACCAGTCCGGTAAGCAGATCGTGATGACCTCCGACTGCCCTCCCCGCGACCTGAAAGGCCTGGAAGAGCGCTTGCTATCCCGCTTTAAGTGGGGCCTGACGGCCGACCTGCAGAGCCCGGATTTTGAGACGCGCATGGCCATCATCCAGAAAAAGATGCAGGGCGATGGCATTGACATACCGGATAACGTGGTGGAATACCTGGCCTATAGCGTGGATACCAACGTGCGAGAGCTGGAGGGCGTGCTGATCTCGCTGATCGCACAATCGTCGCTGAACCGCAAAGAAATTGACCTGGAGCTTGCCAAGCAGGCCCTGAAACATATTATTGAGGATGTGGAGACAGAGGTGAATCTCGACTTCATCCAGAAAACCGTGGCCGAGTATTTCCAGGTAAGCCTGGACTCGTTGAAGGCCAAAACGCGGAAAAAGGAGATCGTGACGGCGAGGCAGGTGGCGATGTATTTCGCAAAGGAGTTTACCAGTCACTCCCTCAAATCCATTGGCTACCATTTCGGTGGCCGCGATCACAGCACCGTAATCCACTCTGTTCAAACGGTTTCCGACCTGATCGATACCGACAAGAAATTCAAAGCTAGCATTCAGGAACTTCAGAAAAGATTTAAGTCGAAGGCTGGTTAAGTAACAAGCGGCATTTTTTATATAAAAAGAGCGCGGGCCATACTTTTACGAAAGTATGGCCCGCGCTCTTTTTGGTGTATGCTAAGGCTGAATGGGAAGCGGTTGAACCTAAACTGCCCAACGCCTGCTGTCAGTTAGTTTATGGCCTGTTGCTCAACGACTCAGAAAGGGCAAATCCGCAGTGGGATGCCAATTCCTTGATCTTACCCTTGATACGGGCAAGGTCACGCTTTTTGCGCACTTGCTTTAGGTCGAGGTATACTTTTGAGTCATTGTGTAAGGTAATGCGCAGGGCATAGGGAGACACATGCAGGGCTTTGATGTCCGGTATGTCAATGATATGCTTGGTCCTGAATACCCCGGATTTTTGTACGATGTACTGCGGGGTAACTTCTATGTAAGACTGCACGCCGAATATGGACGTATTCTGCAGGATCACATAAACAAAAAAGCAAAGCGCCAACCCAAAAAACACATAGTAAAGGTAGTTTTGGTCGCTGGTCTCATTATCGGTAATGAGTAGCATGCTGGCCCAGGCGAGCCAGAAAAGTGTTAAAACAATTTGTACTGTAAAAGAAAGTTTTGCACTTCGCGTTGGACTGAGCTGTACAATTAACGTCGATCGTGCATTACTACCGGACACTGCCATGTTCAGAGGTTTTGGTAAAACATAAGCGGTTATCAGATAACCTTATCGCAATATAATGATTAATTCGATTATAGCGGCCATTCCGGCCTCCAGGCGGATAATTTTATCTTTGAGACGGTTTATTCATGTGTTGCCAGCAGCAAATTTAAGTTAGGATTACGGAAATTAGTATACAACATGGCAATGCTGGTTAATCTGGCTATATTTACCCTCTCACAGAACAGGTGTTTATGGGTGTAAAAGCGTTATTGAGCAAGGTAGTGGCCGCTTATGTGCATAAAAAGCATCAGAAATGGATACAAAACCCCGTAGCCACGCAAGCGGCAGTTTTTAATGAAATCGTTGCCAAAGGGCAAAACACCGTTTTTGGTCAGGACCATGATTTTAAAAGCATCCACACCCATGCTGATTTTGTGAAATCGGTTCCTGTGCGTGATTACGAGGCGCTGCAGCCGTATTTAGAGCAGGTACAGCAAGGGAAAAAGGATATCCTTTGGCCCGGCAAACCCCTTTACCTGGCCAAAACATCAGGCACAACCTCCGGCACCAAGTACATCCCGATAACCAAAGCCTCCATCCCGAACCACATAAATGGCGCGCGCGATGCGCTGCTGGCATATGTTTACGAAACCGGTAAGTCTGATTTTTTGGATGGGAAAATGATCTTTCTGTCCGGAAGTCCCGTCCTCGATGAAAAGGGGGGGATCAAAACAGGGCGCCTGTCAGGTATTGTCAACCATCATGTGCCGGGTTACCTGCGCAACAACCAACTGCCTTCGTACCAAACGAACTGCATCGAAGACTGGGAATCAAAGCTGGACCAGATAATTGAAGAAACCATTGAGCAGGACATGACCCTGATCTCCGGGATCCCACCCTGGGTGCAGATGTATTTTGATAAGCTGATGCAGCAGACCGGCAAGCGGGTGAAAGACATTTTTCCGAATTTCTCGCTGTTTGTGTACGGAGGGGTGAACTTCGAGCCTTACCGCAAAAAACTTTTCGAGTCTATTGGCAAAACAGTCGACTCTATTGAGCTCTTCCCTGCCTCCGAAGGCTTTTTTGCCTATCAAAATGAACAAAAAGACAGTGGCTTGCTTCTTTTACTGGATGCAGGCATTTTTTATGAGTTTATTCCTGCAGAGGAGTATTTCAGCGAGAACCCTACGCGCCTGACCATCGGAGAAGTGCAGACAGGCGTGAATTATGCGCTGGTTATTAGCAGCAATGCCGGTCTCTGGGGCTACTCTGTGGGCGATACGGTTAAGTTTACCGCTACCAACCCCTATAAACTGGTGGTGAGTGGCCGCATCAAACACTATATCTCCGCTTTTGGGGAGCATGTAATTGGCGAGGAGGTAGAGCGAGCCATGCAGCAAACCATGGAGCTCTTTCCGAATGTAGAGCTTATCGAGTTCACTGTGGCACCATTTGTGAGTCAGGATCAAGGCCAGTCGTACCATCAATGGCTGGTGGAGTTTGCCCGCCCTCCCCAGGATATACGTGCTTTTACCAAAACCCTGGAAGAGAAACTGCAGCGGTTCAACAGTTATTACGACGACCTTATTAAAGGTAATATCCTGCAAAGCCTGAAGATAACGCCGCTGCCGCTGGGGACGTTCCGCAGGTATATGAAATTGCAGGGCAAGCTGGGCGGCCAGAACAAGGTGCCCCGCCTGAGCAATAACCGGGATCTGGCTGAGGGCCTGCTGCAGACGATGAACAGCAACCAGGTAAAATAAATTTTAGCGCCGAGCATCGCGCAAGCAATCAACTATAAGCATGAAGAGAATTGCCATACTAGGCTCTACCGGATCAATAGGTACCCAAGCACTGGAAGTGATCAAAGCCAACCCGGAGAGTTTTGAGCTGGAGGTAATTACGGCACACAGCAACGCGGACCTGCTGATAGTCCAGGCGCTTGAGTTTAAGCCAAACGCCGTCGTGATCGTGGGGGAGCACCTGTACGATAAAGTGCGCAGTGCCCTCCAGCCCCACGATATAAAGGTGTATGCCGGCAGCAACGCCCTTTGCTCGGTAGTAGAAATGGGCACCGTGGACATGGTGCTGACGGCCATGGTAGGCTATGCCGGGTTGCAGCCCACCATCCGGGCCATTAAAGCCGGAAAACAGATCGCGTTGGCCAACAAAGAAACGCTGGTGGTGGCCGGGAAGCTCATAACAGGCCTGGCCCGGGAGCATGGTGTCAACATCTACCCCGTTGACTCAGAGCACAGCGCTATCTTTCAGTGTCTGGCGGGAGAATTTCACAACCCGATCGAAAAAATTATACTCACCGCTTCTGGCGGCCCTTTCAGAGGGCGCACCACTGCGGAACTGGCCCACATCACCAAGGCGCAGGCCCTGAAACATCCTAACTGGGAGATGGGTGCCAAGATCACCATCGACTCGGCTTCCCTGATGAACAAGGGTTTGGAGGTGATCGAAGCCAAATGGCTGTTTGGGCTCAGAAACGATCAGATAGAGGTTGTGGTGCATCCGCAATCCATCATCCACTCGCTGGTGCAGTTTGAGGACGGCTCGCTGAAAGCGCAGCTGGGCCTGCCCGATATGAAACTGCCGATACAGTACGCAATGGCTTACCCCGAGCGCCTTAAGTCTGATTACCCGCGCTTTAACTTTATGGATTACCCGCAACTGACCTTCGAGCAACCCGACCTAAATACCTTCCGGAACCTTGGGCTGGCCTTTGAGGCAATGGAGCAGGGGGGTAACATGCCCTGTGTTCTGAACGCGGCCAACGAGGTGGCGGTCAACGCTTTTCTGCACGATGAGGTAGGCTTTCTGCAGATGTCCGATATCATCGAGAGCTGTATGGCAAAAGTTGCGTATATTGCGAATCCTTCTTACGAAGACTATGTTAGTACTGACAGGGAGGCGCGTGAGCGGGCAACTGCACAACTGAAAAAATAAACAAAAAATCACACAGCCTGTTGCCTTTACGTCTCAGGCCCCAACAAAGTATAATTTCTTTTTAATGGATATAGTAGTAATGGTAGGCCAGCTCATCCTGGGCCTTACAATTCTGGTAGGGTTGCATGAGCTTGGGCACATGCTGGCAGCCAAATGGTTTGGAATGCGCGTGGAGAAGTATGCGATCGGTTTTCCCCCGAAGGTGTTTGGAAAGAAGATCGGCGAAACGGAGTATATGCTGGGCATGATCCCCCTGGGTGGTTTTGTGAAGATATCCGGCATGGTAGACGAATCGATGGATACGGAAGCCATGAAAGAGGAGCCCAAGCCCTGGGAGTTCCGCTCCAAGCCGGCCTGGCAGCGCCTGATCGTGATGATGGGCGGGATTATCGTCAACGTGATCACCGGGATCGTTATTTATGTGGCCCTTACTTTTAGCTACGGCGAAAGTTACCTGCCTGCCAGCGAGGCCAAGTATGGCGTAGTAGCCAACGAGATAGGGGAAGACATCGGTTTCAGGACCGGCGACCGTATTGTGGCCGTGAACGGGAAAGCCCTGGAGCGCTTCGAAGACGTGTATTCGATGGATGCCTTACTGGGCCGCGATGCTTACTACACAGTGGAGCGTGACGGCCAGCGCGTAGATATTAAAGTACCCGCCAACCTCATGGATCGTGTTGCGGATAACAAAGAGCGCATGTTTTTTGTGCAGCCGCGTCAGCCGTTTAAAGTAGGGCAGGTGATGGCCGGCAGTGCCGCGGCCGATGCCGGTTTACAGCAAGGCGACTTTATCAAGAAAGTAGGCGATAACGAGGTGCTGTTCTTCCATGAGTTTCAGCAGGACCTGCAAAAAAATGCCGGCAAAAAAGTAAGTATGATCGTTGAGCGCGACGGCAAGCCGATCAAGCTGCAGGTAGAGGTGAGCGAGGAGGGTACAATCGGGTTTATGCCCGTGCAGTTGCTGCAGTACGCCACCCGCGACTACAGCCTGGGAGAGTCTATACCTTTGGGTACCGAGCAGGCCTTTGGCGTGATCACGGCGAATTTGAAAGGGTTCGGGAAAATTTTCAGGGGCGAGGTTTCAGCCTCTAAATCCTTGAGCGGCCCCATTGGCATTGCCCAGATCTTTGGCGACACCTTCAGCTGGTATAAATTTTGGAACATAACCGCCATGCTCTCTATGGTGTTAGCCTTTATGAATTTTCTTCCAATCCCGGCACTGGATGGCGGCCATGTCGTGTTTTTAACCTATGAGATGATAAGCGGCAGAAAGCCATCCGACAACTTCCTGGAAAACGCCCAAAAAGTAGGCATGGTGATCTTGTTGGGCCTGATGGCATTCGCGATTTTTAATGATGTGTTCAAGATCATATTCTAACAAAGTATAAGGAGGCTATTACCCCTTACTATAACCCGGACACGCTATTCCCGCAGATGGGGATAGCGTGTTCTGTTTCAGTTAGCTATATAAACATAAAGCAGTTGTTTAGAATGGCTTTTCAGAAACTGGCAGGTTACTTGCTATAACTCACGAGGCTGCTTTCGCCTCTACTATTAATACCTCAAAATGAAATTCAGTGTATTCTCCCTGGTCCTGGTCATGTTGGTTGCCATTTCTTTGCCTGCTGCAGCCCACGATTACCACACCAGCATAACAGACATTACCTATAACCCGGCTACAAAATCATTGGATGTAGCCCTTCGGGTGTTTACTGACGACCTGGAAATGGGCCTGACAAGGTTTACAAAACAGAAAGTGGTTTACGATAGCAAGTCCGCTTTGCAACAGCAGCAGTTGGCCAGTTACCTCAAACAGCATTTGGGCTTTGCGTTAGAAAAAGGGAAACCTTTGAAGTATAAAGTGCTGGGTTCCGAGGCCGAGACAGATGCCGTCTGGATTTACATAGAGGTGCCCGCCACGGGTGCGGCCTTGCAGCAGTTGTATATCCAAAACGGGGTGTTAACTGAGGTGTATAAAGACCAAATGAACATCGTTAACCTGAACTACAAAGACAAAACTGAAAGCGTGCTGTTGCAACGTGGCGATACAGAGGGTGAAATGAGTTTCTGATTTAACTTTTTGTAACCAGTATGCTTAATCTGGACAGTAGGCCCATGGCAAGTACTGCCAGCAGGCAACCGGTCAGGTACCGCACCACCAGTTCATCCAGCGTTATAAGTATAACTACATCGGGCTTATAGGCCAACATGGTAAATAAGCCCACAAGCAGCACCAGGCACCAGTAGCCGATCCAATTTCCTTTTCTAAGCACCAGGTGAGCGGGTAACCTCCAAACGTACACGCCCACTACCAAGAGGCCCGCTAGGGTGCTCACGTGCTGAATGGCCCGGCTTAACTGCATGGATATGCCCAGCACCGAAACCTGCTCTAGCAAAATGGGCGCCCTGTTTACCATGTACCCCTCGTAATGGGTGAAAGAATCCCAGACGATGTGCGAGACAGTGCCCAACGTGGCGGATACCAGGAAATTGACCCCATGGTGCCGTAGGTAAGCAAACCAGGCAGATCCTGCAGCGGCAGCGGCTCTTTTTCTTAAAAATGGAGGCAGGTGCGCGATCAGACTGTCCCGCACCAGCCCATGGAAAAGCAGTGCCAGCAAAACAGTGGCAGGCAGGTTAAAGGTAACCACCGACAGGAAAGTATGGCTTTCAATTTTCTTCTGGAGCAGGAAACTCAGGAAATACCCAAAGTCCGGCGCAATGCTTCCGATTACCAGGCCCGTAACGGAGAACCAGTTTTTGCGGGCATGCAGCAGGGGCAGAATGATAGCAGGGTGAGCGGCGGTAAAAGGCATAATTTTATCTGAATCCCTGCTCTGGTTTGGCAGGCTTGATCATTCTGAATTCTACGCGCCGGTTTACGCGTCGGTCCTCTTCGGTTTTTTCTGGCCGGATCGGTCGTGTGTTCCCATACCCGATAGCATCTATCCTGCCAGGCAGCAATTTAGCTTTGTTTTCGATATATTTCTGAATCGCCACCGCCCTGTCCTGCGAAAGGCCTAAATTAAAAGCGGGGTCGCCGGCCGCATCGGTGTGGCCCGTGATCTCCAGCCGGAACGTAGGGTGGTCTACCAGGAAGAGGGCCACTTCGTTTAATACGGGCTTCATTTCCTCTTTAATTGTGGCTTGGTTTTGATCAAACTGTATATTCTCAAATACCATCGGAATGCTGTAGTCGATCAGGGTGGCCATCAGCTGAAAGGTGGTGTCCTGCTGTAGTTCCAGTTCCCGCTCAATGGTAAAGAAATCCGGTCCCTGGATCAGGATCATGTAACGGGCGTCTTCTATCAGGTCAAACTCAAAAGAACCGTCGGGCCGGATGTACTTAGATGACACCTCAATTCCGTTGTCCAGGTCGATGATGGACACGATGCCGGCCAGTGGCTTGTTGCTGACGGAATCCTTTAGCACTCCCTGCAATTTTGTGATGGCCAGGGGGTGGGCCTCCATGGGCAAAGGGAAAGAATACAGGTTCAGGTTCTCGATGTCGTCGGGCTCGGAGCGCGCATAGTATAGGTTCTTGGAGCTGGCATCAATCGTGAAGTAATACTCGCTGCCTCTTCCGTTCACCAAGGGGCCTATGTTGCGGGGCTCCTGCCATTCGCCGTTCACTTTATAGGTTTTGTAAATGTCGAAATCGCCGAAGTTATACAGGTGGCCCCTGGAGCTGAAGTATAAAACCTGGTAATAAGGGTGGAAAAAAGGGCTTACTTCGCTCTCGCGGGTATTGATGGTGGGCCCCAGGTTCTGGGCCGGTGCCCAGTCGCCTTTCCTGGTTTTGTAAGTGTAGTACAGGTCAGATAAGCCGAAGCCGCCCAGGCGGTCAGAGGCGAAATAAAGCGTGTCCTCTTTGCTGGAAAGGGTGGGCTGCGAGTCCCAGGCATCGGAGTTCACATGCGGTCCCAGGTTGGTGATCTCACCCCAGGTGCCATCTGCTTGCAGATGGGCCACATACAGATCGCAGTTGCCAAAACCGTCCGGCGATTCACAGCGGGCAAAGTAGAGCGTCTTTCCGTCGCGGCTCAGGCATCCGGAACCTTCGTTGTAAATGCTGTTTATCGGTTTCCCGAAGGACTCGGCCTGCTGCCAGATGCCGTTTACGCGCTTCGAGTAATAGAGGTCTTCGTTCTCCCGACCATTTAACCCCTGCAGGTTGCGTTTAGAAGTGAAGATAAAGACCTCGTTCTCCTCGTTCAGGGTAGGGCCGTAATCCGCGAAAGGCGAGTTAATGGCGTTGCCCATGTTCAGGTAAACCCCCTTTGGCGGCTTAAAGGTGGTAACTGACTTGCGGTACTCCACCAGTTCATAATAATAGTCCAGGGGTACATAATAGTCTTTGGTATTCTGCTCCAGCGAGTCATAATAGGCATACACGCCCCGCGCATCCGTGCGGTGGTGCTTTAACACAAGGCGATAGAGCTGTTTGGCCTCTTCCTCCCTGCCTTCGCGCTCCAGCAACTGCCCCAGCCGCCACAAGAGTTTGGTGTCTTTGTAAAAGTTCTCAATCCCGAAATGCCGCACATAGTCTTCCAGCAGGGGCAAAGCCTGGTCGTATTGCTTGCGGCGCTCTAGTTTTTGGATAACGGCAAGTTGCTTGCTGTTCTGATAGTGGGGGATTTTGTTTAAATTAGGGAAATTCAGGTGAACATCGGGTGCAGGTGCGTGTTTCCTTGCTTTTAAGGGGTCTTCGCCTTCCTTCATCATATGCCGCGACTGCTCACATCCCAAAAAAGGAAGCAAAAGAGCCAGGAATAAGAAGAGGAGCCCACGATTCATTACTGTTTAAACCTAACGATTTATTATTGTATTATTTAGTTAACATCTTTATAACGCCTTTAAGTAGGCTTTGTTCCTTAGTATAATGCTAATTCTAATTAGGCAATACGCAGGCAAGACAATTATGCATGCTGCCTGAGAGTGGCACAGGACTTGACTACTATAAGGCAATTCAGAAATATAGCGCTTATCGCATTATTTCTGTCATTTTGGCATTGATATAAATTATGAACTATACGTTAAAGAACTTTTTGCAGAACCTGATGCTAAGCAGTTTGTCGGATGAGGAAGATGATGACATGATTCCGGTGATCACCGCTGAGATGGAGGACGACCTTCCTGTGGAAAGTCTGCCGGATGAATTGCCAATTCTGGCTGTTCGGAACACGGTGCTGTTTCCGGGTGTGGTGCTGCCCATCACGGTTAGCCGCAAAAAATCGGTGAAGCTGGTGCGCAAGGCCCACAAAGGAGATAAGATTTTAGGCGTAGTAGCCCAAAAGAACACCAATAGCGACGACCCCACCGCAGAAGATATATTTGAGGTGGGCACGGTGGCCAAAATATTGAAGATGCTGGTGCTGCCCGATGGCAATACCACCATTATCATTCAGGGGCACAGCCGTTTTAAGATTGAGGAGATCACGACGGAAGACCCTTACCTGAGCGCTAAGATCAGCCCCTGCACCGAAACCAAGCTCGATAAAAAGAGCAAAGAAGTGAAAGCGCTGGTGCAGTCGTTGAAGGATGCGGCAGGCAAAATGCTGAAGCTGAACCCTGAGATACCGCAAGAAGCCCAGGTAGCGCTTGATAACATAGACTCGCCCAGCTTCCTGACCCACTTCCTGTCCAGTAACCTGAACGTAGAAGTGGCCCAAAAACAGCAGTTGCTGGAGGTGAATGATGGCGTGGAGCGCGGAACGCAGCTCTTGGAGCTGATGTTGCGCGAGATCCAGTTGCTGGAACTGAAGCAGGAGATCCACTCTAAAGTACACACCGACATTGACCAGCAGCAGCGGGACTACTTCCTGCGCCAGCAAATTAAGGTGCTGCAGGATGAACTGGGCCAAGAGGGCCCCGATCAGGAGATTGAACGGTTCAGGGCGCGTGCCGCCAAAAAGAAATGGCCCGAAAACGTGGCGCTGCATTTTAAGAAGGAGATAGACAAATTGGCGCGCCTGAACTCGCAGGCAGCCGAATACCCCGTTTCTGTTAATTACCTGGAGTTTTTGCTGGACCTGCCCTGGAACGAGTTCACCAAGGACAACTTTAACCTGAAGCGGACCAAAAAAATACTGGATGCCGACCATTATGGCCTGGAGAAAGTGAAGGAGCGCATCATTGAGTACCTGGCCGTGCTGAAGTTGAAGAACGACATGAAGGCGCCTATCCTGTGCCTGTACGGCCCTCCGGGGGTGGGCAAAACCTCCCTTGGCCGCTCCATTGCAAAAGCCTTGGGTCGTAACTATGTCAGGATGTCATTGGGTGGCGTGCGCGATGAGGCCGAGATACGGGGCCATCGCCGCACGTATGTGGGTGCCATGCCGGGCAAGATCATCAGCCAGATCAAGAAAACAGGTTCCTCTAACCCGGTCATCATTCTGGATGAGATCGATAAACTGGCCTCCGACTTCCGTGGCGATCCGTCTTCTGCCCTACTGGAAGTGCTGGACCCGGAGCAGAACCACACGTTTATGGATAACTACCTGGATGTGGAGTACGACCTGTCCAAGGTATTGTTTATTGCAACGGCCAACTCCCTGGACACCATCCAGCCGGCCCTGCGAGACCGGATGGAAATCATCGAACTGACAGGGTACACCCTGGAGGAAAAGACAGAGATAGCCAAGCGCCACCTGGTGCCCAAGCAGGTGGCAGAGCATGGTTTGGCGCCGGATGATGTAAAAGTGTCAAAAGGTACGCTGCATAAACTGATTGAAGACTATACCCGCGAGTCAGGCGTTAGAAGTCTGGAGCGCAAGATCGGGCAGCTGCTGCGCAACACGGCAAAGCAGAAAGCCATGGACGAGGAGTTTGCCAGATCTATCAAGCCCGAAGATGTGGTGAAGATACTGGGCTCCGAGATATTCGATAAGGAGATGTACCAGGACATCGACACGGCAGGCGTTGTAACGGGCCTGGCCTGGACATCGGTGGGGGGCGATATCCTTTTTATTGAATCCATACTTAGCCGGGGCAAGGGGAAACTAACGCTGTCGGGCCAGCTGGGCGATGTGATGAAGGAATCTGCCATGACGGCCATCTCCTACTTAAAAGCACATGCCGAGCTGCTAGATATTGACTACCGCCTGTTCGATCAGTATGACCTGCACATCCACTTTCCGGAGGGAGCAGTTCCGAAAGACGGCCCTTCGGCGGGTATTGCCATCTTTACCTCCATTGCCTCTGTGTTTACACAGCGCAAGGTAAAACCAAGGTTGGCCATGACCGGTGAGATTACGTTGCGCGGTAAAGTTTTGCCGGTGGGGGGCATAAAGGAGAAGATACTGGCGGCGAAAAGAGCCGGAATAACCGATATCATCCTGTGCCAGAAAAACAAAAAGGACATCAACGAGATTCCGGAGCAATACGTGAAAGGGGTACACATCCATTACGTGGACCGCGTGGATGATGTGGTGAAGATCGCCTTGCTGCAGGAGAAAGTAAAGTACCCGCTTAAGCTTACCGTAACCGAAGAGAAAACGGCAACGGAGAGCTAAGCAGAAGCAGCATGATGGCCTGAATAATAAATTTAGAAAAAAACCATCCTACTCAGTTGCTTTATAATCAATTATCCAGAATTTACTACCCATGAAACTTAAAGCCCTCCTCCTTTGCATGCTTCTGAGCTTGTCGCTTACAGTGCAGGCACAGGTAGGTGGGCAGCGCGGTTTTTCTTTCCTGGAGTTACCGTCAAATGCTAAACTGGCCGCCCTGGGCGGGGTGAATGTAACCGCAGGGGGCCACGACGTGAACATGGTGCTGGCCAATCCTGCCCTGCTCAGCGAGGAGATGGTTAAGCAGCTAAGCTTGAGCTATGTGGGCTACCTGGCCGATATCGGGCAAAGTATGGTGGTGTATGGGTTCAACTCTGGAAAGTATGGCCGGTGGGCTACGGGCATCAATTACATCAACTACGACGACTTTATCCAGCGCGATGCCACAGGTTTGGAGGAGGGCAGCTTTAATGTGAACGATTATACCTTGCACGTAACGCACGCGCGCCAGGTAGATGCCTTTACAATGGGCGCTACTGCCAAGGTGGCTGTGTCGAGCATAGCAGGGAACAAGGCCGTGGGTTTGTTGGCAGATGCCGGCGTTGCCTTTCAGCATCCGGAGAAAGACTTTACGGTTGGCCTTGCCTTTAAAAACGTGGGCTACCAGGTTAAGCCTTTTGAAGGCGGAGAGCGCCAGCAAATGCCCTGGGATGCGCAGCTCGGCATCAGTTACAAGCCAGAGCACATGCCCGTGCGGCTTTCCCTTACCGGGCACCGCCTCTACCAGTTCGACATCGTTTACCTGGACCCCAATGCGCCCGGCAAGCTGGATGAGAATGGCAACGAGGTACAGGAGGAGAAAAAGCTGGCCGATAAGGTGGCACGTCATTTTGTAGCCGGAGCCGAGTTTGTTTTCAGCCAAAACTTTCAGCTGCGGGCCGGTTACAACCATTTGCGCCGCAAAGAGCTGCGCCTCGACAACGCCGGCGGAGGGGCCGGTTTCTCGGCAGGAGCCATGTTGCGCGTGCGGTCCTTTGAGCTGAATTACAGCAGCGCCTTTTTTCATCCCTCGGGTGCCACCCATTATGTTACGGTGAGTACAAACACAAGTACCTTCCTTAAAAAGAAGCGCAGTTAAAAACCCATAGGCCGCAGGGCTTGTATAGTAGCTTTGAGGCCTTTCTTAAAATTGAAACCATGTTAGATAATAAAATAGCATCTTTAACCCCGGCCCAGATAGTGGAAGAGCTGGATAAGTACATTATTGGCCAAAAAGACGCCAAACGCAATGTAGCCATTGCCCTGCGTAACCGCTGGCGCCGCATGAATGCCGACGAAAGCATTAAAAGCGATATCGTGCCCAACAACATCCTCATGATCGGGGCAACCGGGGTGGGTAAAACAGAGATAGCCCGGCGCCTGGCCAAAATAGCCGATGCCCCTTTTACCAAAGTGGAGGCATCTAAATTTACCGAAGTGGGCTATGTTGGCCGCGATGTGGAAAGCATGGTGCGCGACCTGGTGGAGCAGTCGGTGAACATGGTAAAGCAGCGCAAGAAAGAGGAAGTGAAGCAAAAGGCCGCCGAAATGGTGGAGGATATTATCCTGGATGCCCTTATCCCGCCTATTCAGGGCCGCTCTAACGCATCGATCAGTGTCACCTCCGACCCAAACGCGATGCCGGATACGGACCAGGAACTGAACGAGCGCACGCGCGAGAAATTCAGGATCAAGATCCGGAACGGCGATCTGGAGGATCGCCAGATAGAGATACGGGTACAGCAAAGCGCCATGCCGGGCATGGGCGTAATGGGTCCCGGCATGGACGAGGCCTCCATGATGAACATTCAGGAGATGATCAGTGGTATGATGCCCAAGAAAACAAAGAAGCGCAAGGTAACGATTGCCGAGGCTCGTAAGATTTTATTGGAGGAGGAAGCTTCCAAGCTGATCGATATGGATGAGGTGAAGGAGGAGGCTATTTTTAAAGCGGAAAACTCCGGCGTTATCTTTATTGATGAGATTGATAAGGTAGCCAGCTCCAGCAAGAAAGGCAGTGGCCCTGACGTAAGCCGCGAAGGTGTGCAGCGTGACCTGTTGCCAATTGTGGAGGGTTCCACGGTGAACACCAAGTATGGCATCATCAACACCGACCACATCCTGTTCATCGCTGCTGGTGCCTTTCACGTTGCCAAGCCATCCGACCTGATTCCAGAGCTGCAGGGCCGCTTCCCTATCCGGGTGGAGCTGGACAGCCTGACCAAGGATGACTTTTACCAGATATTAAGGTTTCCGAAAAACGCGCTGACCAAACAATACGAAGCCCTGCTGGCCTCGGAGGGGGTAGAACTGGCCTTCAACGACGAAGCGCTGGATGAGATCGCATCTATTGCATTTGAGGTGAACTCGGAGGTGGAGAACATAGGCGCCCGCCGCCTGCACACTGTTATGAGTCGTCTGCTTAATGATATTCTTTTTGATGTGCCGGATAAAATAGGCGCTAACGCCCACATTGTGGTCGACAGGGCTATGGTGCAAGACAGGCTGGCAGGTATGGTGAAGAACCGGGACCTGAGCCAGTATATTCTTTAGAAAAATTAAAAATTAGAAAGGAGTTGTAGTACTGAGAGAGCAGTTTTTTCATGTTAGGCCGGTGCTTTTGCTGTGGCAGGGGCACCAGCTCCTTGTTGAGTAGCTAGTTAAGCCTGGTGTGAGTTAGCAAAAAGGATTAGGATAAAATTGCACTAACTTGTTATACCCCTTTTTCCTGCTTTGCTAATTATTTAGTATTCTTTACATTAAATTGCACTGGTTCTGCCAATAATAAACAGCTTTTATAGGCTTGAGCTAAGATAGCGCCGTAAAAAGTAAAAGGTCCTCTATGAAAAGAGGGATGTTTTATATTTTTAAAAGGGATGTTTTATATTTTTAAATAAAGCTATGTTAAATTTAAATAAAGCTATGTTAAATAAGTATATGGTAGGCTTTCTTTGCCTGAGTGCAGTGGCACTAGGAAGCTGCGACGACGACGACGATGAAATAGATATAATCTCAGAGACTTTCACAGTACGAATTGAAAATGTTTCTACTCCAAACCTTCTAAACACACAACGTGCTAACGGTGCTGTGCCGCTTTCGCCTGGTGCCTACGCTGTTTATGACGGTGACGATAATAATCCGATGTTTACAGTAGGGCAGCCGGCAGATGAGGGGATAGAGCGTATTGCAGAAGACGGTTTCCCGATGCAGGAGGCGATGGAGCTGAAGAGCTTTTCTGATGTAATATCAGGCACATTCGATTCGCCGGGAGGCCCGGGCAATAGCCCTGGTATATTCCCTGGCGAAATAAGTACCTTCACTTTCGAAGCCTCGCCCGGAGACAGGTTGCAGCTGGCAACCATGTTTGTGCAGTCCAACGACTGGTTTTACGCCTTCGGTGATAATGGCTTAGATTTGTTTGATGGTTTAAATGCTGTGGACGGGGACGTGACCTCACGGATAGTGCTGTATGATGCCGGTACCGAGGAAGACACGGAACCCGGAACCGGCCCTAACCAAAAGCCGGTGCAGGATCCAATGGCAACAGATGTTGGCCCGGCAGACATGGTGAATCAGATACAAACCGCAGCATCGCGGCACCCATCCTTTACTATTCCCGCTACGTCTTCTGTCATCAGGGTTTCCATTTCGCACCAGTAGGCGTTAATTTTATACTTATCAGGCTGTCGTGTACCTTAGAGCACACGACAGCCTTTTTTATGTGTTAGTTTGGGGCATTAGCTTGCTAGCCACTTATAAGCCTCTGCCTCCTGGTCGAAAAAGCGGAGTTCGTACGTCGGGTGTGCTGTAAGCGAATGCATGTGGGCAATCAGCATTTTCTGGTATATGTCGTGTGAGATAACGCAGGCCAGCTTACTCAGGCTTGTTTTAGGCAACATATAGTCAATATAAAAAGCGCTCCACCGCTGGTCCTCCGTCGAAATGAGCCCGGCCTTGGTATTGTTAAACAAAGTGCGCTGTACCTGGTTCTTTGAAAGGTGCTGAAACCAATGCAGGATGGCATGCCTGTATTCCAGGCTGGAGGGCGCATAGTTCCAGGTAACGCGGGAGAGCTTTAAGGGCGGCTGATAAACTAACTCAAAATGTGGCTCGCAAAGCTCCTGTACCAATCCCGCCATGTCTTTATACTGCTGTGCCATAACTAAACGGTTGTACTTGCTGTACTTAACGGGTAAGTATACCTGCTAAGCAAAGTATACCATATTTACTTCTTGATAGCCTT
This sequence comes from Pontibacter sp. GD13, assembly GCF_058216355.1. Classification (NCBI taxonomy): domain Bacteria; kingdom Pseudomonadati; phylum Bacteroidota; class Cytophagia; order Cytophagales; family Hymenobacteraceae; genus Pontibacter; species Pontibacter sp. GD13. The sequence continues at coordinate 208,320 of NZ_JBYZMQ010000004.1, forward strand.
TACAAAATAGGTAACTGAAGAGAAGCAAAACGGATTCTTTAACTTATACTAAGTTAGTAATAAATCATACTATGAATTTAAAATTTTTAGCATAAAATTTCTATGAATGTTTTTATTATTACCGGGGCAAGCAAGGGCATTGGAAAAGCCATTGCGGAAATACTCCTAAAAGACTCAGAGAACATAGTGGCGGGGGTATCGCGCACCACCTGCATCAAACACCCAAACTACCGCCACCAGCCCCTCGATTTTTCTGATATAGCAGCTGTGGAACATAACCTGCAGAAAGTTTTCTTACCCTATCCGGATGCCAAACGGCTTGTGTTGATCAATAATGCAGGGGTATTAGGCGATATCGGGTATGTGGGCGAGAGCATGCCGAATGAAAGCTTTGAGTTTGTTTTTGATGTGAACGTGGTGGTGCCGGCCATGCTGATGAATACGTTTCTGAAGGTTTACCAAGCCCATGCTGGCGAGAAGGTGATCGTTAACATTAGCTCGGGGGCGGGCAAGCATCCCATTGATGGCTGGGCCAGTTACTGCGCTTCAAAAGCTGCGCTCGATATGCTCTCGCAAACCATCCAGCAGGAGCAGCAAGCGCGAGGCACCGGTGTGAAAGTTTTTGCTCTGTCGCCGGGCATTGTCGATACCGCGATGCAGGCCAGTATCCGGGAGGCCGACGTGAACCGCTTCAGTAATGTGGCGAGGTTCCAGGATTATAAAGCCAAGGGAGAGTTGGCCACACCCGATGCGGTAGGCGAAAAGATCGTGCAGTTTCTGGAAAACACAGACCAGTACCCGGACGTGTTGGTGTCGGTTCGGGATATGTAAGCGCCGCCTGCTGGCTCTGGGCAGCCTTAATGCTTGCGTTTTAAGAATTAAAGCCCTATACTTCCTTTATGGTTTGCATTTTGTTGCCGCACAAATCAGTGTAAAATTTTTTCGATTCCTTAACCACACACCTCCCCATGAACAACTACCAGATCAAAACCTATGAAGAATACCAGAACGCTTACCAGCAAAGCGTGGAGAAACCCGAGGAGTTCTGGGCAACGATAGCGGATACCTTTACCTGGCGGAAGAAGTGGGACAAAACCCTGACGTGGAATTTTGAGGAGCCGAGCATCAAGTGGTTTGAGGGCGGGAAACTGAACATAACGGAAAACTGCCTGGACCGGCACCTGAAAACGCGCGGCAATAAACTGGCCCTGATCTGGGAGCCCAACGACCCTGGCGAACGTTTTATACGGTATACCTACCGCGAGCTGCACGAGAAAGTATGCCAGTTTGCCAACGTGCTCAAAAACAACGGGGCGACAAAAGGCGACCGCATTTGCATTTACATGCCCATGATACCGGAGCTGGCCTTTGCTGTGCTAGCCTGTGCCCGGATTGGTGCCGTGCATTCGGTGGTGTTCGCCGGCTTTTCGGCTGTAGCGATGGCCGACAGGATAAACGACGCACAGTGCAGCATGGTGATTACCGCTGATGGACTGAACCGGGGCACCAAGCAGATTCCGGTAAAGCGCGTGGTAGATGAAGCACTGGAGAAATGCACCTCCGTGAAAAAAGTAATTGTGGTAGAGCGCCTGGGCTGGGCCGTGAACATGCAGGAAGGCCGGGATGTGTGGTACCACGACGAGGTAAAAGGCGTTAGCAAAGAATGCCCCCCCGAGGAGATGGACGCAGAGGATATGCTTTTCATACTCTATACTTCCGGCTCCACGGGCAAGCCAAAAGGCGTGGTGCATACCTGTGGCGGCTACATGGTGTACGCACAGTACAGCTTCTGCAACGTGTTCCAGTACCAGGAGAGCGACGTGTACTGGTGCACCGCCGACATTGGCTGGATAACCGGCCATACCTATTTGCTCTACGGTCCGCTGCTCTCTGGCGCCACCTCCCTTATGTTCGAGGGCGTGCCCACCTACCCTGACAACGGCCGCTTCTGGCAAGTGTGCGATAAGTTTGGCGTGAGCATCTTCTACACGGCGCCTACAGCCATACGCGCCCTGATGGGGGGCGACATCGACGATGTGCTGTCTTATAGCCTCGACTCGATACGAGTGTTGGGCTCAGTAGGCGAGCCTATTAACGAGGAGGCCTGGCACTGGTACCACACCCATGTGGGCAAAGAGCGTTGCCCGGTAGTGGATACCTGGTGGCAAACCGAGACAGGCGGCATCATGATCTCTACACTGGCCGACGTAACCCCCATGAAACCCGCGCACGCCGGCTTGCCGCTTCCCGGGGTTCAGCCCCTGTTGGTGGACAGCGATGGGAAGGAGATAGTGGAAAATGGTGTTGAGGGGCACCTATGTATCAGGTTCCCGTGGCCGGGCATGATCCGGACTACCTACGGCGACCATGAGCGCATGCGCCTGAGTTACTTCTCTACATACAATGGTTTATACTTTACCGGCGATGGCGCCAAGCGCGACGAGAACGGCCTGTACCGGATTATTGGTCGCGTAGATGACGTGATCAACGTGTCGGGGCATCGCTTCGGCACCGCCGAGATAGAGGAGGCCATCAACCACAACGCCCACGTAATTGAGTCGGCGGTGGTCGGCTACCCGCACGATGTGAAAGGGCAGGGCATTTACGCGTTTGTGATCTGCAAAGGGAAAGCGGAGAACAGCGAGAGAGTCCGTGCCGAGATCATAGAAACCGTCGTGGAAAAGATCGGTAAAATTGCCAAACCGGACAAGATCCAGCTCGTGGGTGGCTTGCCCAAAACCCGCTCCGGCAAGATTATGCGGCGTATCCTGCGCAAGATTGCCGAAGGCGACACCGCTAACTTAGGCGATACCTCCACGCTGCTGGACCCTACGGTGGTGGATGACATCCAGGCCGGGGCACTTTGATCAAACCATACTTTGTACTTGACCGGAAAATCCTACAGCCGCTGAGGTTGCAGGATTTTTTTGTGAAGGAGGTATAGGGTTACTATTTTTTGCCTCGGGTTCGATAGCTGGATTTCTGCAGGCAGCGCTAAATGTGTTATCTTTGTCATCCAGTTAATTTAATCCATGATCGACGAAACGCACAACCCCTGGACCACCCTTTCCAGCAAACACATCTACCAGAACCCCTGGATAACGCTGCGCGAAGACCAGGTGCTGAACCCCGGCGGCGGCGAGGGCATTTACGGGGTGGTGAGCATGAAGAACAAGGCCATCGGCATTATTCCCATCGACGCCGAGGGCTACACGTATTTGGTGGGGCAGTACCGCTACCCCCTCAACGAGTACAGCTGGGAGATACCCATGGGCGGCGGATTGCTCGAAAACGACATCCTGGAGTCAGCGAAGCGCGAACTGCAGGAGGAGACAGGCTTTACGGCTGCCAAATGGACCAATATATGCCGCTTGCATACTTCCAATTCCGTAACCGACGAAGAAGGATTTGTTTTTCTGGCGCAGGAACTAACCGCCGGCGAAACTGCTTTTGAAGAGACAGAGGAGTTGCTTCTGAAACGCGTGCCTTTCGCCGAAGCAGTGCGCATGGCCCTGCACAATGAGATCACCGATGCCATTAGCGTGGCAGGCATCCTGAAAGCGCACCTGTTGCTGGAAAGAAATTAAAAGCGGGACAGCAAATATATTTCTCCTCCGGCCTCAGCAAAACAGCAACTCCAATGCAGGTGCACACCAGCTCTTGTCAGGTGCGCTAAGTGCCAGATTTGGCAGAGCCGGAAACTGGAGTGGCTATACCAGTAAACGCATTTTATCGTTGTTATTTTAAACTTGCCTGTTGTAAGCCAACGCGCCCTTGTACAGTGCGGGATAATTCTTACTTTTGAACACATGAAAGCCATTAAATATTTATCACAGCGAATCTATACTACCTGGTGCGTTACCTGGTTTATAGCGCCATTTGTGGTAACATATCCCCTGCAGGCTTTCCTGATCCGGAAAGAGAAGTGGTATCGCTATGTGCATGGGATAAACAGGCTCTGGTCCACGGTTTTCCTGCGCATGTTCCTGACCCCGCTTATTGTGGAGTGGCGCATGCAATTTAACCCAAAGCAGCTGTATATTTTTACCCCAAACCACAGTTCCTACCTCGATATTCCGATGATGCTGCATGCCATTCCCGGATTTCTTAACTTTGTAGGCAAAAGCTCGTTGGCCAAAGTGCCACTCTGGGGAAAGGTGTATAGCAAACTATATATTTCCGTAGATCGCAGGAATGCGGTCAGCAGTGCCAAAAGCTATCTAAAGTCAGTTAAAACGCTGGAGCAGGGCCGCAACCTGGTTATTTTTCCGGAAGGCACTATTCCGCCAACGGCAGGCAAAGAAATGTTGCCGTTTAAGGATGGCCCCTTTAAACTGGCCATTGAAAAGCAGTTGCCGGTGGTGCCTGTTACCATGCCCTTTAACCAACACTTTCTGCCGGATCTGGACGGGAAGCTGAAAGTGCGCTGGCACCCGCTCAAAATTGTGGTGCACGAGCCAATAGAGACAACAGGAATGACACTGGAAGACCTTCCCCTGCTTAAAGAGCGGGTTTTTCAGGTGATGCAAGCGGAACTAAAGAAACATAACCAAACATATGTCAACCGATATTCAGACTATCAGAAAATTAGCGCACTTAGCAAGGCTGGAGTTTAACGAGGAGCAGGAGCAGGAAGTGTTGCAGGACCTCAACAAGATCCTGAACTGGGTAGATCAGTTGCGCGAACTCGATACAGAAAACATCGCACCCCTCACGCACATGTCGGAGGAGGTGAACGTGTTTCGGGAGGATGTTGTGAGGAACACCGTGACACACGATCAGGCATTGGCAAACGCCCCTAAAAAAGACTCCGATTATTTCCGGGTTCCCAAGGTGCTGGAATAGTCGGCTGACTTACTTATGAGCAAACTGAGATTCTGGAAAGACTGGGATACTGACATCAGGTATCCCTATCTTTTTTTACTCCTGCTGTGTGCGTTGGCGCTTGTGCTGGGCGTGTTCCATTATTTTACCGGAGAAAGCTATGCATTTGGCTGGGATAAGATAACCGACCTGCAAGTAGTGCCGGTGCCGGTACACGAGGTGACACGCTTGCTCGAGCCTTTCACCTTCATGGCAGACGGGTACCTGATTTTCGAGCAGTACGATGTCGCCCTGCCTGCCATTAACCTGGTGGCCTCCACGCTGGTGCTCGGCATACTGGCCGTCTGCCTTGTTTTCTACACCGCAGCCATCAGTACCATGAAGCAGCTCCCATATTATGGGGGCATGCTCCTTCTCATGCTCTTCCTGGCTACCTTCAATTTCGATCTGCTGGCTGTTTTCGGAAGTGGCGCCAGCCAAACCACCTTGCTGGTCAGCATCGCTTTCCTGGCGATTAGTAGTTACGCTTTTCAGGCATTCTGGCCCAAAACCCCCTTTGCCTTGCGCCTTGTCGCAATTGCAGGCGTGGTGGCGGTGTTGGGCCTGCTCATCTACAGCGAAGCCGAGTTTTCGGCAGCACTCATCACCCTTCATTTGGTTAACTACAGCAGCATAGGCGCACTGGTGGCTGCGGTCCTGTTTATCGGCTGGGTGTCGTATGAGAACGTGAACGCCCTGCTTTGGATAAACACGCAGGCCAAAACGCCGGAACGGCGCTTTGGTTTGTGGCAGTTTGTACTGATCAGTATGCTCTACCTGCTCAACCTGTTGTTGCTCTACCTGCGCCACATCGGTTACCTGAAAGCCGACCTTTTTTACATCAATGGGTACGTGATTTTCTTTTTGTCCGTAGTGGCGGGCTTCTGGGGCATGCGCCAACGTGAGGCCTACTACCGGCGCATCTTTCTTTTCCGGCCTGCGGGCGCGGTGCTATACCTGGTGTTTGCCACCATCACCTTTCTAAGCATAGGCTACGCCTTTGCTACAGCCAACGATTCGCTTACGGTGCTCTTTCATGATGTGATCGTGTATACGCACCTGGTGTTCGGCTTCGGGTTCTTCCTGTATATCCTGTTTAACTATAGCACGCTGCTCAGCCGGCGTATGCCCGTGTACAGGGTGGTGTATGAGCCAAAGCGCTTATCCCTTTTCTCGTTTTTCCTGTTGAGCCTGATGGCGTGCGCCATATTGGTGATGCGCAGCCAATACCGGGTTTATTTCTATGCCCAAAGTGGCTACTACAATTATCTCGGCGACCTTTACACGGCATCGGGCAACGATATACTGGCCCGTCGGTTTTACCAGGAGAGTGATTTGTATGATGTAAACAATGTGAAAGCGAATTACAGCCTGGCAGCCTCGTACCGCAAACAGGACCAGCGCAACAACGAGATACTGCACCTGAAGGAGGCCCTCGAAAAAAGACCGAACCCAAAGCTCTACGTCCGGCTGGCGAACCTCTACGATGGCAAGCAGTATTTTTTTGAGAAGCTTTACGTGCTGCAGCAAGGGGTGGAGAAGTTTCCGGAGAGTGCCGAGATGTACAACAACCTGGCCCTGATGTATGCCCAGACCAATGTGCAGGACAGCACCGCGTATTATTTTGACCTGGCCCAGAAGCACACTGCTGATACGGACTTTGTCAGGAGTAACCGGCTGGCCTACTATACCCGGCAAGCCATGCTGGAGCCGGCCAAGGACCTGCTGGACGAGAGCCGGAAAAGCCAGTACAAGTCGCTGCGGAGCAACTCGGCCGCACTGCGCCAGCTGCTTGGCCTCGACCCGGGACCAAAAGACGCTTTTATGCCCGACTCGCTGGAGGCGATAGAAGACCTGGCTCTTTTCTATAACCAAACCATCAGCAGGTTGAGCGAGGGAGATACCGCACGACTGGCTCCCATCAACAGTTACCTTGCGGTGCGCGGCAACCAGGTTTTTTTCGAGGACCTCCTGTTTCTCAAGAGCATGGTGCATCATTACAACGGCCGTGTGAAGACCGGGCGCGACTTGTTGGAGAACCTGGCGATACAGGCCGAATCGCGGAGCGGCTATTACTATAATGCGTTAGGGGAGTGGATGCTGGAGGAAGAGAACTACCAGGCCGCCGCAGCTTATTTTGAGCTGGCCAAAAAGAGGGGCTATAATCCGGCTTTCCTGGCCAAAGGGTTTGCCCTGGCGCTGGCAAACCAACCCCAGCAGGCGATAGAGGCGCTGCAGGAGGTAGGCTTTACTGAGAATGAGGCTGCAATTGCCGTGGCACAGGACCTGATAGCGGTGCTGCAGCAGGAAGTACAGACCGTGATTGCCGACGCCCCGGATAAAGATAAGGTGCAGTACCTGCTCGTTAACCAACCCCGGCTAACGCAGGAGGAGGTCAGTGCCCTGGTGGATGCCGTGCAAGGGAAGGATCTGAAACGGCACGCCCTCTTGGCCCGCGTGGATTACCTGATGGATAAGAAGCGCTATAAGGCAGCCTACGACGCCATGCAGGACGCCTCGCCCCAGTTTCAGGCGGAGGGGGAGCTGCGGTCTGCTTTAAATTTGCAGCAGCTGAAGCTATGGCTCTATACAGAGAACTATAACGGCCTGCTCAATAAAATGGACCAGCTTTACCTGACAGACCGGGACAAGCGCCAGCGCCTGTACTTTAAAGCCCGTGTTGCCGAGGAAAAAGGGCGGGTAGAAGAAGCGGCCACCAGGTACGAGCAAGCACTGGCCATGCTGCTCTACGACGAAGAAGTGGTATTGGCCGCCGCCAGGTTCTTTGATGCTTACAAGCCTGAAAAAGAGAAGGCCTATACCATTTTGTTAAGCGGCATCACCTATAATCCTTACGCCTCGGAGCTTTATAAAGCCTATGCGCTGGAAAGCCTGGACCAGGGCTTGTTCACGTATGCAGAGCAGGCGCAACAGACCTTGCAAAGTTTGCTTCCTGCCGCGGAATATAGTACATTTATAAAGAAATTAGACAAGAAACGCCAGGAAGTAGAAGCGCGCGCTGACAACTGGCAACTTTGAAAACCAGCCTTATGAGCGTTATCATTGAAACTCACGACATCTCGAAGATTTACCGCATGGGTGCCGAAACGATCCATGCCCTGAAATCAGTTTCCATCAAGATCAGCAAAGGTGAATACGTTGCCTTTATGGGGCCGTCGGGTTCGGGTAAATCTACGCTGATGAATATCATCGGCTGTCTGGATACGCCCACGGGCGGGCAGTACGTCCTGAACGGGAACGATGTGAGCAACATGACGGATAACGAGCTGGCCGAAGTGCGTAACAAGGAGATCGGGTTCGTGTTTCAGACCTTCAACCTGTTGCCCCGGCAGTCATCGTTAGACAACGTAGCGCTGCCCTTGATTTACGCCGGCTATAACAAGAGCGCCAGGCAGGAGAAAGCCCAGAGCGTGCTGGAAAGCGTGGGCCTGGGTAACCGAAGCAAGCACAAGCCTAACGAATTGTCTGGCGGCCAGCGCCAGCGTGTGGCCATTGCCAGAGCCCTGGTGAACGACCCGAGTATCATACTTGCGGATGAGCCTACGGGTAACCTCGATACCAAAACATCTTATGAGATCATGGAGCTTTTCGAGAACCTGCATGCCAAGGGCAACACGATCATTATGGTTACACACGAAGAGGACATTGCCCGTTATGCCCACCGTATCGTGCGCCTGCGCGATGGGCTTATAGAATCTGACGTGATGAATGAGGATATCATTACCGCTTCCAGACTACAGTCCGAGCATTCAGGTTCATGAAAATATATACCAAAACAGGTGACAAAGGAAGCACCTCCCTCATAGGCGGCACCCGTGTGGCAAAATCAGACCTTCGCATTGAGGCCTACGGAACGGTAGACGAGTTAAACTCTTACATCGGCCTGGTGCGGGATCAGGAAGTGAACACAAGCCGGCTGGATACCCTGAAGGAGATACAGGACAGGTTGTTTACCATTGGCGCCCTGCTGGCGACCGATCCGGAAAAATCAAAAATGAAAACCCCTGACCTGCAGGAGGGGGATATACTTTTGCTGGAGGCTGAGATTGATGCCATGACAGCTGCCGTGCCGCCACTGCGCGCATTCGTGCTGCCGGGCGGCCACCAGTCGGTCTCTTTCTGCCATGTGGCCCGTTGCGTTTGCCGCCGAGCCGAGCGCCTGGCCATCCGGTTGCAGCAGGAGGCGGAGGTGGAAGAGCTGGTTATAAAATATTTGAACCGGCTTTCTGACTATCTGTTTGCACTTTGCCGTAAAATGACGCAGGAGCTGGGCGCCGAAGAAGTGGTCTGGAAGCCGCGCATCTAACTTTACACTACAAACCAATTAAGCTAAAATGGCAGTGGATACGTTAACCATACCAGTAAAATGCGTAACCGAATCACGCATTTCGGAGCTGGACTTCAATAACATAGAATTCGGCAAGATTTTCTCTGACCATATGCTGGTGGCAGATTATAAAGACGGCGCGTGGCAGCAACCGCAGCTGAAGCCCTATGGCAACATGTCACTTAGTCCGGCAACCTCGGCCATACATTACGGTCAATCTATTTTTGAGGGGATGAAGGCCTACAAAGATGCCAACGGCGACATACTGTTGTTTCGTCCGCTGGATAATTTCAGGCGCCTCAACACGTCGGCGGAGCGCATGTGCATGCCCGATGTGCCCGAGGAGCTATTTATGCAGGGCCTAGAGCAGCTGGTGCGCCTGGATGCTGCCTGGGTGCCACCAACTGAAGGCTGCGCACTGTATATACGTCCGTTCATGTTCGCAACCGATGATTTCATTGGTGTCCGCCCGTCGGGGAGCTACAGGTTTACGATCTTTACCTGCCCGGTGGGCGCCTACTACGGCATGCCGCTGAAGGTGGCTGTGGAGCCGCATTACGTGCGCTCTGCCGAAGGGGGTGCCGGTTATGCCAAAGCTGCCGGCAACTACGGCGCGGCCCTGTTGCCGGCCCGCAAAATGCAGGAGAAAGGCTACCACCAGTTGATCTGGACCGACGCCAAGGAGCATAAGTACATAGAGGAGTCCGGCACGATGAACCTGATGTTTGTGATAGACGGCAAACTGATAACCCCGCCAGCCAGCACCACCATTCTGAAGGGCATTACCCGCGACAGCGTGTTAACCCTGGCGCGCGACCTGGGCTATGTCACAGAAGAGCGCAGGATTTCTGTAGATGAGTTGCTGGAGGCTTACCAGGCAGGAAAACTGCAGGAAGCCTTTGGTACGGGCACAGCCGCTACCATCGCTCAGATCGCCACGATCCATTACAATGGCACAGACATGGAGCTGCCTGCCATCGAAGATCGGGAGATATCGAACAGGGTTGCCAAAGCGCTGGAGATGATAAAAACCGGCCAGGCGGCGGACATACACAACTGGGTGCACCGCATCAGTCTTTAAAGTAAGGGAGTAAGAGAAATGCTGAAGTATAAGCTGGTGTTTATACTTCAGCATTTTATTGTTTAATCGTAAGTATAAACCAAACACGCGAATGACAACAGAGCAATTAAAAGAGTTGAAGGCCAGAGTAGAGGCCCTGAGGAGGTATCTTTGACTACGATGCCAGGAAAGAGCAGATAGCGGAAACAGAGCAACAAACTACTGCGTCGAATTTTTGGGACGATCCCAAAGCAGCTGAGGTTATCCTGAAAGAGATCAAGTCCGTGAAAGTATGGACCGATCATTACGAGGAGGTAGAGAAGGCTGTATCTGATTTTGAGGTGTTGTTCGACTTTCACAAAGAGGGCGACGTGTCGGAGGAGGATATACAGCAGGAGTATAAAAAGGCCGTAGAGGCCGTGGAAGGGCTGGAGTTTAAGCGCATGCTCAGCGGCGAGGAAGACCAGCTGAGCGCCATTCTGGAGATAAACCCGGGCGCGGGCGGCACCGAAAGCCAGGACTGGGCCGAAATGCTGATGCGCATGTACATCATGTGGGCAGAGTCGCACCGGTTTAGTGTCAAGCAACTTAACTACAATGCCGGCGAAGGGGCGGGTATCAAATCGGCCACGCTCGAGATCACCGGCGACTTCGCCTACGGCTATCTCAAGTCGGAGATTGGGGTGCACCGCCTGGTGCGGATCTCCCCCTTCGACTCAGGGGGCAGGCGCCATACTTCCTTTGCCTCCGTGTTTGCCTACCCGGTGGTGGATGACACGATCCATATTGACATCAACCCCAGCGACATCGACTGGGATACCTACCGGGCAGGCGGTGCCGGTGGTCAGAACGTGAATAAGGTAGAGACGGCAGTGCGCCTGAAGCACAAGCCCTCCGGGATCATAATTGAGTGCCAGATAGAGCGTTCGCAGCTTATGAACAAGGAGCATGCCCTGCGCATGCTGAAGTCGCGCCTTTACCAGATTGAGATGGAGAAGCGCAACGAAGAGCGGGACCGGATCGAAAGCACCAAAAAGCGCATCGATTTCGGCTCTCAGATCCGGAATTATGTGCTGCACCCTTACAAACTGGTGAAGGATATCCGTACAGGGGTAGAACGCTCTGATGTGCAGAATGTGCTGGACGGTGACCTGGATGTATATATCAAGGCGTTTTTGATGCAGGCTTAATTTTTTTCATACTAAAAAGCAGGGGGCCTGCCACGCAAGTGGCAGGCCTTATTTGTGTACCGCCTGAGGGGTTTTTCAGTGAACCGATAATTGTTTTAAACCTATACTAAATACAAAAAAAAATTCTAAAGTTATTAATATACAGGGTTTTATAAGCCGTTGACGCATAGTGACGTACAGTTGTAACAGTACATGTGGATTGACAAAGCAAAAAAAAATGGTTACATTTGGTTTATACAGTGCTTTTAACCGTATAAAGCATTTGTATAAATCCACTGTTCTATTTAATTCACTTTATCACTAACAGAATGAAAAAAGTTTTACTCTTAAGCTTTGTTTTGCTCTTTGCTGTGCTGCAAAATGCCATGGCACAGACGAGGACAATCAAAGGTAAGGTAACGGATCTGGCCACAGGTCAGGCGTTACCCGGTGTTTCCGTTTTAGGTAAAGGTACCTCTACCGGAACAGCCACAGATGCTTCCGGTAATTATGTACTGGAGCTGCCTATTAATGTAAGCACTATTATATTCCGGTACATTGGTTATGAAACTCTGGAAGCGCCTATCAGCGACAGAACGATGATCGATGCGCAACTAGGCGTAGATACCAAGCAGCTGGATGAAGTTGTGGTTACTGCTTTGGGTTTTAAGGAAAGCAAGGATAAGCAAGGTGCGGCCACAAGCCAGGTGACCGGTGCCAGAATCGCGCAATCCGGAGAAACCAGTGCTGTAACCGGTTTGTCAGGAAAAGCCTCAGGCGTGCAGATCACCAGGTCATCCGGTGACCCAGGCGCAGGTGCCTATATCCAGATACGTGGACAGAGTACCATTACCAGCTCAGTGCAGCCACTCATTATTGTGGATGGTGTGCCTGTAAGCAACAGTAACCTCGGTTCAGGTGTTGGTGGTGTGGTGCAGCAGTCTCGTCTGAACGACATCAACCCGAACGACATTGCCTCGGTACAGATTCTGAAAGGTGCCTCAGCGGCAGCTTTGTGGGGCTCTCGTGCTGCAAACGGTGTAATGGTGATCACGACTAAAAGCGGATCATCTGAGAAAGGCAAGATCAACATAAGCTACGGGTTAACTTACTCACTTGACCAGATCAGCTACACCCACGACCTGCAAAACACTTACGGACAGGGATTCAATGGAAACTACAGCCCGACAAGTGCGTTTTCGTATGGTGATATCATTGCCAACAGAGCCGGAGGCGAAGATGTGGTGAATACCACGGGTCAGAAGTTTGTGGCACAGGATGGTACGGTTTATTACCCGATCGTTACCAAAAACAGCCGTGAGACATTTAACGACTCTAACTTCGATGCGGTGTTCCAGAACGGACACTTTTTGGAGAACAACCTGAGCTTTAGCGGTGGCGACCAGGACGGAAACTTCTTTCTGAGTTTCTCTAACCTGGATCAGGAAGGTATCATTCGCAACAACAGTGACTATACCAGAACAACAGGGCGCCTGAACGCTGAGAAAAGACTGGCCAGCACAGTAAAAGCAAGTGCAAACATTACCTACTCTAAGGTTAGCTCTAACCGTATTCAGCAGGGTTCCAATACGTCAGGTTTATACCTTGGTTTCCTGCGTAACGCCCCTGACTTTGATATCAGAGATTACAAGGGTACCTACTTTAATGCAGCCGGCGATGCCTTTTTGGGCAGACAGCGCTCTTACAGAAGATACCTGGGTAACACAGCCAGCCCTATTTATAACAACCCACTCTGGACGATAAACGAGCAGCGTAACACTTCAGATGTGGACCGCTTCCTGGGTTCGTTTGAGTTAAACTACGAGCCAACTACCTGGCTTAACTTTATAGCCCGTGGTGGCGTGGATACATACGTTGACAAACGCTTGACCTTTTTCCCGGTAAACTCTTCCGAGAACAATGGTAACGGTTCCGGTACAGAAGAGACCATTACAGAAAGCCAGCTAAACTCGGATTTCATCGCACGTGCCAACCGTCAGTTCAACGACCGTTTCACAGGATCATTCCTGGTAGGCTTTAACCTGAACCAGCGCACGTTCAACAACGTTGGAGCTACTTATCGTAACTTTATCCTGAACCAGCGCATCAGTGATTTCGCTAACGCGACCAACTCCGATACCGAGCCATTTGATTCAGAGTCCACTATCCGCACCTCGGCAGGATATGCTACCGCCACGTTAGGTTTTGATGACATGGTGTATGTAAATGCCTCAGGAAGGTTAGAGAATGCTTCTACTTTTGGTAGAGAGGCGCAAAGCGTGTTCTTCTATCCTTCTGCTGATGTTGCCTTCCAGTTCTCTAAGCTGAGCCCTTTCTCGGGCAGCAGTGTGTTGAGCTTTGGTAAACTGCGCGCAGGTTACGGTGAAGTGGGTGTACAGCCAGGTCCGTACCTGACAACTGACGATTACGTGCCTGCCTTTTTTGTAGAGAGCTGGGGACCTGGTTTAGATGCAAGCGCCTATACAGGAGCTTTTGTTAGAAGTGCTGTACAAGGCAATGCCGGCTTAAAGCCTGAGCGTAAGAAAGAACTGGAGTTCGGTACTGACCTTCGTTTCTTTGACAATCGTTTGTCACTTAACGCCACTTACTACACAAACGAGACTACGGACGCGATATTCCAATTGCCTGTTCCGGCCTCTTCTGGCTTCACTTTCAGAACAGACAATGCTGCTACCTTGGAGAACAAGGGTATAGAAATTGAATTGGATGGCCAGGTACTTAGAACTGACGACCTGACCTGGAGTATTGGTGGTAACTGGACCAGAAACAGAAACAAAGTAACTGACCTGCGTGGCGTTGAGTCGCTGTTCCTGGCTGGTTTTACAGGTGTATCTTCCAGAGCTGTGGAAGGCCAGCCTGTAGGCGTACTATGGGGTGGTAGATTCGAGCGCAACGAGGATGGCAGCCTGGCACTGGATAGCTTCGGCTTCCCGCAGGCAGCTGCTACCGAAGGCGTGATCGGAGACCCGAACCCAGATTGGAGAGGTGGCTTGAATACCAAGCTGGCTTACAAAGGGTTTAGCCTGTTCACCTTGTTCGAATTCTCTCAGGGTGGTGATATTTGGGCAGGTACAGAAGGCGTGTTGCGCTATTTTGGTAAATCTGCTTATACCGACGTGCAAACTACTTTGTCTGCGCAGGAAGCTGCTAATACTTTCTTATACAGTGGTAATACCGTGGCTGATACGTATGCACCGAATGCAGATGGTTCTTACACGTTCCGTGGAAGAATTGAGAACTTTGGCGGAAACGACGTAGCCCTGGACCAGAGCTACTGGACATCACTTGGTGGCGGTTTCGGCCCAGTAGGAGAGCAGTTTATACAGGATGCAAGCTGGTCCCGAATCAGAGAGTTAACGTTAACGTACACGTTGGCTAGCGAAGGGTTCAGAAAAGCAACTAAACTACAGAATGTGCAGTTCTCGTTAACAGGCCGTAACCTGGTTATCTGGTCTAAAGAGTTCGACGGTGTTGACCCTGAAACCAACCTGACAGGTACTGGAAATGGCCGTGGCCTTGAGTATTTCAACAACCCAGGCACGCGCTCTTATCTGGCTTCGATCAGATTCAATTTCTAATCCATTAAATACACGATTTATATGAAAAGTATATTCAAATATATAACCATCTTCTCACTGGCTGTGTCTGTAATGGGATGCGAAAGTTTTATTGATGGCTTTGAAGAGGACCCGAATAACCCGAGTGGAGAATCAGTTGACGTGAACAACATGATTCAGGGGGTAATGTTGGGCAACGCCCTTTTGCAAGAAGGTGAAATGGCACGTCTGGCAGGTTTATGGACCGATCAGTTTTCTGGAGTTGACCGTCAGTATATTAACCTGGATCAGTACCTGGTTACAGCCGGTGACTTTGATAGCCCTTGGGAAACGATTTACTACGCTACCATAACGCAGGCACGAATAGCTCAGGAAAAAGCGGAGAATGAACTGAATCCGAAGGTAAAGGGCGTTGCCCAGGTGCTGGAAGCACATGCGGCCGGTACTGCTACCGCATTGTTCGGTGACATTCCTTTCTCTGAGGTAACTTTGGTTGAGAACCCGAAGTTCGACCCTCAGTTAGAGGTGTACGCGAGCCTGCAAGTCCTTTTAGATGATGCGATTGCGAATCTGAAGCTTAACAGAGGTATCCTGCGTGCAGAAAAAGATATCTACTTTGGCGGCAATGCATCCAAGTGGATTAATGTAGCCTATACCCTGAAAGCGCGCTATTACCTGCAGGTAGGCAAATACGCCGAAGCAGAGGCTGCTGCTCGATTAGGTATCCCTTCTCCTGCTGGTAATTTGGTTACACCGCACATGGATGCTTACTATAACGTAAACGTTTATTATTCTTTTGGTAACCTTGAGCGCCCAGGTTATATGACGGCAGAAAACGCTTTCGCGCCGCGCATACTTGATCCGGCTCAGAAGGGTGCATTTGCTAAAAATCGTAACAATGCGAAGACGGATGAAACAGGTCGTTTTAACTATTATTACAATGGTGGCCTGGGTACGTACGACCTGAACTATGATGACGGTGCTTTTGCATTTGATCAGGGTTTCCCGTTGGTAACTTATGCCGAAACACAGCTAATATTAGCTGAGGCGTTGGCCAGACAGGGAAACACACAAGCTGCAATTGATGCATTGAATGCCCGCAGAGCGGTGCTGAACGACATGTTCGGAGCCGGCAGCTACCTGCCTTACCTGCTAACCGACTTCGCAGTATTGGGCATCGAGAACCCAATGGGTATATCAGTACAGGATGCCCTGCTTAACGAAATAATTGAGGAGCGTTACGTAACGTTTATCGGTAACATCGAAGCTTTTAACGATGCCCGTAGAACGAACAACCGTTTAGGGATCCCTGTAAAAGGAACGGCAAGTGAATTGCCGCAGCGTTTTCTTTACCCACAAAGTGAAGTGAACGCCAATCCGAATACTCCAAGCCCAATACCTGGTTTGTTCGAGGAAACACCTGTTAACAAATAAGCATACCTGCTGTGTGAGGACTTTACCCTCCAGAGCACATTAAAAAATAAGCCTGGTACAACTTGTACCAGGCTTATTTTTTTTACAGCGTTTTAGCCATAGAAAGTTTATTTGTAATTATTGATGCTTAAACTTTGATAATTATAGTTTAAACATTGTTAAGTCGCCAAATATTACAGTTTTACTGTTAAGTTGGTGATATACATCACGATATGATTATAAGAGGATGTAGCCATGAAAAAATGGCTGATTCTTAGAAAAATAATTTAAATGAAAGTGTTGCTTTTGATTTAATTGCTCAATATCATTGCTAAACGAATAGGATTAAATAAGCAAAAAGGTCCTTAAATGGCTTGATTGCCTGTTTATTCTGCTCCTTTCAAAGTGTATGGTGGTGTGTCTGTTGTAGAGCGCATTATTGTACAATTTACTTCTCCTTACAAATTTTATAGCATAACATTTTCAGAAAGAGTTAAGACTCTTTCTGGACTTCGGTACAATTTATTTTTCGCCCTCCAAAAGGGTTAGGCTACTTTATTGCCCAAAATGAAAGTTAAGCACAGTTTAAATTAATAACCAAACCATTTATCTAACTATCTACCAATCCAATTCACCTTTATTCAACAACAAAATGAGAAAGCTATTGCTCATGAGTTTTGTTCTGATGTTCGCTCTACTGAATCAGGTAGCCGCACAGAGCAAAACAGTTTCTGGTACTGTAACAGACCAGACAACATCACAAGGACTGCCAGGCGTAGCAGTAATTGTAAAGGGAACTTCTGTAGGAACCACCACAGGTGCTGATGGGTCCTACACGATTAGTGTGCCCGACGGATCAAACACATTAGTGTTTAGATTTATTGGGTATTTAACCGTTGAGAGAGCCGTTAACAGTGCCGCAAGTATTAATGTGGCAATGGGCTTAGATAACAAGCAGCTGCAGGAAGTAGTTGTTGTAGGCTATAACACGCAAACCAAAACGGAGTTTACAGGGGCCGCTTCCTCTATCAGTGCGTCAGCGATTAAAGACCGTCCTGTACAAAGTTTTGCTCAGGCTTTAACGGGTAAAGCGGCCGGCGTAAACATTATTCAGCCAAATGGTGTGCTCAATAACCCTCCGGTTATACGTATTCGAGGTATTAACTCTATCTCGCTGAGCTCATTTCCATTAGTAGTTGTGGATGGTATTCCAGTAGCGACTGGTGATTTGTCAAGTAACTCATCAGCAAACAACCCGTTGGCAGATATTAATCCTGCTGATATCGAGTCGATTGACATTCTAAAGGATGCCGCATCAACATCTATTTACGGTTCGAGAGCGGCGGCAGGCGTTTTGGTTATCACGACCAAAAAAGGAAGCAAGGGCAAAACGAAAGTAAACTACGATGGCTGGGTAGGTATGGGTATGGCTACCAGGCTGCCTAGTTTGCTAGATGCCCAGCAATACACGGATTATAAGAATGAGGCTGTTAGAAATGCGCTGGCGATTAACCCAGCCCTGGTGCCGGTGGCACAGCGAGATGCAAACGGTGTAAGTTTTTTCACCAGCACTAACCCAGATGGGTCTTTGGTGAACACGAACTGGTATGATGAAGTATACCAGAGAGCTGTTTCTCAGAATCACAACTTATCGGTAAATGGAGGTAATGAAAACACGAGTTATTATTTCTCGGTAGGTCTCACAGATCAGAATGGTTTTATTAAAACCAACACGTTTGAGCGTAAGAACTCCAGGTTAAATATCAACCATAAGGTAACGGATTGGTTTAGCCTAAGAGGTAACTTAACTTATGCTAACTCCTTAAACACAGCGCCACAAACCGGATCACTTCCTGGCTCCGCCTTCGCATCGTCGGGTTTAGCCAGATTGGCGCTGGTGTTACCTCCGAACATTGCCCCAAGAAACGCCGATGGAAGTTATAACATAACCGGGTCGAACACAATTGGGCCAGGAATGAACAAAGCGGCCATTACTTTTCAGAACCCACTTCCGCTTCTGGACCTAAACCGCAATACCTCCGAGTCGAACAGGCTGATCTCAAATTTGGGTGCCGATTTTAAACTGTTCAAAGGCCTTACAGCTTCTACTACCTACTCTTACGATAAATCTAATATCGAGAATAAGCAGTTCTGGAGCCACATTCACGGTGATGGATTCTCTTCTGGCGGCTCTGCCTTTAATCAGAACATAAACAGAGAGAACTGGAACTGGGTAAATACTCTGAGATATCAGACAACGATAGCACAGAAGCATAATGTGAGTTTGTTAGTTGGTACAGATGTTCAGAAGACTGTTACAGACGGATGGGGCTCTAACCGCCAGACATTAACTGACAACGGTTTCACAATTTACCAGGCTGGTTACAACACGAACCTGGCAGCGGGTAACCTTTTGGGCCAGAGAGCTTATGAGTCGTATCTCTCCAGCGTAGGCTACAACTATGCAGATAAGTACTTCTTCTCAGGCAACTTCAGAAGAGATGGAAACTCTGCCTTAGCTGCTACCAAGCAGTGGGGTAACTTTGGCGGTGCTTCTGTGGGCTGGTTATTGTCTGAAGAAGGCTTCTACAAGAATTCGGCTCTGTCGGATAAATTATCCAGCATTAAATTTAAGGGAAGCTGGGGCCGTGTGGGTAATGGTAACCTAAACAGCGATATAGGTTCCTACTCCCTGTATAGCACAGGTAACTACGGCGATGTATCGACCCTGGCTTACTCACAGGCAGGCAACACGCTTCTGTCTTGGGAAACCAGTGAGCAGACCAACGTAGGAGTAGACCTGGGTTTTTGGAATAACAAGGTTACGCTAGAGGCCAACTACTACTACAACGATGTGAACGGATTGATCCTGAGTGCGCCGCAAGCACCATCCAAGGGTATCCCTGGCAACTCTATCCTGACAAACGTAGGCTCAATGTACAACAAAGGGTTGGAGTTTGCGCTTACTGCAACACCGATAGACAAGGCGAACTTCTCCTGGAAGACCAATTTTAACGTAACTTTCAACAAGAACGAGGTGACGGCCCTGGCTAACGGCGATGCTCCAATACCTGGTGTAACTCAGCTCGAAACGGCCAACTTAACCAAAGTAGGCCAGCCTGTAGGTAGCCTTTATGTGGTAAGAACAGCTGGTGTAAACCCAGAAAACGGCCGCAGAATATTCATCAACAAGCAGGGTGAGAAGGTGCAGTACCAGCACGGTGGTGGCGCCAATGCCTGGACGTATCTGGATGGCACGAAAGCGAACGCTATTTCAGGTGCCGATGCAGACGCGCTTTACAACACGCTACCTACCTTTTATGGTGGATTTACCAATAACCTGACGTACCGTAACTTCGATTTAAGTGTACTGTTCTCCTATTCCGGCGGCAACTACATCTACAACGGAACCAAGGCAGGCTTGCGTGACCAGCGATTCTGGAACAATCACACAGATGTACTGGACAGATGGCAGGAGGAAGGTCAGAAAACGAATATTCCGCGTCCGGTGTATGGCGATAACGTTTCCAACGGCTCTGCTTTCCCGATTGATGTGAACGTGGAAAAAGGTGACTTTGTACGTTTACAGAACGCTTCTTTTGGATACAGAGTACCAGCCAGATTTTTTGGCAGCTCAGGTATCTCTTCCCTAAGAATGTATGGCCAGGTAGACAATGCTTTCCTGCTGACCAGGTACAG
The DNA here is from genome assembly GCF_058216355.1 of Pontibacter sp. GD13. Lineage (NCBI taxonomy): Bacteria > Pseudomonadati > Bacteroidota > Cytophagia > Cytophagales > Hymenobacteraceae > Pontibacter > Pontibacter sp. GD13. Next base: position 228,450 of record NZ_JBYZMQ010000004.1, read on the forward strand.
CGGTGTAGACCCGGAGATTTCTTCTAACGGTAATTCTAACATTGCCCCTGGCGTTGAACGTAACACGGTTCCTCAGGGCAGAATGTTCACACTCGGTGTTAACCTTGGTTTTTAACATTTAAAGTACGACATCCATGAATCTTTCAAATAAAACCGCAACCAAGAAGTACTTTGTAAGGCTGGCCTTACTAGCTGTACCTTTAATGCCTTTCGTTACCTCCTGCGAGGATGACTTCTTAGAGGCAAAGCCACAGACATCCATCTCTGTAGAAAGCTCTTTCGATACGCCGGAACGCGTGCTTGCACAGGTCAACGGCCTTTATGCTACCGTTAAGTCTGGAGCATTTTTAGGAGGCAGGTACCTGGTCTACAATGACATCAGAGCCGAGGAGTTTATTAACCGGAACGCCAATGGTGTGACAGGCGCAACTACCTGGAACCATACTGTGGGTGCGGATGATTCTTACCTGGCAAACTTCTGGATTTCAGGATACCTGGCGATAAACAGAACCAACCTGTTTTTAGAAGGCTTAGAGGCTAATGCCTCTAAAATAGCACCTGAGAATCTGAAAGCGTACCGGGGCGAGGCAAAGTTTATCAGAGCATTGTCTTACTTCTCACTCATCCAGCTGTACGCTAAGCCTTATGCATCTGATAACGGTGCCTCCAAAGGTATCCCACTAAGGCTGAAAGGAGAGACTAGTATTGATAACAATGGGTTAGCTAGCAGCACTGTTGCGCAGGTGTACACACAGATTCTTAAAGACCTGAACGAGGCAGAACAGGATGTGCCGGATAATTATACTTCTGCCGCACTTAATACAACACGCGCACACAAAAACACCATTATCGCCCTTAAAACGCGCGTGTACTTAACCATGAAGCGCTACCAGGATGTGATTACAGAGGGTAACAAGATTGTATCTGCAACTGCTCCATTTAAATCGCCTAACCGTGTGGCGCATGCCCTGCAGTCTGATATTAAGACTGTGTACACCAACTACACCACCAATGAGTCGCTCTTTTCGTTGCCAATGGCTGCCACCAACGCACCAGGTACGCAGAACCAGCTTGGCTATTATTATAACGGTGGAAATGGTAACAGGGAGTATTATCTGAACGTGAATACAACTGGTATTACAGGTATCTACACCAACCCGCAGTTCAGGGCCTCAGATGTTCGTAAAACCGACCTGACAGCTACTATTTCAGGCCAACGTTACGTGACGAAGTTTGCCGGGGTTACTCCTTTCATTGACTGGGTGCCGGTAATCAGATACTCAGAAGTACTGCTTAACCTGGCCGAAGCAGAGGCTGAAGTAGGGAGTGAGACAAGAGCCTTAGCGCTTCTGATGGCTGTGCACATGCGTTCTGATGCAACCTGGGCGTACGTGCCTACCTCAAAACAAGATTTGATCAACACCATTCTTACGGAACGCAGGATCGAGCTCTTGGCTGAAGGTTTTAGAACGAACGATATCATGCGAAGATCGCAGGCGATATCATCAATTGGCGCAGGTGCATCCATTCCATTAACGGATAGCAGGTATACGTTTAAAATTCCAACGGCCGAATACCAAACTAACCCATTGCTTTAGTCCCTGAAATAAATTAGTGAATATCTTATAAAGCCCGCCATCACCTGATGGCGGGCTTTATGTTTATACTTCCTTACCTTTACGCGTATGTTACTTTCAAACTATAGCGGCTATACTTTAGAGGCAGGCATTGATGAGGCGGGGAGGGGCTGCCTGGCCGGGCCGGTGGTGGCTGCGGCGGTGGTGCTGCCTCCAGATTACAAGAATGCCCTGCTCAATGACTCGAAGCTGTTAAGCCAGAAGAAACGGGAACAGTTAAGGGGGGAGGTGGTAAAAGACGCGGTTGCCTGGGGGATAGGCGAGGCTAGCCCAACAGAAATAGATGCCATAAATATCCTGAACGCCACTTACCTGGCCATGCACCGGGCCTTGGCGGCACTAGACCTGTCACCGGAGTACCTGATTATAGACGGCAACCGGTTTAAGACAACGCTTACCACGCCTTATACCTGCATCGTGAAGGGAGATGGGAAATACCTTTCTATTGCGGCGGCGTCGGTGTTGGCCAAAACATACCGCGATGAGTACATGAGCCGGCTTGCGGCAGTACACCAGGCGTATGGCTGGGATAAGAATGCCGGGTACCCTACAAAAATGCACCGCGCAGCTATTGCCAGCAAGGGGGTTACTTTGCATCACAGGCAATCTTTCACGCTGTTGGCAAAGTCTTAAAGGTGATCGTTTTATGACTAGTAAAGAACCACAAGCAGCCAGTTACTTCAGTTTGATCAGATCCAGGAACAAGCTGAAGCTGTCTAAAGAAGACGGGCCGTTCTCAAAGGAATCGAACGTGAGCGGCTTTACAATATAACCCGAAACATTGAGGCTTTGCGCCGCATAACGATCACTTTCTTCGTTGGAAGTGGTCATGATAAAAACGGGCAAATGGTTAAACTCCGGCTCACGCCGCAACTCTGCCAGAAACTCCAGCCCATTCATCTTTGGCATGTTGATGTCCAGCAAGATAACACTGGGTGCCGGCGAAATTTTTGCTGTGCCTTCCCCACGCAACATATTAAGCGCCTCGCGGCCATTACGGGCCACAAAGATCGGATGTGCAATATTTATTTTCTTCAGTTCTCTTTCTACATTCATAATATCCAGGTAGTCGTCTTCAACTAATAGGATATTTACTCTTTGTTCACTCATCTTACTAAAATACTAATTGTGCGTTTGAGACAAAACTAAACAAATTATGCCGCATTCACCCGGTTTTTTGGCCAGGTAAAGGTAAAAGTAGCTCCCTGACCGGGCTGCGAGTTTAGCCAGATGGTGCCACCCTGCCACTCTACTATTTTTTTAACTATTGTAAGACCTACGCCGGTACTTTCCACCGCATCGCGTTCCTGCAGGGTCTGGAAGATAACAAAAATTCGATCATGGTACTCTGGGTCGATCCCCGGCCCGTCGTCTGTCACAGAAAACACGTGAAAGTCGTCGGTTTCATGGTGCCTTACTGTAATCAAGCCGGTTGGTTTGTTATGGTATTTTATGGCATTACTAAGCAGGTTGCTGAACACTTGCTGCAGCTGAATACGCACGGTGTGTAAAACGGGTAAGTTATCCTGCACGTTGATCTCAAAGTTGCTGACCGGAGACACCATATCGACTACCTCTGCCAGAAGTTCATTCACATCCACATCCTCTTCTATTTGGGTGGTTCGGCCTATGCGGGCCAGGGCCAGAATCCCGTTGATCAGGTTCTCCATTCGGTGCACGCGCACGCGCATCATCATCAGGTACTCTTGCACATTAGGAGGCAGCTGTCCGTCCATGTCCTCCTCCACCCAACGCGAGGCTACTTCAATGCCACGCAGAGGCGCTTTCAGGTCATGCGATACCACATAGGCAAACTGGTCCAGTTCTTTGTTCTTGCGGTCTAGTTCGGTGAAGGTTTCATCAATTGTAGTCGACATCCGGTTCAGGGAATGAGACAGCTGACTGAGCTCATCCTTTGAGGTGTCGATAATTTGGGTCTTGAAATCTCCTGTTGATATCTGTTCTGCCAGCTTTACCATTTTAATGATCCTGCTGGTGATTACCCTGGTCATGTAATAAGCCCAGCCCAACCCCAGAAGAATTGAAAGAATGGTTAGTAAAGTGGAAACATATCGGGTAGTATCTATACTTGCGTTTAAGCGCTGGCGGCGTTCCTCCCGTATTTGATATTCCAGCGCGTTAAACTCTCTGAAGGAGGTACGGATCGTATCAATGAGGGCCTTTTCACCTAAAACCAGTTTGTCTATCTTACCTCCTATAAAGACATCGTCCAAAATGGTGTCGTTTTTAACCATGTAAATGAGGGGCTCTGCATATTCTTCCTGAAAAATCTTTTGCAGGCGCATGATCTCATCTATCTTCTCGACCTGTTCGGGGGTGTTGGAAACAAACTTTCTCGTATCCTGAAATAAGTTGTTAAGTTGCTCTTTTGCCTGTAAGTAGGGTACCAGAAACGTTTCGTTCCCGTTCAGCAGGTAGCCGCGCAAACCTGTCTCCATGTCGATGATGTTACGCTGAAGCGCAGCAGAATTCCTCACCACGATCTGAGAGCGTGAGACCCACTGCGAGTTCTGGATCACATCTTCCGAAAGACGGAAGTTGACAATGGCGACAGCCGCAAAAAGAAACGAGATCAGTACGAACCCGATAAATAATTTAGCTGATAATTTCATGGACGCATTATACCTGCTTTAGGCTGGAAACCGGCTGAAGAACAGTGGCGGTTCAGGTAGCAAATGTAAGATTAAACCATTTTTCCTTAAAGAACACAACAGTAAACTATTTACTGCCGAACACCAGTAGCGGAGGACAGAAAAATGGCGGAGCTGGTATAACTACGGATAAGGCGATAAGTTCAGAAAATGGCATTGGTTTTTGGCTAATTATTCCCTCACTATTTACGGCACGAAATGTATAGGGTTATATTTAAATTACACTATGTTTATGGATTTTTACATGAGAATTTTCAATGTTTATACTTAACAGGCATTTTCATGCAGGATAGGGAGTTGGATGAATAGATTTCGGATGCGGTTTATTTTCCTTATTTTTGCCCATCGATCACTTTGAACAGCTAAACCAGAATGGAACTTAAAAAAATTGCTTTGAATGATGTGCACGAGGCACTGGGCGCTAAAATGGTGCCTTTCGCCGGTTATAACATGCCTGTGCGTTATTCATCTGATATAGAAGAGCACAATGCTGTGCGTAACGCGGTCGGTATTTTTGATGTGTCGCATATGGGTGAGTTTATGCTGCGTGGCCCAAAGGCGCTCGACCTGATCCAACGCATCACGTCGAATGATGCGGCTAAGCTTACCGATGGCAAAATACAGTATTCCTGTTTCCCGAACGAAACTGGCGGCATTGTAGACGACTTGCTGGTGTACCGTTTTAGCGAGGAGGAATACATGCTGGTTGTAAACGCCTCTAATATTGAGAAAGACTGGGACTGGGTGAACAAGTATAACACCGAAGCCGTGGAACTGGAGAACATCTCTGATAGCATGTCGTTGTTTGCTGTGCAGGGGCCAAAGGCGGTAGCGGCTTTACAGCCGCTCACCAACCTGGACCTGGCCAGCATGGTTTATTATACCTTCGAGAAAGGCGAGTTTGCCGGCGTACAGGATGTGATCGTGTCCGCGACGGGCTACACAGGGGCCGGCGGCTTTGAGATCTATGTGCCAAACCAAGGCGCTGTGAAGGTGTTCGAAGCCATTATGGAAGCAGGTAAGGCGCAAGGCATCAAGCCAATCGGTTTGGGAGCCCGCGATACACTGCGCCTCGAGATGGGCTTCTGCCTTTACGGGAACGATATCAACGACACCACTTCTCCTATTGAGGCGGGCCTTGGCTGGATCACAAAGTTCGACAAGGACTTTACGAACGCCGACAACCTGAAAGCACAGAAAGAAGCTGGCGTTGCCCGCAAACTGGTAGGGTTCGAGATGCTGGAGAGGGCTATCCCAAGGGCCCATTACGAACTGGTGAACGCAGCAGGCGAACAGATCGGGGAGGTAACCTCCGGCACCATGTCCCCATCACTGGGCAAAGGCATCGGTCTGGGCTATGTAGACAAAGACTACAGTAAGGTTGGCACCGAAATATTCGTGCGCATACGCAACAAGGATATGAAGGCGCAGCTGGTAAAGCTGCCGATCTACAAAAAGTAGGTTTTCAGGCAACGTATTAGGAGCACAAGATGGCTGGCACACTGGCTTGGTTCATACTTATGCTGCAAGCGTACAGCCTCTTTTGTCCATCATCTTTAGTTTAAAGCTACCATGCCAAGCATAGATGTGTGTTTCAGCCCGGAGCTGTTGCATTTGTATGAGTTAAAAGGAAAAGCTGTTGTGGCAGTAGATGTTCTGCGGGCCACCTCTACCATGGTTACCGCCTTTGCGCACGGGGTGTCGGCTATTTTTCCGGTGATGCAACTGGAGGAGTGCCGGGCCTTTGCTGCAAAAGGCTGCCTGACCGCCGCCGAACGCGACGGCGTAAAAGCGGAGGGCTTCGACCTGGGCAACTCTCCTTTTGGTTACATGTCAGGTGATGTGAAAGGGCGCTCCGTAGCCATCACCACTACAAACGGCACGCGCGCCATCCGCATGTCAGAAGCAGCCGAAGAAATAGTGGTGGGCTCTTTTCTGAACCTGCAGGCTGTGGCGGCCCATCTGGAGGCCCTGCAGCTGGATGTAGTAGTGGTGTGTGCCGGCTGGAAAGGCAAGTTCAACCTTGAGGACACGCTTTTTGCCGGTGCGCTGGTTACGCATTTGCAGGGTAAGTTCGATGCCGAGAACGATGCCACCCTGGCTTCCTTCCACCTCTACCAGGCAGCCCGCCAGGACCTGGTGGCTTTTTTGAGGCAATCCTCTCATGTGCGCCGCCTGGAGAACCTGGAGATCAATAAAGACATTGCTTTCTGCCTGCAGCACGACGTGTACAATGCGTTGCCTATCTGGAAAAATGACAGGCTCATCGACCTGAATGCAGCGTATCAATTAGCCTAGGTAGCTAACAAAATAAAGGCGTCGGCCATTCCTAAAAGGAGTGGCCGACGCCTTTATACTTAAATGCCAGATGTTAGGGGCAATTGCCGAAGCCATGCTGGCTACTGGCAGGCACAACCACGGCAACTCATACTTACTGCAGCTTTTTATTCTGCTTGTGGCGTTGACTGTCGCGGGAGGTCTTCTTTTCCAGGTTTTTCTGCATGGCCTCGGTCAGGTCTATTCCTGTTTGGTTGGCCAGGCAAATAACTACAAACAGCACATCGGCCAGTTCGTCGGAGAGTTGCTTTCCTTCCTCACTTTTCTTGAACGACTGTTCGCCGTACTGCCTGGAGATGATGCGGGCCACCTCACCTACCTCCTCGGTAAGTATGGCCATGTTGGTGAGCTCGTTAAAATAGCGCACCCCATTCTCTTTGATCCACTTGTCTACGGTGGCTTGTGCTTCTGCCAGGGTCATGTTAAAAAAGGTCTTTGTGCTGCGTATCCATCACAATGGTCACGGGGCCGTCGTTCAGTAGTTCTACTTTCATATCGGCACCAAAAGCACCTGTTTGCACGGGTTTTCCAAGCGCCTCTTCCAGTAATTGTATAAAGTGCTCATAAAGCGGTATGGCCACTGCCGGAGGCGCCGCCGTGGTATAGGAAGGGCGGTTGCCTTTTTTTGTGCTGGCGTAAAGTGTAAACTGACTGATTACGAGTACATCGCCCTGCACATCCTGCACACTCAGGTTCATCTTGTCCTGGGTATCGCTGAATATGCGGAGCTGGCTTACCTTGCCCGCCATCCATTTCAGGTCATCCTCCGTGTCATCGGCCCTAAAGCCTGCCAATAACAGCAACCCTGGCCCAATCTGTCCTTTTACGTTGTTGTCGATTTCTACAGAAGCCCGGCTTACCCGCTGTATCACAATGCGCATGTGTGGTTTTGCTTTGTTTCAAGGCAAAGATAGGGAAATATCAGTCTACGTAGCCTTCGTAGCGGATGCGGCTCACTTTGCCGCCTTTCAGGTAGAAGTGCAGCGCGACAGGTGCTCCTTCGCGGGCTGAGGCGACGATCTCATCCGCGCTTTGATTGATCCTTACCTCCTGGCCCAGTGTTTTCAGGCGGTTCATTAACTCCGCCTGAGACATGCCCACCCGCATGCTGTGGCGCAGCACGATGTCTTTGCTTTGGATGTCTGCCACCTGTAAAAGCAGGTCCCCGGTTTGCGTAGGGGCGTAGAACTCCATCATAGAACTGCCGAAACGGATCGTGTACACCGTATCGGTTATACTTTGCTTGTGGCGGTTTTCAATGGGGTCGGCGTCTACGGTAAAATTTGTATTGATCTGGTCGAAATAGGAGTCGAGTTTGTTACTCTTGTTCCGGCTTGCGATAAAGGGATTGCCCAGCACGCTGAGTGTGGCCACCGGGTTGCGCCGCGTGGAGGTCGTGTCAGGTTCTATAACGGTTTCGCGGTTTCCGGGCAGGTCGTTCTTTTCGTTTGTAGCAGGGTCGGAGGAGCAGGCGGAGGCAAAGGAATTGACAAGCAATAGCAGCGCCAGCAGGCGTACAGTTAGGCTGTACCTGCAACGGGAACTGATGTAGGGCAGAAGGGGCATGCTAATCGCTTAAGTACGGGGGAAATGAAAGTATACTTACATACGAGAGCTGCCTGCCTAAAAGTTTTAACTAAAAGTACTTTAGTTTCTGGTTTCTGCGTCGGTAAAAGTATAATATTGCGGCAAATATGGTACAAATATGGATATCCAACAAATAGCACTTATCACTTATCAAAACACAGGTAATTTCAGTGGCATTTCTGATGAAGAAAACGAGGATTTACTTCAGTTCCTGACTCAAAAAGGCCTGACGGTGTCCTACCAGATATGGGACGATCCGGCAGTGGACTGGGCGCAGTTCGACCTGATCATCCTAAAGTCTCCCTGGGACTACTTTGATAAAATAGACGCCTTTTATGCCTGGCTGGATAAGCTGGAACAACTGGACTGCCAGGTGCTGAACCCGGTTAACAAAGTCCGTTGGAATGCGGATAAGCGCTATCTCAAGGATGTGCAGGACAAGGGGCTGAAAATAGTGCCTACCCTGTGGCTGGAAAAAGGGCAGCAGTTCAACCCGTCCGGGGCTTTTGCGACCCTGGGCGGCGACAAGCTCATTGTAAAGCCAAGTGTGAGCGGGGGAGCCAAAAACACGTTTGCCCTAACCCGCGAAGGCGCAGCTATAAATGCGGAAAATATCAGCGCGTTGTTGCAGCAGGAAGCATTTCTGGTGCAGCCTTTTGTAGAGGAGATCAAAACAAAGGGAGAGTGGTCGTTCCTGTTCTTTAACGGGCAATACAGCCACACGATCCTGAAGACCGCAAAGCCAGGCGACTTTAGGGTGCAGCATTTCTTTGGCGGTTCGATCCATACCCCTGAACCCCCTGCTGCTTTGCTGGAGGCCGCCCACAATATAGTGGATCATTTTGCCCAGGACTGCCTCTATACCCGTGTGGATGGGGTAGAGATAAACGGTGAACTGCACCTGATGGAGCTGGAACTGATCGAGCCGTTCCTGTTTCTGGCCATGAGCGAGGGGGCCATGGAAAGGTACTACCAGGCAGTTGTAGAGCGCCTGCAGGTGGTTATTTAAACCGGTTTAGGGTTGTTCGGAATCGTGAAATATCAGCAGCGGAACCTCGGACTCCAATACAAGTTTCTGGGCAATGCTGGTGTTCAGTATTTGGCTTAGCATGCTGTGTTTGTGCGTGGTGAGCGCCAGCAAGTCTATGCCCTCCTGCCGCACAAACCGCTGAAGCGCCTCCGTTACATCGGCGCCCTGCACCAATGTATAATTCATGCGTTGGTCAGGTGCGTTGCGCTGAAGCTTTTCCTGTAGCAGTTTAAGTTTTTCCTGCTCCTCCGGCTCGGGGTTTTCCGAAATGTGAATACAATGCAGCACAGGCTGGAAAGGCGCTAATAACTGCTGTAGCTGTAGAATGGCTCGTCCGTCCGTTTTTCCGAAATCCGTGGCATAGGCTACCTTTTTTAGGGCGTGGCCCTTGTATGCGCGCGGCAGGGTAAGAACCGGCAGCTCCAGCTCCTGCACTACCTTGGTGGTAACGGTTCCAAAAAAGGAGCGAGCCATGCTCTTCTCTCCTTTGGTGCCCATCACCACCAAAGTAGGTTTAAAGCGCTTCGCCTCTTCCAGAATCTCCTCCTCGGGCAAGCCATGTATAAAAGCCCGTTCTATGTATACTTGCTTGCCCAGGTTATGTGCCTCCTGTTGCAGTTGTGCATACAGTGTATCCAGTTGCTCTTCTGCCTCGGTTTCGTTGCGGTAAATAATGCGCTCTGTTATTTCTTCTGATGCCGTCGTGTGGCCGGTGGGTAGCAGGTCAGTGTCTGCATCGGCCAGGTAATCCTGGAAACAGTGCAGCAATACCACCTGGGCCTGCGCTGCGGCCACGGCCAGGTGAAGAGCATAAAAGCTGGCTTTTTCTGATTCTTCTGTAAAGTCTACCGGAACTAGTATCTTGAACATGGGCATTGGTTTGAGTCTGGCTACTTTATACGTAGGCCCGACCTGCAAGAGTTATGGCCGTCTATAGGCTGCTAGTTTTTTATACTGATTGCGCTCCTGCCACCGGGCAGGCTGTCAGTATTCAAAAAATTAGATTAAGTTTGTTCTCTGAAAACGCTTGCCATGCCAAAACGCATCGTATTCTTCTTTATTGGCTTTGTTGTACTTGCCTCTTTAGCCTATTATGGATTTAACCGCTGGAAGGATTCCAGGGAGAAGGTGAATCTGTGGGCATTGGTGCCGGAGAGCGCAGCCTTTGTGGTGGAAACCAATAACCACCTTGCCCTGGTGGAGCACCTGCAGGAAACAGCGCTGTGGGAAAGCTTTGAGACCCTGGCCGCCGCCAGGCGCCTGGAAGAGAACATGGCCTACCTGGACAGCGTGGCGCCGGGTGTGCAACGGCTGACCCGCTTTCTCAATCAAAAGAATATCATTACCTCCGTGCACGTAGTGGGCCGAACAGATGTAGAGTTCGTTTACTATGTGCCTGTAAACACCGTTGGAGAGCACCGTTTTATCCGCACACTGCTGGAGAACATCAATAAGAGCGAGCTTTACGCCGAAGATTCCAGAAATTACCAGGGGGTGCTGCTAACCGAAGTGGAGAACAAGCGCCTGGGAACCACCCTGACTTATTTCTCTTACCACAACAATGTCATTCTGAGCCCTTCCCCTGTCCTGATCGAGGAGATTGTGCGCCGCATAAACAAGGGAAACATGGTATCGGTGGCGGCAGCTTTTAAAAACACCAATTACCTGAGCCAGCCGGAGGTGTATGCCAACGTGTTCATCAACTACCGCGAGCTGCCCGATGTACTGGGCTTGTTTTTAAAGGAGGAGGTGATGCCCCAGGCACGTTATCTGGCAAGCCTTTGCCGCGCCGGCATGCTGGAGCTTAAACTGGAGCAGAACAGGATATTCCTGAACGGTTTCTCGGAGGCAGAAACCCTGAAACGCACTTTCCACAGCAACATCAGTCCCGTGAGACCGCAACCCCTGGGCGTGAAGAACTACCTGCCAAACCGCACCGCGTTTATGATGCACTTTGGCCTGGAGGAGGTGGCGCGCCTGCGCAGGCAATACCTGCAGAAAGAAGCGGCTGGCTCGGCCTACGGGGCACTGGTGGATAGCCTGGCGCAAACCTTTAGCCGTGAGGTGGCCCTGGCCTACATGGAGTCTGCCTCTATAAGCGAGAGTCCAGAGAAAGTGGTGTATGCCCATGTCGGGGATGTGGCCCAAGCCAATGCGCTCATCAGCGGCCTGACCCAGCGGGTGAGCGAGGCACGCAAGAAAAAGCCCTTTACTGAGCGCTACGGCAGCTATACCATTCAGCACCTGGAAGTGGCGGAGCTGCCCGCCAAGTTATTTGGCTCCCTGTTCTCTGGGTTCGACCAGAGCTATGTGGTGGAAGTGGATAATTACCTGATCTTCTCTGATGAGATGCGGGTACTGCGCAGCATACTGGATGATATCTCGGCAGAAACCGTTTGGGGGAAATCGGTGGCGCAAAAGTCGTTTATGGATGAAACCCTGCAGGAAGCCAACTTTAGCCTGTACCTAAATACCGTAAACGCCTGGTATATGCTAAGCCGGTACATGACCAACGAAAGCCGGGAAGATCTTTTACAGAATGCCACCATTATCAAACGGTTTAACCAGGTTAGCCTGCAATTTGCCAACGTAGACGGACAGTATTATACAAGTTTTATATTTAGAAAGCAGGAGCGAACCGCCACCGGCAAGGATGAGAATTTCGTGACTGAGCTGGTGCTACCCTTCGACTCCCGGCTTGTTACCCAGCCTTTCCCTGTCCAGAATGCAGTAGACCGAAGCAAGGAAGTGGTAGTGCAGGATTCGGCCGGGGTGCTGATAAACATTGCCGCCACTGGTAAAAAAGGCTGGACGGATACCGTGGGCTATGCGATACGGGATGGCATCAAGACCATAGAGTATGGCAAAGAGAATAAACTGCGCTATCTTTTTGCTACGGCAAACCGGATCCATGCTGTTAACAACCAGGGCCAGCCCCTGGAGAATTTCCCATTTAACCTGGGCGATTCTTTGAACCTACAGCACCTGGCTGTTTTTGATTACGAAAAAGACCAGAATTACCGCCTGCTCGCCGACGATAATATGGGCAACCTCTACATGTACGATATCCGGGGTAATGCTGTGGAGGGCTGGCAGCCACGGCGTATGGATTACAGGCTGGCAGCTGAGCCCCAGCATATCCGCGTCGCAGGCCACGATGTGATCCTGGTGCTGCTTCAGAACGGCTACGTGTACGCGCTCAACAAAAACGGGGAAACGTACAGGGGCTTTCCCATCAACTTAAAATCCCCGCTAACCTCGGGTGCCGCCGTTAAAACCGGCGCTGACCTGAAAAAAACGGAAGTGACCACTGTTACGAAGTATGGCAACGTGATGACGTTTAATCTGCAGGGGCAGGTGCTGCAACGGCAGCAGCTGCTACGCCCCAGCAAAAGCGCTTTCTTCGAGCTGGCACAGGAAAGCAGTGCCGGCAGGTCGTTCGTGATCGTGCGCCAGGACCAGGGGAAAGTGGCCATTTTTGACCAGGACCTGAACCAGATGCTGGAAAAGCGGTATGTGACCTCGGCCCCTAAAATTGTGCAGTACTTTCATTTCGGAGGCGATAACCGCATCTTCGCTATCACGGAAACCGGCCCTCAGAAAACGTTTCTGTACAACAGCACGGGTAAACTGATCGGGAATGCCTCGCTGGAGAACAACCGCCCCGTCACCATCTACTTTAATGAAGCCGACAATACCTACAGCCTGTACAAGGTGTTTAACAAAGAACTGAAGAAGATCAGGTTTAAACTGCCGAATTAGGCACCGCCTAAAAGCTCCTGAACCATCCCTTCTTGTAAAAAAAGTATAGTTGCAGCAGGATCAGGGCCGACATCAGGGCCAATAGAATAGGGTAGGAGTAAGGCTGGTAAAGCTCCGGCATGCTAAGGTGAAAGACCTTGCCGGTAGCGGGATCCTCCCGCGAGAAGTTCATCCCATATAAGCCCACGATAAAACTCAGCGGAATAAAGATACTGGAGATGATGGTGAGCACTTTCATGATCTCGTTCATGCGGTTGCTCACCGTGGACATGTAAAGCTCCACCAGGCTGGAAGACATCTCGCGGTGGTTCTCAATCAGTTCGATCAGCTGAACGGCGTGGTCATAGGCATCCCGGAAGTATACTTTAAGGCTGGCATCAATGGTGCTGTCGTCCATGCGCAGTAACTCGTTCATCAGGTCGCGCTGGGGCCAGGTAATGCGGCGCAGTTTCACCAGGTCGCTTTTCAGGTCCAGCACCTCGCTCAGGGTAGATTTAGACGGCTCCCGCAGCACCTGCTGTTCCAGGTCTTCCATGTAAATCCCAATGTCAGCGATCACCGGGAAGTAGTAGTCCAGCACGACATCGAGCATGGCATAGGCCATATAAATGGTGGGCCGGTGCCGGATCACGCCTTTCCCGACCCGGATGCGCTCGCGCAGCGGATCGAGGCAATCGCCGTAGTCGCTCTGTAAACTTAGCACGTAGTTGCTGCCCGTAAACAAAGAGAGCTGCACATCGTCCATAGTCTTGAAATCATTCGACCAGCGGAGCATGCGGGTGATGATGAAGAGCCGGTTGCCGTCAAACTCCTCCACCTTTGGGCGCTGGTAGTCGTTTACCACGTCCTCTATCTGCAGGGGGTGCAGACTAAAGTCATCCATGAGGCGCTCCAGCACCGATTGGTCGCTGTAGCCGCGTATGTCTATCCAATGGCGTGCCTCGGGCCTGGCCTGCACCAGTTTCATGAGCTCGGCATACGAGGGCAGCTCATGCTCCTCCAGAAAGCTTTCGCTAAACGACATCAGGAAAAAACGTGTTTTATAGGCTCCTTCGGGTACAGCAATGGAACCGGGCCTTGTGCCGGCCTTTCGTTCCAGTATCCGTTCGCGGGTGCGAAGCTTTTTTCTTTTAGACATAAGGGCAATATAGTAAGTTAGCAGCTGAATTGGCAAGCATTATCTTCGGGAGTGTTACGCCGGCGCGGTGATCTGTACGCCTTCCACCTCCTGCAGCCGCTGTGTCACCTCCGCCTCCAGCATCTTCCGTACCTCCAGCGTCAGGCGGCAATCCAGGGCAAACTGCTGCTCGCGCACCTGCAGGTCGTACTCTTTTACCAGGCTCATGACGTCGTTCATCTGGGGGTAGGCATAGTGGGCCTGCAGCAGTATGGTTTCGTGCTTTTCTACCAAAGTGGCCTGCGCCAGCGCCTCGGCAGTGGCCGTTTTATACGCGTTTATCAACCCGCTCACCCCAAGTTTGGTGCCCCCGAAATAGCGGATCACCACCACCAGCACGTTGCTCAGGTCCGCTGAACGGATCTGGCCAAGGATGGGATCGCCGGCAGAGTGGTTGGGCTCTCCGTCGTCGTTGGCGCGGTAACGGCTCTTGTCGGCGCCCAGGCTGTAGGCATAGCAATGGTGGCGGGCATCGTAGTACTCTTTGCGAAGCGCTGCCAGCACCTCCTTCACCTCCTCCTCAGAATACACCGGATAGGCCAGCGCAATAAACTTGCTGCCTTTCTCTTTGTAAAGTCCCTCGGAAGGAGCCAGTAGGGTGTGGTAGGTATCGGTGGGTTGCATGGCGCAGGTAAAGTATAAAAGATCACGTTAAAAAGAAATTCGGCCTCCAGACAAATGCTGCTTATTTAAGTCAGGTAAGCGATGATCTCCTGATACGAGATCAGGACAAGGGCCAGTATGGCAACGGCAATTCCCACTAAATTAAGCCTGCTCAGTCGCTCCTGAAAGAAGATGACTGCCCCGGCAGCGCCCACCAGGATAATGCCAATGTTGTTGATCGGGTACAGGAAAGCGCCGTCGTTGCCGAAGGCAGACAAGGCCAGGATCAGGAAAAAGATGGAGAAATAGTTGGGCACGCCCAGCACGATACCGGCCAACAAGCTGCGCCCCGAAAAAGCGTTTCTGCGGAAGGCCAGCTGGTAAAACAACACGAGGCAACCCACTGTGGCCGACGTGGCAAAGGTGAGCATGGTAAATTGCCCGGCCTCCTGTGGCTGTAAATGGTAGCGGTTGGTGTAATTGATCAGGGAGTCGGCAATGCCGCTGTTCAGGAAAATGATGAACGGCAGCAGGATGGCTACCGCCGTAGTAGTTTTTACTTCGCTGTTGCGGCGCGGCCGGATAGACGACAGCACAATGGCGGCCAGGGCAGCGGCCATGCCTATGTAATTCAGTAGGTTGTACGTCTTCAGGCTTGTCTGGAGCACCAGCAGGCTAAAGAGCACCGGAATCACAAGCGATATTTTGGCGGCAACCGAGGCGGCCGTAATGCCTACCTTCTGGGTGGTAAGCGCCATCAGGTAAAACGTAACTATAAAGATAACGCCCAGCGCCATGGCCAGGTAGGCCCAGGTTCGGGTAAAGATCCCCGGGTGCAGCACCTCGGCCCCTCCCGGAAAAAGCAACCCCACCAACACGCATACCACGTAGTTGACGACAATGGCCTGAAACGTGTGCACGTTAAACCGCTGGAAGAGCTTAAAGATAAAGATCAGCGTGGCACTGACTAAAACACTAAGGATAAGGTACAGCATAAGTCGGGGTAGCACAAGTAAGCCGCCTGCAAAGGTATAAATTTACGGTATCTGGGGGCAAGGGCAAAACGGAGTGGGCAAAGTATGGCTACTTTGCCTATATTCGTTCCTGATTTGCACCACAACAAAAGCCTATTCCTTTGCCCGACAAGCCCTACCTGATACCATTCCATAACAGCGGCAACACTGCGGAAGGGTTTATCACAAGCACCCAGTTTGCCGCCAGCGTCCCGTTTGCCATTCAGCGCGTGTTCTGGACCTACGCCACTCCGGAGCAGGTAATCCGGGGGAGGCATGCGCACAAGGCCACGCAACAGGTGCTGGTGGCCCTGCAGGGGCAAATACAGGTAGCGCTTGAAAACGGGTGTGGCGACACAGCGACTTTTGACCTCCGCAGTCCGGGGCAGGGGCTATATCTACCCCCGATGCACTGGGCAAACATCCAACTTTCCAACGATGCCCTCCTGCTGAGCATGGCCTCCACTGACTTCGATGAAAACGATTACATTCGGGAGCATGCGGTGTTTCTGGCTGCCTTAAAGCAAAACCGCAATATCTAAAGCACGAAACGCTATGCCCGCCCGCATTCCTTTTTTTGAGTTCAGAGAGTTTGTCCCTCACCTGCAAAATGAGTTGGAGGAAGCTGTTTTGCGCGTAACCAGGAGCGGCCGATTTATACTGGGAGACGAAGTGAGGCATTTTGAAAACGAGTTTGCCGGTTTTGTAGGGAATGCAGCGAAGGCAGTGGGTGTTGGCAACGGATTTGATGCCCTGGTGCTGGCGCTCAAAGCCCTGGGGATAGGGCAGGGGCATGAAGTAATTGTGCCGTCTAACAGTTACATGGCCACTGTAAATGCCGTGTTGCATGCCGGGGCAATGCCTGTGTTCGCTGAGCCAGACCCGGAGACTTACAACATCACAGGTTCTACTGTGGCACAGGTGCTTTCGCCAAGCACCAAAGCCATTCTTCCGGTGCACTTGTATGGGCAGGTATGCGACATGGACCCTATGCTGCAGCTGGCCGAAGCGAACGGACTAAAGGTAGTAGAGGACGCTGCTCAGGCGCATGGTGCGCAGTACAAAGCGCGACAGGCAGGCACGCTCGGCCATGCGGCGGCCTTTAGCTTTTACCCCACTAAAAACCTTGGGGCAATGGGAGATGCAGGGGCAGTGGTGGCCAACGATCCGGATGTGGCTGACTTTGTGAGGATGTACCGCAACTACGGCCAAAAGCAGCAGTACGTAGGGGAGCAGGTGGGGGTAAATTCCAGGCTCGATGAAATGCAGGCCGCAATCCTGCGGGTAAAGTTGCAGCACCTGCCCCAGCTAAACCGAGAGCGGCAACGGCTGGCAGAAGTATACCTGCAGGCCTTGCCGGGTGCCGGTGATCTCATGCTTCCCGAAACTGCCCCGGACTGCGGGCATGTGTTCCACCTCTTCAACATCCGCACCAAGGCTAGAGATGGCTTGCAGCAATGGCTTTCTGACAAACAGATCGGAACAGCCATCCATTACCCGGCGCCGGTGCACCTGCAACCGGCTTATAAATTTCTGGGATACAGGCAGGGCGACTTTCCTGTGGCAGAGGAGCTGGCGCGTACCAGTCTCAGTTTGCCGCTTTTCCCTGGCTTACAGGATCAGGAGCAGGAGCGCATCATCGAGGCGGTAAGAGGTTTCTTCCGAAACGCTTAGCTTTTATTTACTAACCACGGCAGTCCGCACCCTGATTGAAAGAAAGGCAGGTTCAGCTAATATTCTGCCAACTCAACTGGAAAAGCCTTATTTTGCAAGCTCAGGTTTTACCGATGCTGCGACAAATCAAATCTTCCTTCTGGTCTTTCCTCTCTGTCCTGGTTCGTGCCATATCCAGCATCGCGATAAATAAGCTGTTTGCTACTTTTTACGGCCCGAATGGGATCACCCTGTACGCGCACTTCCAAAACCTTATTTCCATTGTAACCACCGTTCCCGATGGCGGTACAAACATCGGAATCATCCGGTTTCTGGCTGCCGGCACAACTGGCGCGGGTTCCTACCGACAGTATTTCTGGGCCGGCGCCCTCCTGAATTTACTGTGCATTGTGGCGGCGCTGGGCCTCATCTTCGGGTTTCCGGGGTATTACCTGGAGGTATTTCTGGCGGGGCTACCCGACGCAGGGGTTTGGGTTTGGTGTATCAGCTTCGGGCTTGGCAGCCTGCTACTTACCCTAAACCTACAATTGCTGGCAGTTATCCTTGCCAAGCGTGCCTTAAAATGGCACGTGTTCAGCACCACTTTTATGACGCTTGGAGGAATGGCCGCCGTTTATTTTACGCACGGCGCCATGCCGCTGGCCCAGGTGCTGCTGGTTGTGTTGGGGGTGCAGGCCTCGTCCTTTTTTCTCATGACCGGGGTACTATACTTCAAAAGATTGCTGCCACATTTTCGGCAAATCACGGTGCCTAAGGCAGTTTACCAGGATCTCTGGAAATACATTCTGATGGCTCTCAGCGCTGTAGTGTGCCTGAAACTAACCAACTTCTATGTCCGCGACTTTGTGATCAGCCGGTTCGACCTGTACCAAACCGGGCTATGGCAGGCAGTTGTCAAGGTGTCAGAAAACTATAGCAGCGTTTATACAGCCGTGCTCGGCATGCTTTATTACCCGCGTATGGCTGCCATTGTAAAAGAGGAGGATGCCCTGCGTAAGTTTGTGCGGAATACTTTTTATATCGTGTTGCCCCTTTTGGTGGCAGCTTTGCTGCTGGTATACTTTCTGCGGGACTGGGTGTTGTTACTGCTCTTTAACAAAGATTTTGTGCAGGCCGACTATTTGTTTGATTACCAGTTACTGGGTGATTTCTTCAGGATGTGGAGCATTGTCCTGACGAACCTCATTGTGGTCAGGGCCCGGGTAAAGCTTTACATTGGATGGCAGATTGCCTCGGCTTTGCTGTATATTACTTTGGTTAGCGTGCTGGTAGAGCCGTATGGCCTGGAAGGCATTACCATCGCCCATGCAGTGCGGTATGCAGCCACGCTGGCATTTGCTGTTTTGTACTATAACAAATACATTCGCCCATGAGCCAACCGTTGCCTCTTGTCACCGTTATTTGCCTGTGCTATAACCATGAGCGCTTTATCAGCGAAGCGCTGGATTCTGTGTTAGCGCAAACCTACCAGCACCTTGAAATTATTGTGGTGGATGATATGAGCACCGATGCCAGTGTTACGATCATAAAAGAGTACCTGCTGCGCTACCCTCAGATCCGGTTTATCAGCACCGGAAAGAACAGCGGCAACTGCGCGGCTTTTAACAAAGGCTGGCAAGCCAGCAAAGGCGAGTACCTTATAGATTTTGCAACAGACGATGTGTTGTTGCCAGAGCGCGTGGCGCAGCAGGTAGCAGCGTTCAACAAGCTCGACAGCAGCTACGGGGTGGTGTACACCGATGCGGAGTACATCACGGACGCGGGAGCCCATTTATACTTCCATAGCCAGAAGTATAAAGCCGCCCCTGACGGGGATGTGTTTGCCGCCGTATTGGGAAGATATTTTATTTGCCCGGCAACCATGCTCATACGCCGGCAGGTGTTTGATTTTTTGGGTGGTTATGATACGGCACTGGCTTTTGAAGACTTTGATTTCTGGGTCAGGTCTGCCCGAAGGTTTAAGTATGCGTACCTGGCGCAGGTGACCACAAAACACAGGGAACACGAGAAATCCCTATCAAAGGGGCTGTACAGAAAAGGTGATAAATTGCTGGCGTCCACGGTAACCGTTTGTAGAAAGGCGGCAGCGCTTGCAAACACAGACTCGGAGCGCAAAGCACTGGCCCGGCGACTGCGCTATGAAGCAAGACATGCCTATTTTACGGGTAACTTTGCGGAGGCGTCGCAGTT
Source organism: Pontibacter sp. GD13 (assembly GCF_058216355.1). NCBI lineage: Bacteria > Pseudomonadati > Bacteroidota > Cytophagia > Cytophagales > Hymenobacteraceae > Pontibacter > Pontibacter sp. GD13. Next base: position 248,132 of record NZ_JBYZMQ010000004.1, read on the forward strand.
GGTAAGCCTGCTGAAGAGCACGGATGGGATGTCGGGTATATACCATTTTTTGGAAGGGCTCATCAAGTATAAAATTAACCTCGGTTTCCTGAGGGATCTGTATATGTGGGGCAGGTATAAATAATTTATTGCACTCTTTTACTGAAACTTATGTTTTAAAATAGCATAAAATCCAGCGCCTATCAGGTTCTGTACGTACGTATAAGTTCCTACATGCCTGTGTGACGGTTTCGCATCCTGTTTTCTTTAAAATCTTAACTTGCGAAGCGGCTATATTGGCATTAATAACTATATTTGACCTTTCATAAAACAAACAGCAAATGATTACAGCAGTTTCAGCCTCCCGTTCAGAAGTGATAAAATGGATGGAAGATTTCGTTAGCGAGAAAATGTCCGAGTTCCTCAAAACAGTGGAGGACAGCTGGCAGCCGTCGGATCTTTTGCCTGATTCCACTGTAGAAACCTTTTTCTCTGATATCAAGGACCTGCGCGAGCGGGCCAAGGATCTGAGCTACGATTTGCTGGCTGTGCTGGTAGGCGATACCATTACCGAAGAAGCGCTGCCAACCTATGAAAGCTGGCTGATGACCATTGATGGCCTGCCCCAAGACCCGAACGGACCCTGGATGACATGGAACAGGGGCTGGACGGCAGAAGAGAACCGACATGGTGATGCCCTGAACCGTTACCTGTACCTGAGCGGCCGCGTGAACATGCGCGAGATGGAAGCCTCTACGCAGTACCTGATCGCCGATGGCTTCGACCTGCAAACCGACAACGACCCGTACCGTTCTTTTGTGTACACCAGTTTCCAGGAAACGGCAACCAATATTTCGCACCGCAGGGTAGCGCAGATTGCCAAGAAACAGGGCGATAACATGCTGGCCAAACTTTGCGGCCACGTAGCTGCCGACGAAGCGCGCCACGCCAAAGCCTACAAGGCTTTTGTGAGCAAGATATTCGAGGCCGACCCAAACGAAATGATGCTGGCTTTTGAAGACATGATGCGCAAGAAGATCGTGATGCCCGCGCATTATATGCGAGAACTGGGTGTGGATCTGGGCAAAACCTTCGGCCACTTTACCGATGCGGCCCAACGCATAAACGTTTATACTTCCTCCGATTATACTGACATCCTGGACGGTCTGATTCAGGAGTGGAAAATAGACGCGCTTTCAGGGCTGAACGAAGCTGGCGAACGCGCCCGTGATTACGTGATGGCGCTGCCCGCCCGCTTAAAGCGCGTGGCTGACCGCATGAAAGCACCTACCCTGGAGTATAAATTCCGTTGGATCGACTAAACCACCCGAATTGAAAATATAAGCAAAGGCCTTCGCATAACAGCGCAGGCCTTTGTCTTTACCAAGGATTACTCCTGCACTTTCACTCCTTTCCAGAACGCAACATAATCCCGTATTTCACTGGCGGCGTCCTTCGGGTCGGGATAATACCAGGCCCCATCCAGTACCACCTCGCCGTTTACCTGCACGTGGTAATAAGATGCCTCCCCTTTCCAGGGACAGGTGCTGTTGGTCCTGCTTTCCTCCACAAACTCCCTGTTTACTGAACTTGGCGGGAAATACTGATTTCCTTCTATCTCTATGGTCAGGTCACTCTCTGCAACCACAACATCATTCCATATCGCTTTCATCGCTTTTTACGTTTTAAACTGGTGAACAATAAGGCGTTTTACCGCTGTATTTAAATGAAGACTGGCTGCCTTTTCCATCAGGCGCTGTCGGAATGCGGTAAAACTTACTTGAGTAGAACAATGCGCGCTGCGTATTTGTTGTAAAACAAAACCGCTTACAATTATGGCTACAGGTTACCGATTTTCTGATTATGTCCCGCCGCAAGACAATAAACCTGGTTTCGAATCGCTGCTGAAGATATTTTTACAGTTAGTGACCATCACCTCCGGCGATGTGGGGGAAGCGCTGAACTGGCTGAGCTCCCTGGATAAGCAGTATAACCTGACCGGGGACGAGTACGGCATTGGCGATTTTATTGAGGACCTTAAAAAGAAAGGGTACCTGGATGAGAATCCACAGCAGGAGGGCACGTTTCAATTAAGCCCGAAAAGTGAGCAGGGAATCAGGAAAAGCGCATTAGAGGAAATATTCGGCAAGCTAAAGAAAGGCGGCAAGGGCAGCCACGCCACGCCGCACACCGGCACCGGCGACGAGGCCAGCACAGACCGCAGGGAGTATCAGTTCGGCGACGCCCTGGAGCAGATCTCCATGACAGACTCTATCCGGAACGCGCAGATCAACCACGGCATCGGAGACCTGCGCCTAACCGAGCAGGACCTGGAGGTGATGGAGACAGAACTGAAGACCCAGGCCTCTACGGTGCTGATGATCGATATCTCGCACTCCATGATCCTGTATGGGGAGGACCGCATCACCCCTGCTAAAAAAGTGGCGATGGCGCTGGCCGAACTCATCAAACAGAAATACCCCAAAGATACCCTGGACATACTGGTGTTTGGGAACGACGCCTGGCAGATTGAAGTAAAAGACCTGCCTTACCTGGAAGTTGGACCGTACCACACCAACACGGTGGCAGGCCTGGAACTGGCACTGGATATTCTGCGCAAGCGAAAAACACAGAATAAACAGATCTTTATGATCACAGACGGCAAACCGACCTGCCTGAAAGAGGGGGTGCACTACTACAAGAACAGCTTCGGGCTGGATAGAAAAGTAGTGAACAAAACCCTGAACCTGGCTGCGCAGTGCCGTCGCCTTAAAATACCGATCACCACTTTTATGATCGCCTCTGACCCCTACTTACAGGCCTTTGTTGATGAGTTTACCAAAGTAAACAACGGGCAGGCGTATTACAGCAGCCTTAAAGGATTGGGCCACCTGGTGTTCCGGGATTATAAGCAGAACCGCAAGAAGAATTTCTAAAGCCAGGAACATCCACCTGTTAAAAAGACCAAATCAACCAAAACCATACATGAACTACCGAGACATTCCAGCAGAGAGCTTACTAAAGATAAAAACATTAGGGCAGTTAAAAGCAGCCGGTTATACACCGCAAACCGTAAAGCAGGAACTGCGCCATAACCTGATCGTGAAACTGCGTAACCAGGAGGATATTTTTCCGGGTATCTGGGGCTATGAGGAAACAGTGATTCCGGACATGCAGCGGGCCATACTTTCGATGCACCACATTAACCTGCTCGGGTTGCGTGGCCAGGCCAAAACGCGTATTGCCCGCCAAATGATAGACCTGCTGGATGCATACATACCAGTGGTGCAGGGCTCGGAGCTGAACGATGACCCCCTGCAGCCGCTTTCGCGCTATGCCAAAGACCTGGTGCACGACCACGGCGATGACACGCCTATCAGCTGGCTGCCCCGCGCCGAGCGGTACACAGAGAAACTGGCGACCCCCGATGTGTCGGTGGCAGACCTGATAGGGGATGCGGACCCCATTAAAGCGGCCACGCTTAAACTACCCTACTCTGATGAACGCGTGATACATTTTGGGCTGATTCCGAGGTCGCACCGGGGCATTTTTGTGATCAATGAACTGCCCGATCTGCAGGCGCGAATTCAGGTGGCGCTATTCAACATTTTGCAGGAAGGTGATATACAGATACGGGGTTTTAAAGTGCGCCTGCCCCTTGATATACAGTTTGTGTTCACGGCAAACCCCGAGGACTACACGAACAGAGGATCTATCGTGACGCCCCTCAAAGACCGCATCGACTCCCAGATCATCACCCATTACCCGAAAACCATTGAAACCGGTAAAATGATCACGCGCCAGGAGGCGCGGGTAAAGGAGGGTCAGGAAAACCTGGTGCAGACCAACGATATTATAGGCGATTTGATAGAACAGGTGGCCTTTGAGGCCCGCGAAAGCGAGTACGTGGATGCCAAGAGCGGCGTGTCGGCCCGCTTAACCATATCGGCTTACGAAAACCTGCTGAGCGCCGCCGAGCGCCGCGCGTTGATGAACGGGGAAACCACCACGTATATTCGGGTTTCTGATTTTCTGAACACCATACCTGCCGTAACGGGCAAAGTGGAGCTGGTGTATGAGGGAGAGCAGGAGGGGGCCGGCCATGTGGCCCAGGTGCTGATGGGCAAAGCCATCCGTACCCAGTTTCTGAAATACTTCCCGGACCCTGACAAAGCCAAGAAACTGAAGCAAGGCAACCCCTACAAAACGGTTACGGACTGGTTCGGAGACGGCAATACCCTGGATCTGCTAAGCGATGCCTCGGATGCACAGTATAAAAAAGAGCTGAAACAGGTGCCGGGGCTGGAGAAACTGGTAGAGAAGCAACAGCCGGAGGCAAAGGGCGACGAGAAGCTTTTCCTGATGGAATTTGCCTTACATGGCCTGGCCGAGCACAGCCAGCTGAGCAAGAACAGGCTAAGCACCGGCCTGCAGTTTAAGGATCTGCTCAGTGGCATGTTCACCATGCCCAGCTTTGGCGAAGAGGAAGAAGACGATTATTAACCTGGGTTTTTCAAGCACAAAATAATTGCTAACAGTAACCTAAATCCCTGAAACGAAGTTTCAGGGCGTATGGAGCACGTTTCTATCTGGCCTGTACTGGCCCTTGCCATTATACATTTTTTCGGTACCAGACTGAGGTTTCTGGCAGGCATTCCGCGGAGTGTCTGGTTATCGGCTGCGGGCGGAGTGTCGGTGGCCTATGTGTTCCTGCACCTCTTCCCGGAGCTTAACGAAGGGCAGGAGCATGTGCAGCAGGTTTTTCCGGGGGAGAGTTTTCTGCGGCATCACGTGTACATCATGGCCTTAATTGGCCTGAGTGTTTTTTATGGCCTGGAGCGGAAGGTGGTATCGGCGAAACAGGAGCACAAAGAGAAAACCGGGGATGCTAAACCCCCGATCGGGCTTTTTTGGCTGCACATGAGTTCTTTTGGCCTTTACAATGCCCTGATCGGCTACATTCTGTTCACCCGGGAAGAAGGTCCGCTGCAGCAACTGCTGCTTTTCTCCACGGCCATGGCCCTGCACTTTATCGTGAACGACTTTGGCCTGCAGGAGCATCACAAGGACCGCTACCGTAAGTATGGCCGCTGGGTTTTAGTAGCAGCGCTGATCGTGGGGTGGGCAACAGGCTACCTGGTTGTGCTCTCGCACACGGTGATTGTACTGGTGCTTGCTTTTGTGGGAGGGGGCGTTGTGCTGAACGTGCTGAAGGAAGAGTTACCCGAAGAGCGCAAAAGCCGCTACTGGGCTTTTGCGCTCGGGGCATTATTGTATGCTATACTTTTACTGTCTCTTTAGGCGGGTGCAACTGGCCCTCGGTACGGGCCACCATCATCGACACCGTGGCATCGCCGGTTACGTTCACCGTGGTGCGGCACATGTCCAGGATGCGGTCAGGGGCCAGGATCAGGGCGATGCCCTCCACCGGAATGCCAGCCTGCTGCAGCACGATAACCAGCATTACCGTGCCGGCGCCCGGCACGGCAGCCGCACCGATCGAAGCCAGCGTGGCCGTCATCACAATTCCCAGCTGCGCCATAATGTCCAGGTCTATTCCGTAAGCCTGGGCAATGAATACGGCAGCCACAGCCTGGTATAGGCTCGTCCCGTCCATGTTTATGGTAGCCCCAAGCGGGAGCACAAAGCTGGTGATTTCTTTGTTGATGCCCAGGTTCTGTTCGCAGCATTCCATGGTTACAGGCAGTGTTGCCGCGCTGGAGGAGGTAGAGAAAGCCAGCATCTGTGCCGGGAAAATCCCCTTGAAAAATGTTTTATACCTGGTTTTGCCAATGGTGGTAACCAGCAGCGGATACACCACAAAGATCATAAGGGCCAGGCCCGCAATAACCACCAGGCAATAATAGCCCAGCACCAGCAGCAACTCCAGGGCAGAACCCGGATCGTCGCCGGCAAACTCCACCACCAGGCCCGCCAGCAAGGCAAACACGCCATAGGGAGCGGTTTTCATAATAATATCCACCACTTTCAGGATGGCCATGTTCAGGCCCTCAAAAAAGTCGTTGACGGGGGCCGCCTTGTCCGGCGGGATCATGAGGAGGGCAATGCCGAAAAGCAGGGCAAAAAAGATCACCTGCAACATACTTCCATTGTCTGTTAAAGACCTGAATATATTGCTGGGTACGATGTCGATCAGCGGCTGCAGGGGCCCCTGCTCTTTTACGGCGGCGGCATCCGTTGATTTCTGAGAAGTAGTGGCGGCAAACTGCTCCTTAAACTCCTCGCGCTTGTCAGGAGAGAACGCCTTGCCCGGCTCAAAGATGTTAACCAAAGATAATCCCAGCACTACGGCCAGTACCGTTGTCAGGAGGTAAATGCCAATCGTTTTAGAGCCGATCCGCGACAGCCTGCTGATGTCGCTCAGGCTGGAAACGCCCGTGATAAGCGATACCAGCACCAAAGGCACCGCGATCAGTTTCAGCAGATTGATGAAGATGGTTCCGAATGGCTTTACCCAATCTATTGTAAACGTGACAAAACCCATAGAGCTGGCCAGTACCCCCCATAGCACTCCCAGGGTCATGCCGATCAGGATCTGCCAGTGTAAAGCAAGTTTTTTCATATAGTAGCTGCGTGGAGTCCGGCTAAAGGCCGGTACCCGCTTTGTAAAGTGTCGCGTTTTTTACACAGAGCCTGGTACCAGCGTATGCCGGGGTAGCTAAGGTATCCTGCCCATTAGGTACCGGTGTGCTCTAAGTAAATTTACACATAAATACTTAGTTAGCGGGGCGTATGTTGAAAAGATGCCGTTATGCCTGCTAAAAATGCAATGCATCTGGTGCAAGCCTCATAAAAAAAGCCGCTTCGTCAGCGGCTTTTTTTATGAAATGATTGTAAGCACAGGTCTATTCCTCGTTTACCACAATCTTTTCGATCTTATCGTCTGCTTTGATCTGGTCGATCACGTCATCGCCCTCCACTACTTTGCCGAAGCAGGTATGGTTCCGGTCCAGGTGCGCGGTGTTTTTGCGGCTGTGGCAGATAAAGAACTGCGACCCACCGGTGTTGCGGCCTGCATGGGCCATGCTCAGCACGCCACGGTCGTGGTACTGGTTCTCGCCAGTCAGCTCGCAATCGATCTTATAACCCGGTCCGCCTGTTCCGGCAACGCCTTTCACGCCTTCGCGCGAGTTGGGGCACCCGCCCTGTATCACGAAATCAGGTAGAACGCGGTGAAAAGTAAGTCCGTCGTAAAAGCCTTTCTTGGCAAGGTCTACAAAGTTCTGTACTGTTTTAGGGGCGTCTTTTTCATAGAACTCTACTTTCATTACGCCTTTAGCGGTATGGATTTCTGCGGTTTTCATAAAATTGTCTGTTAATCTGATAAAACAAAGTATTATAACAAAAGTACGGATTTTATAGTTTAACAAGACTAATTAACGACTTTAAGCCGCTTAAACACACTATAACAGCTCAAAAAGATACGCTATGAAAAAAACCAGCCTAATATTCTTAACAACTACTTTCGCTTGTGGCCTGCTGCTCTCTGGTTGTGGCCCAAGCGAGGATAAGCTAGAGAACCCCACACAGCAAGAAACAAGGCCAAACCCCGGTAGCCAGACGGAGGCTAAAATGGCAGACCCGAATACGCCGGGGCGCATAGCAGGAGGTGCCGAGGCGGAGGGGGGCACAAAAGAAGTAGATCTGTCCATGACGGGCCCGGATGTGGGGGGCTACGAGATGATGCCTTCTCAGAAAATAGTGGAAAACCTTACTTCTGCACCCACGCTGACCACGCTGGCCTCTGCGCTGCGAAAAGCCGACCTGGTAAGAAACCTAAATGCAGGCGGCCCTTACACCGTTTTTGCGCCTACCAACGAAGCCTTTGAGGCGTTGCCCGATGGTGTGTTAGAGGATTTGATGAAAGCGGAGAACAAGCAAAAGCTGATCGATATTTTAAACAGCCATGTGGTGGCGGGCAGGCTGACTGCCGAAAACCTACAGGATGGCGCTATGCTTAAAACGGTAGGGGGCGAGCAGCTTAAGGTAACCAAACGGGGCAACAAGATCATGATAAACGGTGCCGAGGTGATTGTGGCCAATGCACAGAGCGAGAATGGCGTGATCCATATCGTTAACAAGGTGCTGCTGCCGGCTAATAAATAACCGGACCAGCTTGTAATTAACAGGGCCACCCGCTTTTAAAGCGGGTGGCCCTGTTTGGTAAAGGGGCTTTTTAAAATGGATTGGTGGCCCAAACTGCCAGTTCCGGAATAAACCCGCGGCTGTCCAGCTCCAGGGCTCCTTTAATGGCCCAGGCTATCTCTTCGCCGCGCAGTTTGCCGGCCTGTGCCTCGCGTTCCTGCCGGTCAGGCTTTCCGAAGGCAGTGGTTACCTCGCTTGGGTTCAGCAGCATCACACGTACATTATGCCTGCGCAGTTCCTTTTGCCAGGTTTGTGTCATGCTTCTGAGGGCTGCCTTAGACGAGGCATAGACCGAGCCCCCTTCGTAACCGTTGGTGGCTGCCGTAGAACCGATGTTGATGATGTTGCCGTAGTTCTGCTGCTTAAAAATTTTAGTGGCCTCCGCAGCCATCAGGGCAGCCCCGAAAACGTTTACGCGGTAAATGCGCTCAAAATCCTCTACGGTGAGCTCTTCCACTTTTTTAGAGAGGCCAATCCCGGCGTTGTTGATGAGCACATCCAGCTTGCCGTGCTTCTCCATAAATTCCTGTATGGTGCGCTTCACATCCGCGGGGTTGCCTACATCAGCTGTAATAGCCTGTGCGCCCAGGTCGTTTGCGGCCTTGCGGGTGCGCGCCGCATCACGACCTGTAATGGCCACGTTTGCCCCGTTTTCGATAAGTAGTTTTGCAGTGGCGTGCCCAATGCCCAATGTGCCGCCGGTAATCAGAATGTTCGCCTTGTTTAGTTCCATAGTCAGAAATGCGTTAGAAGGTACGTTTCAACTAACGCGGGCAAGGCATAATGGTTAAGAGGTATGGTTTATAACAGCCAGGGTGACAGGATCTATATTAAGATAGGGGAAGGTTTTGCCGGGTTGCCATACAACCTCTCCCTCAGCCCGTATGCCAGGGGTCACAAGCTGGTTAGAAGTGCCAGGCGGCATGCTAAAAGTATAGCATTTATTGGTTTTGAGTAACCACAATTTCGGCGTACCTCAATAAATTACTTGTATTTTTTCTTTCATAAAGTTACCTTTTGTGGTTTTTATCTTAATAATACTTTTTCTAAACTTAGCTGTGGCTGCTTACAGGGCTTTCTGAAAAATAGTTACTTGCAAAAGTGATGTTACCTTTTGCACTAAATATTCCTTTTTATATGTATTTATTTAGGCATATATTGCAGACATAAATTTTAACCATAACTATTTCATGAAAAAACAAACTTTTACCCCCCCCATTTTAGAGCAACCTGGATAAAGCTGTTGCTGCTTTTGTCACTTACGTCTACTACCGTGTTTTGGGGTTGCGATAAGGCCAAAGAGGGCGTAAGCCCGGATGCGCAAGCCTTACATGCCACCCAAACACAGCAGGCAAAGAAAGACAGTGATGCCGACGATAAATACAAAACCGACAAAACCGGCCAATACGTGAGCAAAGACGTGCAGGTTACAGGTTATGAAAATGGGCGGCAACGACCGACTAGGCCAAAGTATGACATACTGGATTACTCTACAGAAATGATGGCACCCTATCCTGTGGATTGCTTTGATTGTGATGTAATTCCTGATCCAAATGAGCCGTGTTATGGCTGTGGTGGTGGAGGGGGTGGTGGTACCACAATAACTTCTAATTTCAGACACAGTGCAGAGATAACTGCAAGCTATAATTATTACGCTACTGATAATTCAATTTATGATTTAAAAGTAATAAAAGGTAGTTCATCCACTATTGGTACAAGCGATTTACCTGGTTATTATAAAATACCTGTGGATTTAAACAGAGGAGCCGGTGGTAAGTACATTTATCTATGTTTTACCCGTGAGCCAGATGACGTACAAGGCTCTGACTCCGGCTCAAGTGCTTGGGTAAACAGCTCTATATCAGGAAGGGATGTGCCTGTAAAAGATATTATTGTAAAGGCATCCACGCTGAACAATGGATTTGAAGGATGGCCTAATGGGATATGCTCGCCTCCTATTGAGGTTAAAGATGCATTTGGATTCCATATACCAGACCTGAATGATGGAGCTAGTGGTAAATATATTTTTGCATACCAAGAAAAGTGCTCGACTACAAAAGCAATAGTTAAAGAAGTTGGGGTACTTTATGGTAATAGCTCTTCAATTCAACCTCCTGCAGGATGGGAAAAAATACCAGGTGACTTAAATGAAGGAGCTGGTGGCGACTTTATTTATTTCTGTGTGAAACGTAATTAGTATTTGTAAATAACGTAGGGCTCTGCAGCTCATAAATTTAATAAGCATGAAGCTGCACAGCTCTATTAAAATTTTAAATTTTTATGAAAGTATATATTTTAACTATCCTACTATTCTCTCTAACATTTTCAGCTATGGCGCAAAAACCCGTGGCAGCAGACTCATCAGCAAATAAGAAATTTTATGCAGGTATTGAGCTTACAACTATCGCTTATTCTATCGGTAATTTGTCTACAAAAGTAAGAGGAAGTGTTGCTCCTTACGCTCACCTTAATCTGGGCTATCGGTTAAGCAGGAGAATGAATTTACAGGTAGGCGTAGGCTATGGCAGGGATAAAGAGAGTGGTATTTCAAGTATCTATTATGGTTATAATGATACTATTGTCTATTATAATCGCAGTAGGGATAACATTGGGATAGCTGTTCCACTTACTGTGCAGTATACCCCTTTTAATCCGGACAGGCGGTTAAACGTTTACGTCACAGCCTCTATAATACCCGTATTTGGTGAGGTTAATCAACATGAATCAGAAACTTTTGAAGGGAAAACCAAAGATACTTATGATGCACATGATGATGGTATTTATGTGTTGGCAACAGCTGGGTTAGTGCTTAACTATAAGCTAAGCCCGCGTTTTGAGGTTTACGGCAAAGGGAATTTACTGTACAAAGACCTGCAAGGCTATAGTTATTATGCAGAAAGAGCAAAGTCTGTGGCAATCGGGCTCAACTACAACTTTTAAGCAAAACCCAAAAAAAATTACCTGCCTAAGGTTAAAGGCTCAAGACAAAACCCCCACAGGTGCTGTACCTGTGGGGGTTTTGAATTTTTTAAAGCTACTGCTACTAAGCCAGTTTTAGCGGTCAGGGTTACTTCCTGTTATCAGCACCTTGTAGCATGCTTAGGTAGCTTTCGTAACGGGTAAGCGAAATGTTGTTGTGGCGTACGGCCTCTACAATAGCGCAGCCCGGTTCGTTGTAATGCGTGCAGTTGTTAAAGCGGCACTGGTTCAGGCGATCGCGCATCTCAGGGAAATAATGGCCCAGTTCAGCCGCCGGAATATCCACTATACCCAGCTCTTTGATGCCCGGTGTATCGATGATATACGTATCCGGGCTAACCTCAAACATTTCAGCATAGGTGGTGGTGTGCACCCCTTTGTCGGAGAATCCGGAGATCTCGGCAGTCTTTAGCTCCAGGTCCGGCACGATCAGGTTAATAAGCGTGGATTTACCTACACCGGAGTGTCCCGAAAGCAGGGTGGTCTTGCCGCTTAACAATGCCGTAAGTGCTTCTATGCCCTCGTTGCTCTTGGCCGAAACCGCCAGGCTGCTATACCCGATTTGCCCGTACATGTGGCTGATCTGGCGCTGGTAGTCCTGCATCTCCGAATCATACATGTCGGTTTTATTGTAAATGATGGTAGTCGGAATGTCATAAGCCTCAGCGGTAACCAAAAAGCGGTCTATAAACCCGAAGGAGGTGCGCGGCGATGCCAGGGTGGCGATCAGGAGCGCCTGGTCTAAATTAGCGGCTATAATGTGCGCGTAAGCGGTTTTGTGCGTCGACTGCCGGATGATGTAGTTCTCCCGGTCCTGAATATTATGGATCACGGCGGTATCTTCGCCCGTGGTCTCTACATCAAACTCCACCTTATCGCCCACGGCAAGCGGGTTGCTTACCTTCATGCCTTTTAGCTTGAACTTGCCGCGCAGGCGTGCCCGGTGCAACTTCCCGTCCCCATCGCGCACCAGGTACCACGACCCCGTCGATTTTACTACAACTCCTTTCATCCCTATGAATTAAACAAACGCTTTATGTCAGCCATGATCAGGGCAGTAGCGCCTGCCTGTTTTTCTACGTAATTTTTTTCGGTTTCTGTTATGTGCAGGTGCTTTTCGGGGGTATGGTGCACAGCCTCGAAGGCCTGCAGCAGTTCTTTGGAATCGTGCACCGGAAAAGCGCAGCCCAGTGCTACCAGGTCAACGGCTTCCTGGAATTTAGCGTAAGTTGGGCCGAAGAACAAAGGTAGCCCAAAAACCGCGGCCTCTAAGGTGTTGTGCAGGCCTTTGCCGAAGGCCCCGCCAATGTAGGCGTAGGTGCCATAGCTGTACAGCGCCGAAAGCATGCCCACATTGTCAATTACCAGCACGCTATGCCGGGCAACCGTTGTATCGGCGGCTTCCGAGAACCGTACTGCCTCGTTGCCCAGGGCCTGTAGCACAGCAGTTATACTTGCCTCATTTACTTCGTGTGGCGCAATAATGAATTTTATACTTTTTTTATACTTCTGTATAAGCGGCAACAATACATCCAGGTCGGCGGGCCAGCTGCTGCCTACTATAAACACCTGCCGGCCAGCCGTGAAAGCCTCCACCAAAGGGATTCTTTTTACACTGGCAGCGGTTTGCAGCACCCTATCGAAACGGGTGTCGCCGGCAATGCTTACCTGGCTTATGCCGATGCTTTGCAGTAGCTGCAGCGAGGGTTGGTTTTGGGTGTAGATCTGCGTAAAGCGGCGCAGCATGTTGCGGTAAAAGCCGCCGTATGGTTTAAAGAAAACCTGATCCGAACGGAAAATGGCAGACACCGAAAGTATGGGAACGTGCCGCTGTTGCAGCTCCAGCAAGTAATAATGCCAGAATTCATACTTTACAAACACAGCCAGTTTCGGCTTTGTGATGTCCAGGAAACGTGCTGCGTTGGCCGCGCTGTCTATGGGCAGATAAAAAATGTAATCTGCACCTGTGTAGTTCTTGCGAACTTCGTACCCGGAGGGCGAGAAGAAGGTAAGCAGGATTTTATGAGCAGGATAAGCAGCTTTGTATGCTTCCATGACTGGCCGGCCCTGCTCAAACTCCCCTAAGGAGGCGCAGTGAAACCAGGCCACCGGTGCCTGGTTGCCTTCCAGGGTGGGCTGCATGTGCTCAAACTGGTGCTTCCGGCCTTGCCTCATCAGCCTGGCCTTATGATGAAATGGTGCTGCCAGGGCAACAGCTGCTTCGTAGGTTTTCAGCCCGATGTCGTAAAGTAACTTCAAGTTTAGCAAGTGTGGTCCAGCGGTTAGGCAAGCCATGAGCCCTAACATGCGTCTTTCCCTAATTGCTTCGGGCAATATGCACGTGTAGGTTTGTGGCCGGCTTATCCTGCAAAGATAAGGTATTGCCCAGCGATAATTTCTAAAGTAGCTATACTTTGTAAGGCATAGGGCGCTATAGGTTCGGGCTATCTGTTATATTTGGCCAGGTAAATGCCTGCTGCGGCATGCAACCATCATTTTAGAATTCTGTTATTACCCATGCACATCACCATACGCCCCATCAAAGCGGAAGACAATGCCGTATTGGCAAGTCTGATCCGTGAGGTTTTCAGAGAGTTTAACATTGACAGGCCCGGCACCGTGTACACCGATCCTACTACAGATGACCTGTTTAGCCTTTTCCAGCAGCCTGGTAGCGCCTATTTTGTGGCGGAGCAGCTGGGGGTGATCGTGGGGGGGTGCGGCGTTTTTCCGACGGATGGCTTGCCTGCGGGCTGTGCCGAACTGGTTAAGTTTTACATGGCGCAAAACGCACGCGGAAAAGGACTCGGCAAACAACTGCTGCAGCAAAGTATAGCCGCGGCCAAAGCGCTGGGGTACCAGCAACTATACCTGGAGTCGTTTCCGGAACTGGCGAAAGCGGTAAGTATGTATGAGAAATCGGGCTTCAGGCCTTTGCCCCATGCACTGGGCAACTCCGGGCATTTTGCCTGTAACATCTGGATGCTGAAAGAGCTTTAGAACATAACGGAACACCGGATAAGCATTCTTTTAGGGATTGGCGCGCTAGTCAGTTAGAAAAGAATAAATCTCAAAAACCTAAAAAATGAGCATACAACAAGCTTACAATAGTTGGGCATCTCAATATGACTCCAATAAAAACCGAACCCGCGATCTGGAGGGTGTGGCGCTGAAGGAAGTTTTGGCTGACGTACCCTTTAAGATTTGTTTGGAAATTGGTTGTGGAACCGGTAAAAACACCACCTGGCTTTTAGAGCAGGCTGCGAAAGTAACTGCCGTAGACCTTTCTGAAAAAATGCTGGCAAAGGCCAAAGAGAAAATCAGCACTGACCGCGTGACGTTTGTACAGGCCGACATCACCCGGCACTGGGGGTTTAGTGAAGCGGAGTTCGACCTGGTAAGCTTTAGCCTGGTGTTAGAGCACATCGAAAACCTTGCCCCTGTTTTTGAGGAAACTGTACGTGTGCTGCAACCAGGCGGGCATGTATATATCGGCGAACTGCATCCCTTTAAACAATATTCCGGAACAAAAGCCAGGTTTGATACCGAAACAGGGCGACAGGAGGTAACCTGTTTTACCCATCATCTGTCTGATTTTGTACAGGAAGCCAGCCAGCATGGACTGGTGTTGGTGGACGTTAACGAGTTTTTTGATGCCGCTGACAGAAACGGCTTACCCCGGATACTTACTGTGCTTTTGAAAAAAGCTTGAGGCTGGCAATAGGGCACTAAGCCTGAAACCCATAAAAAAGCAGGCACTAAACTTAAAAAGCTAGCGCAGCACACGGCCTGTTAAAATTTCAGCGGATGCGCTGCTGCTTACAAAGCAGGTGTAAAACAGAAACGCCCCAGCCAGGGCCGGGGCGTTAGAGCTGTTAAGCTAACAAAGCGGTGTTACACGCTTGCGCTAGCCAGGTAGTTAGAAACGCTTTCGTGTGTCTCGTGCATGCCTTCTTTGCCTTCCGACCAGTTGGCAGGGCAAACTTCGCCTTTCTCCTCGAAATACTGCAGGGCATCCACCATGCGCAGTGCCTCGTCTATGGAGCGGCCAAGCGGCATGTCGTTAACCACCTGGTGGCGAACGATGCCTTCTTTGTCTATCAGGAAAAGACCGCGGTACGCCACAGGGCCTCCCACAAAGATCATCTCACCTTCATCGTTATACTCGTAGTGTCCGGCTAAAACATCGTAATTCGACGCAATTGTTTTGGCCGCATCCGCAACCAGCGGATAATTTACACCTTCAATACCGCCTTTCTCGCGTGGCGTGTTCAGCCAGGCGAAGTGCGAGAAATGAGAGTCAGTAGAGCAGCCAACCACGGCCACGCCCTTGCGCTCAAACTCCTCCATCCTGTCCTGGAAGGCGATGATCTCTGTCGGACACACAAACGTGAAGTCCATTGGGTAGAAATAGAAAACAACGTGTTTCTTGCCCAGGTACTGCTCTAATGAAAAATCTTCTACAAATTCGCCGTTTTCTACGGCTGTTGCTTTAAAAGCGGGTGCTTTTTTGCCAACCAATACTGCCATGTTCCTATACTTTTAAAATTTGAAAATCTATTTATTAAATTGGTAATGCTTTTTGTTCTGAATGCTCGTGTGGTAGCAAAACTAATGTTCGTGCGCCACATTACGGCGGCGCAGCGCCTGCAAGCAATCAGCTCCTGCTTGCACTTGTAAAGCGTGTCGTTTATTCGCTGTACTGTATTAACCCAGACGCATGCTGCGTTTAGGAATAGTGCCACAAAGGTAAGGTGATAAACCGATAGATGAAAAGTTAATTCCAGAAACCGCTGAAGTCCCGCACAGGCAAGCGCACTAAGGCAACAGCCCCGGGCTATTTCCCCTTAAAGTCTGGTTTGCGTTTCTCTACAAACGCATTCATGCCCTCTGTCTGATCTTCGGAGGCGAAGCAGAGGTAGAAGTTCTTGCGCTCAAAATGCAGGCCTTCGTCCAGTTGCGTTTCAAAGGCCCTGTTAACAGCCTCTTTGGCAAGCTTGGTAGCCACCGGCGACATCTTTGCTATTTCACCGGCTAATTTAAAGGCTTCGTCCAGGTAGAGCTCTACGGGCACCACGCGGTTAACCAGGCCTTGCTTCTCGGCTTCATCGGCTGAGATAAACTTGCCCGTTAACACCATTTCCATGGCTTTCGCTTTGCCAATGGCTTTGGTCAGGCGTTGGGTGCCGCCGGCGCCGGGCATCACCCCGATCTTGATCTCAGGCTGCCCGAACATGGCGGTTTCAGAGGCTACGATCATGTCGCAGGTCATGGCCAGTTCGCAGCCGCCCCCCAGGGCAAAGCCCGAAACAGCCGCGATTATCGGTTTCTTGGTTTTACGAATCTGATCCCAGGTAGAGAATTGGTCTACGTTCAGCATGTCGATGGCAGTTTTGCCGGCCATTTGCTTAATGTCGGCCCCTGCCGCGAAAGCGCGGGCATTGCCCGTGATCACAATGGCGCGCACCTGCTCGTCATCGTCCAGTTCCTTCAGGGCATCACGCAATTCTCCCATCAGCTGTAGGTTCAGGGCATTCAGTTCTTTGGGGCGGTTGAGTTGAATCAGCGCAACATGCGGCTGGGCCTGGGGGGTGACAAGTATAAATTCCATACGTTTACTTTTCTTGAGGTGTAAAACGCCCAAGTTACAGTTTTTCGGTAAACCAGGAAAAAGCAGTGCCGCAATTAAAGGTTTCTATGCTTAAATAGAAGATAGGTTGGCGAATTTGGCGTGTATTGCCTTGGGATAGGGCTGTGACTGGCTTGCAGTGTCCGGGCCTATAGTTGCTCCTGTTGGAATAACCTGGCCGGATGTGTTACGAACACTTGCTGCATAGGGCACAGTGCCTTGTTTCATCCAGACGCCTACCAGTAACAGCAAGGAAAGCACCACTAGCTTAAGCACAAAAGTAAGGGTAAGTTTTTCAGGCTTTTGCATACATGGTAAAATAAGCGGTAAAAGTAAAAGTTTAATATATTATTATGCAAATTTAAAAAAAGGGTTTAGATTATATAGTATTATTTAATATATAATCAAAATTAAAATAATTATAAATTTGCCAATATTATATAAGCCATTGATATGCAGGTGGTTATCTGCAAATAATCTGAAAAGTATGCCTGGTTCGTTGCTCCAGTAATACTTCCTTGCCTGCTAATATATTCTTTATGCTTGCAGTATCATAATTTTTTATGGTAAAAAGGCGAAGGTCTGTATTATAGTAAATAGCGAATTGGTCATGTAGTGCTTCCAAGAGCTGCTGAATCCTATCTGCGTGATAATCTGTACAGACGGAAAACGAGATTGCGGAATTTTGCATTAGGTTTATCTTCATGCGCAGTTCCGACAGCACATGAAAAATGTTGCTCAGTGCTTTTTCGGAGATAAAGGTAAAGTCCTTCACGCTAAAAGATAGCAGGCACTGCTTCTCTTTTATGATATATGCAGGCGCAACTTTTTCAAAGCGGCAGTCGCAAACCAGGGTGCCCTTGCCTGTGGGGTTTAAAAACGACTTTACATAAAGCGGGATTAATTTATTTGCCAGTGGTTTGATCGTTTTCGGGTGAATAACCGAGGCGCCGTAGTAGGCCATCTCCACGGTTTCCTGGTACGATATCTCAGGGTAGCACACGGTATCAGCAAAATACTTCGGGTCTGCATTCATCAGGCCTTCCACATCTTTCCAGATAACCATCTGGTTGGCGTTGAGGCTGTAAGCAAAAATAGCGGCACTAAAATCAGACCCCTCACGGCCCAGCGTAGTGGTACTGCCGGTACTGGTGCCGCCCAAAAAGCCCTGCGTTACGATGAGTTGCTGATCAAGTATAGCCGGTAGATCGCGGTTGATCAGCTGCTCTGTTAATGCCCAGTCTACCCTGGCCTCTCGCCAGTTGTCATCCGTTTTCACATAGGCACGGCTGTCTAGCCAGGTGTTGGGCAACTCCTGCTCCTGTAAATAGTGATGCAGGATGGTAGAGGAAAACATTTCTCCAAAACTCACGATCTGATCATAGCTTTTATCGTAGGAAGCCCCAGGGGATAGCGCCTGCAACCCCTGCTGCAGCTGTGCAAACAGGCCTTGCACCCGCGCATGCACCGGATGGGAGGCAGCAGGAAACAAATCGTGCAGTACGTTCTGATGATAGCTTTGGCAGGCCTGGAGGTCGGCTCTAAAGTCCTGCTGGCGATAAGCCAGCGCAAGGATTTGCTCCAGGGCATTGGTCGTTTTGCCCATTGCCGACACCACCACAAGCAACTGGCTTTGGCCGCCCTGGGTCTTTACAATATGGGCAAGATTTCTGAATGCCTCGGCTGACTTCACAGAAGCGCCGCCAAACTTGTATACTTTCATCCTGTTTGTGCTCATGTGACGTAAAAATATGTATAGTTCGTAATATTGCCTAAAATTGATATTTTTGTAGAAGGATTAATCTTTAATTTATGAATGATAAGCTCGCATTGCCTGTAGGCACCACCCTGGACAGGTTTATAATGAGAAAACAAGAGGACTTTCCGTACGCTACCGGAGAGTTGTCGCAGCTGCTGCGCGATATAGCCCTGGCGGCAAAAATTGTGAACCGTGAGATTAACCGGGCAGGCCTGCTGGATGTTACCGGGGCATACGGCAACCAGAACGTGCAGGGCGAGGAGCAGCAGAAGCTCGATGTGATCGCGAATATCCGATTTATAAGGGCCCTGCGCAACGGGGGCGAGGTATGTGCCATTATTTCCGAGGAGGAAGAGGCCATCATCCACACGGGTAATGTAAAAGGCAAATATATCGTGGCCATAGACCCGTTGGATGGTTCTTCTAACATTGACGTAAACGTTTCGATAGGCACGATCTTCTCTATTTACAGGAGAACATCTGAGCCGGGTATGGAAGGCACGCTGGCAGACTGCCTGCAGAATGGTACGCGCCAGGTAGGTGCCGGTTACGTTATTTACGGCTCCTCCACAATGATGGTGTACACCACAGGTCATGGCGTGAACGGCTTTACGTATGATCCATCGCTTGGCGAGTTTTTCCTTTCGCACCCTAATATCACCACCCCGCAAACCGGCTGTGTTTATTCCTGTAACGAAGGCTGCGCCAACACATTTCCGGAGGGCATCAAAAATTACCTTAATTACTGCAAAGAACAGGATTACTCGGCCCGCTACATTGGCTCGTTGGTGGCTGATTTCCACAGAAACCTGTTGAAAGGTGGTATTTACATTTACCCGGCTACTGCCAAATCGCCTAGCGGCAAACTGCGCCTGATGTACGAATGCAACTCGCTGGCATATATTGTGGAGCAGGCTGGGGGTAAGGCCACCACGGGTTCCAGGCGTATATTGGAGTTAGAGCCGACTGACCTGCACGAACGCAGCCCGCTGGTGATCGGCTCCTCCGACATGGTGGACAAGGTGGAGGAGTTTATCAAAGCCGAGGTAGCGGTATAATATACTTAACTGTAGCGCAGCCGCAGCGCAGCCTTTTGCAGTTCCCGCTTGATGATAAGCCGGGCAACGCGTTCGGCAATTATTTCTGAGTCATCCGCGGTCATGGCCTCCTTTACCCGCTGTTCATCCACATCGATGCGGTACAGAATGTGCAGGAGCCGGTTCAGGTCTGACTGCAGCAAGTGAAGCACGACCCGGGCGAGTTTAAACTCAAGCGCCTCCAGGTTGTTTAATGGCAGGTTGTCCACGTCGAACAGCTTTTGCAGCTGGCTGCTTGCGTTGGCTACAAGGGCAGGCGGGTGTTGCATAAATAAGTATAAGGCAGCGTTTATACTTTCTTAAAATAAAAAGGACACCCTTCATTGCTGGAGGGCGTCCTTTCTTTATTGCAGATTACTTCTTCTTTTTGGCAGGCTTGGCTGCTTTTTTCGCTTTCTCAGGTTCATCTGCCGCTGTTTCAACGGCTTCCTGCTCCTCACCCTCAAAACCTACAAATTTGTTGAGGATCAGATACCAGCTTGCCAGTTTCTTCATGTCAGACACATAAACGCGGTCATCATCGTAGTTTGGGAGCACCGCTGTCATAAAGGCTTTGTACTCTTCGTTGCTTGGTTTTTCGCTTAGGGGCAACTCATCGCCGAACTTCTTATGAACGAGCTCGAAAACCTCCGCCAAAGGCACGGTTCCCTCGTCATCGGTGGTGTAGATAGAGATCTCGTCCAGCAGAGACATCCGGTGGCGCGCCTGCGCTACCATCGTCTTCGGGGTATCCTCAAAGCTCTCCACAATAACACCTGTGCGCGTAGGCTTTACGATCTGGTAAAGGCCACCGAAGCCAGAAATGGCTGCAACTTGTCTTAAATCAATAGGCATAATAAAGTATAAACTGTTTTGTTATAGTTTAAAAACGATTGGGATACTGCCGCTAACGCTAAACCCTGGGGCTTTGAATTTAAGCAGCCTGGCCACGCGCAGGGCTTCTTCGCCGGTGCCGGCACCGGCATTCCGGATCACTTTGAAATCGGAGGTAGAGCCGTCCTCATTGATGGTAAACCCAATAATGCAATCGCCTTGTACACGGTTACGCTTGGCCAGCACAGGGTACTGCAGCTCTTTATAAATAGCCTTGTACATTTCCTCCACGCCACCAGCGTAGTATTCAGCCGCAGGGGGGGTCTTTTCAGGCGTCCAC
Source organism: Pontibacter sp. GD13 (assembly GCF_058216355.1). Taxonomy (NCBI): domain Bacteria; kingdom Pseudomonadati; phylum Bacteroidota; class Cytophagia; order Cytophagales; family Hymenobacteraceae; genus Pontibacter; species Pontibacter sp. GD13. Next base: position 268,894 of record NZ_JBYZMQ010000004.1, read on the forward strand.
ACTTTGGCTTCTTCTTTTTTCTCGTCTTTCTTCGTCTCGCTGGTTTGGGCTGCAGCCGTGAGGGCTGCAAAAGCAAACACAACCAGCAAAAAGGATAATCTAGTTTTCATAAGGGTTAAGGTTAAAATTCTACTTCATTTAAAAGAGCTCCTGCAAATTAATCTGCCCGCCGCTTACTGTTGCTGCATTTGTGCATTTATCTCCTCAATATAGGCCAGCAACTCCTCCCGGCCCGTTTTTTTCTCGGCCGAAGTACGGAACATAGGGGGCAGCTCTTCCCAGGTCTCACGCAATTTACGGGTATAAGCGGCTATTGTTGAGTCTGTTTTAACGGATGACTGCTTATCCAGCTTTGTGAAAACAATGGCAAACGGAACTCCCATGTTACCAAGGTAAGTAATAAAATCAAGGTCTGGCTTCATGGGTTCGTGCCTGGAATCTATCAAGACAAATACACACGTCAGGTTCTCGCGGTTCAGGAAGTAATAGTTGATCATTTTCTTCCAGTCGTCGCGCGAACTTTTACTCACCTTTGCATAGCCATACCCTGGCAAATCGACTAAATACCAGGCATCGTTGATCAGGAAATGGTTGATCAGTTGCGTTTTTCCCGGCGAAGAAGACGTTTTTGCCAAACCCTTCTGTGCGGTAAGCATATTGATCAGCGACGACTTGCCAACGTTTGAGCGTCCAATGAAAGCATACTCCGGCTTATCTGGCGCCGGGCACAGCGATACTTTGGTATTACTCATCAAAAACTTTGCCTCTTTAATTATCATGCTTTCCGCCTTTTCAAGAATCCTGATCTTAGTAAGTGTTTTTCAATCAGAATAAAAATGTGTACCAAGCGCCAACCCCGCAAAGAGGCCGCACGCGCTAGACAAAGTTACGCTTATTTTTTATAAACATGATTTACCCCGCAGCCGCTACAAAATAACGGCGAAAATTTGGGTAACGTATGCCAGTCGCCCACAAAAACGGCAGGGTACGTATAGGTTATATAGGGAAGTGGGGCCGAAATCTTTGTAATTGTACGGTGTCGTTAATGGAGAATTTTTACAATTAAATTTCTGTTTAGAGCAGTTTAAGATATTTGTATCTGGAATAGTTATATTAATTAACTCAAGTTGCGAGTTATTGGATGATTTGATTTAATGTATAGGCAAATATAAAGAGGATAAGTTTGAGGATGAACCCTTTGGCAGTTACGGCATGGATTTTCTTAGGGAAGAAGG